>QCRH01000010.1 GCA_003211955.1 Prochlorococcus sp. AG-459-O09 | reverse complement strand
GTCTTGTGCCATATCTACTTATTCCTTGTCTTGAAAGGGGTAGTATTACACCAGCAGAAATTATTTTATTCCCTTTCACAAGAACTGCTCCATCATGTAAAGGCGTGTCTGTTGCAAAAAGATTTATTAAAAGGTCAGTTGATAATTGTGCCTCAATATTGGTACCTGAATATAAAAAATCTTCAGGTCTTAAATCACTCCCCAAATCTACAACGATTAAAGCGCCTCTTCTATTTTGAGAGAGTTTACCTGCAGTATCAACTAACTTAGTAATGGTAGTAGAAGTTGCTCTAAATTCCTTTGGGGGATTTCCAAGTAATACAGCTAACCTCCCAGTGCCTAGTAGTTCCATTAATCTTCTTAACTCTCCTTGCCAAAGGATCGCTAATGAAAGAGAGCAAGCGAGGACTACAGCGTCAATTAATTTTGATGTTAGTGGTAAGTAAGCATATCTTTGTATAAACCATGCGGATGATACTAAAAACAAATATCCTCTTAAAAGCCATAATGTCCGTTGTTCCTTTACTCTAGAGAATAATAAAAGTCCGAAACCAACAGCAAATAAGACATCTAATAAAAGCTTTAAATTTATAATCCCCCAGAAATTCACACTAAAAACAAAATTAATTTAAATTTACCTAACTTTATTTAATAAAGCGATCAGGCAAAACATCATATTTCAAAAGATCTAATGGACTTTCTCTTTTTTGAATAATCTCTGCTTCTCCATCACACACTAAAAGTGCTGCGGGTCTCGGAATTCTGTTGTAGTTAGAACTCATTGAATTATTGTAAGCACCAGTTCCAAAAACACATATTAGATCTCCTGTTTCACAATTCGCAAGTTCTATCTCCTTAAACAATACATCTCCCGATTCGCAGTGTTTGCCAGCAATTGTATATTTATTTTTAGAATCAATATTAAAAGGGTTTTTTACCAAACATGCAGAATAATTTGATTGATATGTTATCGGCCTTGGATTATCACTCATCCCGCCATCAACAGACAAATAAGTTCTTATTCCAGGAATTTCTTTAAAAGCTCCAATTTTGTAAATTGTTATGCCTGCTGTAGATACAATGGATCTTCCAGGTTCACACATCAATTTTGGCAGATCTAAATTGTGTTTTTTACAAGCTTTAACAACTGAGTTGGAAATTGTTTTAACCCATTCATCGATAGAAGGTGGGTCGTCATTTTTTGTATATTTTATGCCTAAACCTCCACCAACATTAAGTTCTTTAATATCATGGCCAAATTTTTTGGCGTCTAAAATAATTTTTACCATTATTTCGCCTAGATCCTTATGAGGGTCTAGTTCAAAGATCTGGGAACCAATATGAGCATGTAGTCCTTTTAATTTTAAATGTTTAGTTTTGCTTATGCTTGTAAATAAATTATTCAAATATTCGATTCCAAAACCAAATTTGCTATCAAATGAACCTGTTCTTATGTATTCATGTGTATGGCATTCGATTCCAGGAGTAAAACGAATCATTATTTCTAAGTCATGACTTAATGAATTTGATACTTCCTCTAATCTTTTTAAGTCATAGTCATTATCTACAATTATTTTGATGTTATTTCTAATCGCGAAATCAATTTCATTGTCAGATTTGTTATTCCCATGAAAAACAATTTTTTCTTTTGGTACCCCACCCTTTAAAGCAGTTAATAATTCTCCCTCTGACACTGCATCAAGTCCTAGACCTTCTGAGGAAACAAGATTACTCATGAATATAGAGCTATTTGCCTTGGAAGCATATATAGGAAGAGATTCCCCTGGGTAATATTTTTCTAATGCTTTTTTATAAGCTCTACAAGACTTTCTTAAAGTGATTTCATCCAATATATATATTGGAGAATCATATTTTTTAACTAACTCTTCAATAGAACATCCACCAACTGACAATTTCCCATCTCCTCCAATGGATGTAGTAATAGGTACGATATTTTTATTAGGACTTTCTAAGTCAATTTTCTGTTTTAAAAAAGATTGTTTTTCTTCCATGTGAGAACTTTAAATAAAGTTTTGCCAAAACTGTCATACTTTATAATGACTCTAGATTTGAACTTTTTAAATATACATACATAATAAAATGATATCTATCAAACAGATAAATGAGAAAGATATTGATTTATGTTTTGAATTAGATTCACATACAATTTCCCTATGGAGCAAGAAACAATGGGCTAACGAATTCAAAAAAGAAGGTACAAAAATATTTGGATTATTAATTTCAAATATAGTTATTGGATTATGCGTTTTTCAGGTTATTCTTGATGAAGGTCAAATAAATTATTTTGTTGTAAATAAGAAATTTAGGAAAAAGGGTTTTGGATCATATCTTATGAGCTACCTAATAAAAAAATGTGAAAAATTAAATTTAAAAAAAATACTATTGGAGGTTTCTCAGGGCAATGTTATTGCCGAAAAATTTTATAGTCGCTTTGATTTTTCTACTGTAGGAGTTAGAAAAAATTATTATAAAGATGGTTCGCATGCTCTTTTAAAAGAAAAAAAATTAACAACAAAATAATGTAAAATTTAATTGTTCGGATAACCAGAATGCTTGAAATTACTATAATTTCTTGCTATATCACTAAAAACGTTCAATTTAATTTAATAAAATATACTTTTGGGTATTCACAAAAGCTCATTCTGAACACAAAATTGACATATTACTGGTAGGTTATTAATAGGAATTTAATCTTCTAATGTTTGAAAGATTTACAGAAAAGGCTATAAAAGTCATTATGCTTGCTCAAGAGGAAGCTAGAAGACTCGGTCATAATTTCGTTGGAACTGAACAAATTCTTTTGGGGTTAATTGGAGAAGGAACTGGAGTTGCAGCGAAAGTACTCAAATCACTTGGAGTTAATTTAAAAGATTCAAGGATAGAGGTAGAAAAAATAATAGGTAGAGGTTCAGGGTTTGTTGCCGTTGAAATACCTTTTACCCCAAGGGCTAAAAGAGTTTTAGAATTATCTCTCGAAGAGGCTCGTCAGTTAGGTCATAATTACATAGGTACAGAACACCTTTTATTAGGCTTAATAAGAGAAGGCGAAGGCGTTGCTGCAAGAGTATTAGAAAATCTTAATATTGACCTTACCAAAGTAAGAACTCAAGTTATAAGGATGCTAGGTGAAACAGCCGAAGTTGGTACAGGGGCTAGTTCAACTAAAGGTAACTTAAAAACTGCTACCCTTGACGAATTTGGAACAAATTTAACGAAATTAGCAAGTGAGTCAAAACTAGATCCAGTAGTTGGCCGCCATTCAGAAATAGATCGTGTAGTTCAAATACTTGGTAGGAGGACAAAAAATAATCCTGTTCTTATTGGGGAGCCAGGTGTAGGTAAAACAGCTATCGCAGAAGGTTTAGCTCAAAGAATACAAACTGGTGATATTCCAGACATACTAGAAGATAAAAGAGTTTTGACTCTTGATATAGGTCTTTTAGTCGCAGGAACAAAATATAGAGGTGAATTTGAAGAAAGGTTAAAAAAAATAATGGAAGAAATTAAATCAGCAGGTAACGTCATACTTGTCATAGATGAAGTTCATACATTAATTGGTGCTGGAGCTGCTGAAGGAGCTATAGATGCAGCAAATATACTCAAGCCAGCATTAGCTAGAGGGGAACTTCAATGTATTGGAGCAACAACTCTAGATGAATACAGAAAACATATTGAAAGAGATGCTGCACTAGAAAGAAGATTCCAACCTGTAATGGTAGGGGAGCCATCTATAGAGGATACAATCGAAATTTTAAAAGGTCTTAGAGAGCGTTACGAACAACATCATCGTCTAAAAATTACTGATGATGCGCTAGAGGCTGCCGCTCATTTAGGTGATCGTTATATATCTGACAGATTTTTACCTGATAAGGCTATTGACCTCATCGACGAGGCTGGAAGTAGAGTACGCTTAATAAACTCTAAACTTCCGCCTGAAGCAAAACAAATAGATAGAGAACTAAGACAAATCCAAAAACAAAAGGAAGAATCTGTTAGAGACCAAAACTTCGATCAAGCTGGTCAATTACGTGAAAAAGAGATGGAATTGTCTGCAAAAATTAAAGAGGTATTGGACAATAAAAAAGAATCTACAGCTGGAGATCTATCTGATGCTGATAATTCTTTAGAAAATGATTCAAAACTTTTACAAAGTCCACTTGTTAGCGAAGAGGATGTGGCACATATTGTGGCTTCATGGACAGGTGTTCCTGTTCAAAAATTAACAGAAACTGAATCAGTCAAGCTTCTTAATATGGAGGAAACACTTCACCAAAGGCTAATTGGACAAGATGAAGCTGTAAAGGCTGTCTCTAGAGCTATAAGAAGAGCAAGAGTTGGATTAAAAAATCCTAATAGACCAATCGCAAGTTTTATCTTCTCTGGCCCTACTGGTGTTGGTAAAACTGAATTGACTAAATCATTAGCTTCATATTTCTTCGGAAGTGAAGAAGCAATGATCAGATTAGATATGTCAGAATTTATGGAAAGACATACTGTTAGTAAACTTATAGGCTCGCCTCCTGGTTATGTTGGTTTTAACGAAGGTGGCCAGCTTACTGAAGCGGTTAGAAGACGTCCTTATACCGTCGTATTATTTGATGAAGTAGAAAAAGCGCATCCAGATGTTTTCAACTTACTATTACAACTACTTGAAGACGGAAGATTAACTGACTCCAAAGGTAGAACTGTAGATTTTAAAAATACATTGTTAATAATGACCTCTAATATCGGTTCAAAAGTAATCGAGAAAGGTGGAGGCGGTCTAGGATTCGAATTCTCAGGTGATTCAGTTGAAGATAGTCAATATAATAGAATCAAATCATTAGTTAATGAAGAACTTAAGCAATACTTCAGGCCTGAATTTTTAAATAGACTTGATGAAATAATTGTATTCAGACAACTAACTAAAAATGAAGTTAAAGAAATTGCTGAAATAATGTTGCAAGAAGTTTTTGTCCGATTACAAGATAAAGGCATTAAATTAAATGTCACTGAGGCTTTCAAAGAAAGACTTGTTGAAGAAGGTTATAATCCTTCATACGGAGCAAGACCTTTAAGGAGGGCGGTTATGCGTTTACTCGAAGATAGCTTGGCTGAAGAAGTTCTTTCTGGGAGAATAAAAGATGGAGATAATGCTTTAGTTGATATAGATGATAATAAAAAAGTTACAATAAATATTTCTTCTGAAGAATCTTCTCAAGAGCTCGCAGGTGCTAACTTCTAATCATCTAAGTAAATATGCAGTCAATCTCTCCAGAAACTATATATAGGGGAAATTATGCTTGGGAAGAATCTTTACCTCAAATTACTAAACTAACTAAAAGTCCATTACTTCTAGGTAGAGGGTTTCAAACTAATAATTTGAGAAATAATATTTTTAATGATTTAAAAAATCAAAATCTTATTGTTAATTCTGCTAATTTACAATTTGACTGTTGCTACGAAGATATCTCAAGAGTTAAGAATATCATTTCAAATAACAATAATGATTCTGTTATCGCAGCTGGAGGTGGTAAAGTTCTAGATTCTGGAAAATATATAGCCGAGTCTCTTAATATCCCTTGTATTACAGTACCCCTTAGCGCCTCCACATGTGCAGGTTGGACAGCCTTATCAAATATATATACAAAGGATGGTCGATTCATAAAGGATGTCGCATTAAGATCTTGTCCGAAAATACTAGTTTATGATCATAAATTTATTCAAACAGCTCCATTAAGAACACTTGCAAGTGGCATAGCAGATGCCTTAGCAAAATGGTATGAATCCTCAATAACAAGTTCAACGATAAATGACGGTCTTGTTCAACAAGCAATTCAGATATCAAGAGTTTTAAGAGATCAACTATTAATAGATGGAGAAAAAGCGTTTAAGGGGCAATTTGAAATCGAAAATAATCCTTCTTGGCGAAATACTATAGAGGCGTGTGGACTTACAGCAGGATTAGTTGGTGGTATTGGTGGAGAAAAGTGTAGGACTGCAGCAGCACATGCTATTCATAATGCAATTACTCAGATAATCACTCCTAATAAATTTTTACATGGTGAGATTGTTGGGATTGGATTATTATTGCAATTAAGATTAGAAGAAATGAAAAATAATAATAAATTAGCTGATCAATCAATTAAACAATTATTTGTACTCATGAAAGAATTGAATTTGCCAACTACTATCGGACAACTTGGAATAAATGTTTTTGAAAATAATAATTTAGAGAAAATTGCTGATTTTACTTGTCGAGATAAATCCGAGATCCATTTTTTGCCTTTTGAAATTAATAAAAATGATATAGTAGAGGTCATTTCAAATTTTGAAAAACAAAAAATTAAAATATAAACATTTTTTGACTAAAAACAATTTTGAACAATTAAGTGATTTAAATGTAGAATTTTTTGAAAGTGCCAAATTATCACTACTAGACCCTTTGGGCCTTTATTTAGCAAATGATGTTAAGTGGATAAAACTCAACCAAAACTGGAATTCTTTAAAGTTCCCAGTAGTTATTGCAGGGAAAGGAAAACCTATACTTCTTCTTCATGGCTTTGATAGTAGTTTTTTAGAATTCAGGAGAATATATAAATCACTAAAAAGAAATTTTCAAGTAATTGTTCCTGATCTGCTTGGTTTTGGTTTTAGTCCTAGGTGCGCAACAAATGAATATAATTCCTCGAAAATAATTTCACATTTAATTGATCTCCTTAATACCTTAAAGATAACAAAGAATCTAAAAATTATTGGTGCTTCTATGGGAGGCTCAACAGCTTTAAAACTTGCTTTTGAAATTCCTGATTATGTAGATAAAATTATCCTTTTGTCCCCCGCCGGATTGTTTGGAGAACCTAAGAGTATCCCTTTCCCTCTTAACCAAATTGGCGCCTCATTTCTTGGATTGCCTCAGGTCAGGAAAAGTCTTTGTAGGCAAGCATTTGCTTTTCCAGATGAATGTGTTGGTAAGAAGGAAGAGCAAATTGCTTCGATTCATCTAGGTTGTAAAGGATGGAGGCATTCACTTGCATCATTTGCAAAAAGTGGTGGATTTGCAGGGACTCAAAAATATATACAAAATATTCCAATTAAAACTTTATGTGGAGAAAATGATCGAATTCTTGGGAAAAAAGAGATTAAAAATATAAGAAGTATTAAAAAATTAAATTTTGTAGGGTTACAAAATTGTGGTCATCTTCCACATATAGATCTACCGTCATTATCTAGTAAAATTATCCAAGATTATTTTTTGGAATAAAAGATTTTTTAATTAATTTAGATACTTGAGAATAATAAAAATATAATAAATAACAGATGGAGTAAAGATGTAACTATCAATTCTGTCAAGAATTCCTCCATGTCCCGGCAAAAAAGTTCCGGAATCTTTTATTTTTGCATCTCTCTTCATCATAGATTCAATTAAATCTCCAACTAATGCCATAAGAGAAATTGAAATTCCATATATTATTCCAACAAATAATGGATTTTCCCAATTCATTAAAAATGCGAAAAATATTGCTAGTAAAGTTGAACAGGATATTCCTCCAATTAAACCTTCTATAGTTTTGCTCGGAGATATTGGAGATAGAGATGTTTTACCAAATGACTTCCCAATGAAATAAGAACCAATATCACTAGCTACAATTAAAAAACAAGAAGTCAAAGTTAAATCAAGACCTGTAGTATTTGATAAGTTCTCAAACGACATAAAACCCTGATTTGAACTTATTATCACTGAATCTAATCCCCTTAACTTAATCCAGTAACTAGGTAAAAAACCTAAATAGAATAATCCAAAAATAGAGGCTGCAATATCTGAAATTGTCCCAGGTTTTGGTTGCAAAAGTAACCAAGTGCATATCCCAACTGAACAGATTGGCAAAATTGAATTTGAAATTTCTCCTTCAAGTAAACCAATAGTCTCAAGATAAGCAGAGATTATAATAATAAAGGATGAAAATAATGTGGTTTTTGTAGCTGGTCTTATTCCTTTAAATTCTGCCATTCTAAAAAACTCTAATAATGCTAGATATGTAAGCAACGCAGTTGCCAATGTAAAAAACCATCCCCCCATCAAAACAACAAATAAACCAAAAATTCCTATAAGTAATCCGCTTCTTAATCTCATATGAAATTGCTATGTTTCTATGACTCTTATATTAAAATTTACCAGATCTTTGTTGCATAAACTTTGATTATTTATCCAATTAAACCTATCTATATCAATTTTTTCGCCAGGAATTAGTAGAGGTATCCCAGGAGGATAAGGGCAAATAATATCTCCAGAAATTTTATTTAATGATTGTGAGAAAGAAATACTCCGAGTCTTACTTCTCCAAGCAATTCCAATTTCGATTTCGGGAGCTTGAACTAATTTAAAGGGCGATTTGAGGACTTCTAAACTTTTTGATTTTTTAGAATCTAATAGTAATTTTTTCCATAACTTTTCAAATAAATTAAGAAAACCTTTTTGATTTCCAAATCCTAAGCAAAAAGTGAGAGTCATCATTTCTGGCAATTCAGCAATAAGGCCATTTCTATAAAAAAAATTATCAGCAGTAAAACCATCAATCCCAGCCTTAGAGGTATTTAATACAATTTTTAAGGGGTCTTGAGTTTCTATGAGAGGAATATTTTTTTGAATTAATTTTTTATAAATAATTTTTGCCTCTAAAATTCTTTTTTGATATTTTGATAAACTTTTTTTGTTAAGCCAGTCCCTAATAGACTCTTCACAAGAAGAAAGTAATAAGGAACTAGGACTAGTAGTTTGCAACAAATTAATGCTTTTGATTAAATTACCTTCATTTATTAGATTACCTTTGTACCAAAGTATCGCCGTTTGAGTTAATCCATTAAGCGACTTATGCAATGAATTAACGACTAAATCAGCGTTTGATGATAAGGCCGGTTTTGGTAAATTAAGGTTTTCACAAAAAAGGAAATATGAACCATGGGCTTCATCAACTAAAACAGGTAAATTTTTTTTATGACAACAATCTATTAAAGGCTCTAAATCTCCGGCATAACCATGATAAGAGGGATTTACGAGAATAACTCCTGCAATTTTATTCTCATCAAAATTTAATTTTTTAAATATATTTTCCAACCAAATTTTTGTAATTGGTTTGTAATGCCCCGTTCCGGTTGAAAATTCCAGGTCAAAAAAGATTGGATTTATATTCTGCATCGCACAAATTTTTATAACACTTATATGAACATTTCTAGGCATAAGGATATTTTCGCCTGGATTTGCCATTGCAATTACTGCTGATTGTATTAATCCGGAAGCTCCATTAACTCCAAAAAAACACCCTTTGGCCCCAAATTTGTCAGAAAATTCTCTTTGAGATTTAGCTATTAATCCGCTTTGGGATAATGGTGAACCTATTTCTGGTAGTTCTGGCAAGTCCCAATACCCAGGCGGATTTTTTAATAACTTCACTAATTTTTTTGGTAAAGCGGCCCCTCTGTTATGAGCGGGAAAGAATAAAGACTTTAAAAACTTTTTAGTTAGAAAAGATGAAATGCTCATAAAGTATTATTGACATATATAGAATAGAAAATATGGTAATCTTCTTTGATATTTTCTAAATTTAATGAAAAGATCTTATTCGAAATATTCAGCAAAAGATGACTTACTTTGGTTGATTTTGAGGCCATGGATTTTTATCCCAAGAGTTTTATATATCCTTTTAACTTTTATTTTTCTTTTTTTAAGAATACTTTTTCAAGGTAACAGTAAAAATAAAAATGTACAAAAAAATCTCTCGAAATATCTTTTTGATGTAATAACAGATTTAGGCCCTTGCTTTATCAAATTAGGACAAGCACTCTCAACTAGACCAGATCTTGTTAGACAAGATTGGCTTACAGAACTTACAAACCTACAAGATAATCTCCCAGCATTCGATCACAAAATTGCTTTAAAAACTATTAAAGAGGAACTTGGATCACCTGCTAATGAATTATTTGAAGAGTTTCCAGATAGTCCTATTGCTTCAGCAAGCTTAGGTCAGGTTTATAAAGCAAAAATAAATAATTCTTTTATAGCTGTGAAAGTACAGCGGCCAAATTTATACTTTCTCATAAGAAGGGATGTTGTAATATTAAGGTTTTTAGGAACTTTTTTATCCCCATTCTTGCCATTAAATATAGGTGTTGGAATTGGAGAAATAATAGATGAATTCGGTAAGGCACTTTTTGATGAAATAGACTATGAAAAAGAGGCCGAAAATGCTTTGAAGTTTGCAAATTTATTCAAAGAAAATCCAAATATTTTTATTCCTAAATTAGAAAAAAAGTTTTCATCTAAAAGAATTATCACAACCTCTTGGATTGATGGAGTTAAGTTAAGAGATCGAGCTTTACTAGAGGAAAATAATTTAATACCTGCTTCTTTTATAAAAACATGTGTTATCAGTGGACTGCAGCAATTATTTGAATTTGGATATTTTCATGCAGATCCACATCCTGGAAATATGTTTGCTCTTAAAGGAGGAAATGCAGATTGTGGGAATTTAGCTTATGTTGATTTCGGAATGATGGATACTATTACAAATTCAGATAGACTTACTCTTATTAAAGCAATTGTTCACATAATAAACGAAGAATATTATCTTCTGGCAGAAGATTTCCAGAAATTAGGCTTTTTAACCAAAGAACAAAATCTTCAAAAACTTGTTGAACCATTAAAAGAAGTTCTTGGAGGATCTCTTGGGGCTGAAGTTGGTAATTTTAATCTTAAAAATGTTACTGATAAATTCTCAAAACTAATGTATTCTTATCCTTTTAGAGTTCCCAGTAGGTTTGCCTTAATAATAAGAGCAGTTGTAAGTCAAGAAGGTTTAGCAATAAGACTAGACCCTGGATTTAAAATTTTAAAAATTGCTTATCCGTATATTGCTAAAAAAATACTTACCGATAATTCTGAAGAGATTTTAGAAATCCTTTTAGAAGTCGTTTTTGATAAAAAAGGTCAAATTCAAATAGAAAAAGTTGAAAGTTTGTTAAATATTTTATTTAAAGATTCAGATAATATTAATTCAGACCTCATACCAGTTGCTAACGCAGGATTGAAATTATTTGTCAGTAAAAAAGGATCTGAAGTTAGGAAGAATCTTCTTTTAAGTCTTATAAAAGATGAAAAATTAGAATTTACTGATGCAAAAAAACTCTTAGTTTTAATTAGAGATACTTTTAACCCTATGAATATTGCAAAAAGTGCAGTCCAAAATATCATATCTACAGTTTAGTTTTTATATTTATATCTCATTAACTTACTCATGATTTTAATTCGATTAAAATTTGATGTAATGTTTTAAAAATGAGAAGTAAAAAGGATTATTTATTTTTGGAAAATTAAATGTATATTTTGAAAAATCTCTTTTTACTTAATAAAAAATCTGAAAAAAATAAAGACTTTAGTTCTGAATTGGTTGACCAATATATAGAGATTGCAAAATTAGTAAAAGAAGCAAGAATACAACAAAACCTTACGATTAAAGAATTGTCATACATTTCAAAAATTCCTGAACGAATAATAAACTCTATTGAAAATAATAAAAAAAATATTAGGCCAAAGTATCCTTTTATAAGATCTTATTTAATTAAATTAGAGGAATGCCTAGTATTAAAAAAAAATACATTATTAAAGTTAACAGTTAAAGAAAGAAAAATTTTAAAGAAAAAGGGAAAGGATTTTCTGTTTAGGAAATTTGATCTTATCAATACATGGCAAGGAAGTCTTTTGTATTTTTTTATATTAGTCCTAACTATATTTATATTAAAGAGATACTTTATTTTAAATGTAAATGTTATAGAGATTCAAAATATTGAAAATCAAATGGTTGATAAATAATTTTTAATAAAGTCTACCTTCGAGTTCTTCCAAAATTATTTCCTAGCTCACTAAATTTTCTTATATTATCTTCTATTTCTTCTAGAGGAAGATTTAACTTCCATTTCCAGTTATTTTTTGTGGTTCCAGGTTTGTTTAATCTACTTGAATCGTCTAGAGATAATAGATCTTGTAATGGAGCGATAAAGAGATTAGCATTTGTTTTCATGCCAATTTCTATTAAATCCCAAGAAGGATTTTCTGAAAATTTATACTCATCTTTTATTCTTTTTTGTGATTCATAATCTAAATATTTCCACCATGAAACAGAAGTTGAGTTGTCGTGAGTACCTGTATAAACAACCCAATTTTCTCCTACAATATTTTTAGGTAAATAAGGATTATCTTCATTGCCATCAAAAGCGAATTGCAATATTTTCATTCCAGGCAGTTCGAAGTTTTCCCTTAATTTCTCTACATCTGGGGTTATTACTCCCAGATCCTCCGCAATAATTGGTAGATAGTTACCTCCTAGATCCTTTTTTACTTTATTTAATAGAGTTTTACCTGGAGAATTTATCCATTTTCCAATAATTGCCGATTTAGAACTGCCATTAACTCTCCAGTAACCCGCTAAACCCCTAAAATGATCAAATCTCAATATGTCCAAAAGTTCAAATTGTCTTTGAAATCTTTTTCTCCACCAATTGAAATTAGTCCTTTTATGTTTTGACCAAAAGTAAGTTGGGGTACCCCATAATTGTCCTGTTGATGAAAAATAATCAGGTGGAACACCACTCTGAAAGATTAAATCTCCATTTTTAAAAATGGAAAATAATGATTTATTACTCCATACGTCGGCGCTGTCTCTGGAGACATAAAAAGGCAAATCTCCTATTAGCTTAATATTTCTTGATTTTGCAAAGTTTTTAATGACGCTCCATTGCTCATCAAGATGCCACTGTATTAATTTTTTAATAAGCATCTTTTCACTTTTTTTCTTAATCCACGATTTTAAGAACTTGTTATTTTTTATTTTAAATTCTTGAGGCCATTCCCACCAAGGCAGCATATTGAATTCCTCTCTGATAACAACAAATGTTGCATAATCTTCAACCCAAGAATGCCTATCGACCCATTTGTTAAAATTACTTTTTCTTTCTTCAGATTGTGAATTCCAAGCTTGCAAAAGGAGGAGACCTAATTTTTTTGATAAGTCATCAGCAATATCAAAATCAAAATGATCTTTATTCTGATTTGTTGGGACTAGATTTTCTTCATTTGAAATGAAGATAAAACCTTTTTCGATTAAGTCATCTATATCCAAAAACCATGGGTTTAACGCAAAACTAGATGGGGAACTATATGGAGAACCTGTAGAGTCAGTAGGTGTAAGAGGTAAAAATTGCCAGTATTCAATTCCATGCTTATGAAGTTTTTTTATCCACTCTTTAGCTCCTCTTCCAAAAGTTCCACATACTCTTCCTCCCGGAATAGATGTTGGATGCATAAGTACGCCTAATGATTTTCTTGCAATAATTGACTCTATAAGCATGTTTTTAATATATTTTGATTCTTTACAACTAACGTGATTTTAATTCTCTAAATTCAACCATATACAAATTTTTTTTAATTGACAAATATCGTTAATTGTTTTTAAGTCTGGATAAATATAAATTCTTATTTTTTAATTGACAATTTTTTTCTTAATTGAGGTGACTTTTGAAAATATATAGTCATTATTTTTTGCGAAATTCATATAAACGACTACGATAAGAATATAGTCTTATGGTGCAAATTTCGTGACAAGTTTTATCACGGCAATGCAGAGTAAAGAATCGAACTTTAATCTAACTAATAGTAGATTAAGGTTAGTAAGTGGGACAACTAATCCTAAATTAGCTGAAGAAATTGCATCATACTTAGGGATTGAAAATGTACCGTTAATATCTAAAAGATTTGCAGATGGAGAACTTTATGTTCAGATTCAGCAATCTATTAGAGGTTGCGATGTATTCCTCATACAACCTACATGCGCTCCTGTAAACGATAGTTTAATGGAGCTCATGATTATGGTTGACGCATGCAAGAGAGCGTCTGCAAGACAAATAACGGCTGTAATTCCATATTTTGGATATGCAAGGGCAGATAGGAAGACCTCAGGAAGAGAGTCTATAACTGCAAAATTAACTGCCAATTTACTAGAGAAATCAGGAGTTGATAGAGTTCTAGCGATGGATTTACACTCGGCTCAAATTCAAGGCTACTTTGATATACCATGCGATCATATTTACGGTTCACCTGTATTAATTGATTATCTAGAAACTTTAGATTTAGAAGAAATAGTTGTAGTCTCTCCTGATGTAGGAGGGGTGGCGAGAGCAAGAGCATTTGCGAAATTAATGAAGGATGCGCCGTTGGCTATCATTGATAAAAGGAGATCTGCACATAATATCGCTGAAAGTCTTACGGTTATCGGTGAAGTCAAAGGTAAAACGGCTATTCTAATAGACGACATGATAGACACGGGAGGTACAATTTGTTCTGGAGCAAATTTACTAAAACAAGAAGGAGCTAATAGAATATTTGCATGTGCCTCACACGCTGTATTTTCTCCTCCTTCTTATGAAAGATTAAGTGCTAAGAATCTTTTCGAACAAGTTATTGTGACTAACAGCATACCAGTTATACATAAAGATAATTTTCCACAGTTAAAAGTTCTTTCCGTCGCAAATATGCTGGGGGAAGCTATTTGGAGAATCCACGAAGAAAGTTCTGTTAGTTCTATGTTTAGATAGATGAAATTATTTTTTTACAACCCTTGTAATTTCTTTAGTCTCTCAGTTTCAATCTTAAATTGTTTTTCGATCTTTTCAGGAACATTATCTGGACATACTTGAAGAGCTGATTCAACTAATTGCAGAGATGCAATAAATTGTAATTGTTTCATATCAATTGTTTGTTCTTTCTTTTTCTCTATTATTTTCCCTCCATGTTTTTGTGATACTACAGATGCGAATGTTGCTGAAGCAACGTTTA
Source organism: Prochlorococcus sp. AG-459-O09 (assembly GCA_003211955.1). Classification (GTDB taxonomy): domain Bacteria; phylum Cyanobacteriota; class Cyanobacteriia; order PCC-6307; family Cyanobiaceae; genus Prochlorococcus_A. The sequence continues at coordinate 20,735 of QCRH01000010.1, read as the reverse complement.
ATGTTTTTGGGAAATCCAAATCAAATCCTTTTCTTGTCGCATTACATAGAAATGAAACACCCATCCCATGATATAAATCTAAATCATTTTTATTGGCAGGCGAATTTTTAACATTTGCTTTTACTTTATTAAATTCATTATTTATATCAAATAAAAAAGAAGAAAAAATTAGAGGGATTGCAAAAATTTTAGATATTTTAAAACTCATATTTGATTTATTTTTAATTCATATTATTAAAGATAACATTTTTTATTTTTTAAACTAAATCTGCCAAAAATTTATTTAATAATTTTAATTTCGTGATGATTTTCTACTATTTTAAGCATATCTTTGTTCCATGAATATATAACCCTAAATCTATAATTATCAGAATCTAAAAGTCTTGTATGTTCAAGTATATACCAATCTTTGTAAGAAGATTCAAATATCATTTCGTGTTCGTCGACTTGCTTAATATTTGAAATACCTTCATCATTACTTAAATAAAATTTTTCCCTCTTAAGTTGATGACCTTTTAAAAATGCATGCATTTCTCCACGTTCTTTATAATGGGGATTTTCGTCAAAGAAATTATATTTTTTTTCTGGGTACCAAGTAAATTTATAATGCGACTCCCATTCGGATTTACTTTCGAGAGCCTGAATATTTATATTCATATTTAAATTATAAGTTTTTTGTGCTTCATCGAGAAAATACGTTCTATTAGATTTCCACAATCCAATATTCCTAGAAAACCACCTTTTTAAATTACTATTTAAATTGATTTCAGGAGGGTTTTCACCAAAATGTAAATTTTTCTTTGGATTAATAGCAACCATTTATAAATAAGTCCTATTTATTTAATAGCCTATCTGTAAAATAAAAAAAAATATCTTAAGGTGTTCATAAGGATTAACAGCTTTTCAACACTTCAGAGGAATTCATTTGAATGATAAAAGAGAGCTAAAATTAATACTTGTGGCAGCTAGAAATCAACTTTCTAGTAATGATATTAAGTCCCTAATAGCTTATTTAGAATCAGATGATTGTGAATTTGAGATATCTCTTCAGATCTCTGAACCTTCAGAGCAGCCAGAATTACTTGAATTACATAGATTAGTCGCTATTCCTGCTCTTATAAAGGTTTCCCCAGCTCCAAAACAAATATTTGCTGGAAGTAATATTTTCTCTCAATTACAAAAATGGCTGCCAAGGTGGTCACAGGAAGGCTTAACAAAAAATCTTGGTATTAATTTGCAGCCATCCAAAATTGATTCGATAAGAACTCAAAAGGAATTTCTATTAGAAGAAGAACTTCTTGTTTTAAGACAAGAAAACGAGACATTAACAAAAAGAATAGAATCTCAGGAAAGATTATTAAGAATGGTCGCGCATGAGTTAAGAACTCCCTTAACTGCTGCTACTTTGGCGGTTCAAAGTCAAAAACTCGGACAAATAGATATTTCAAAATTACAGGAGGTAATTAAAAGACGTCTTGAAGAGATTGAACTCTTATCTCAGGATCTTTTGGAGGTTGGAACAACTAAATGGGAAGCGTTATTTAATCCTCAGAAAATTGATTTAGGTAATATTAGTGCTGAAGTAATACTCGAATTAGAAAAATTCTGGAGATTAAGGAATATTGAAATTGATACTGATATTCCATCTGATCTGCCAAGTGTATTTGCAGATCAAAGGAGAATGAGGCAAGTATTTTTAAATTTAATTGAAAATGCTATTAAATTTTCTAAAGACTCTGGATCTATAAAAATTACAATGATTCATAAGACAAATCAATGGGTAGAAATAACAATTTGTGACAAAGGTGCAGGTATTCCTCTGAGCGAACAAAAAAGAATTTTTCTTGATAGAGTTAGACTTCCACAGACTTCTGAAGGAACTTCAGGATTTGGCATAGGGTTATCAGTATGTAGGAGAATAGTACAAGTCCATGGAGGAAGAATATGGGTCGTATCTGAAATTGGTGAAGGTTCCTGCTTCCATTTCACAGTACCTGTGTGGCAAGGACAAAACAAAGAGCAACAATACTTGACGAAAGGCTAGCCTTACTCTTAGTTTTTAATAAAGCTGTCATGCTAATTTCCTGGCCCCATCGTCTAGAGGCCTAGGACACCTCCCTTTCACGGAGGCGACAGGGGTTCGAATCCCCTTGGGGCTATTAATTAAAATTTATAACGATCTTTTTGAAGATTTTGCTTGCCTATCTACGGCAATTAAATTTTCTGAAAGATCCTTTTTCAGTCTTTTCTCTATCATCCCTATTGGCATCCACTGACAACCTTGAACAGTAAGATCATAAATTAATGAATTGTTTGAAGTATTTTTAATATTTTGTATTTTCCAACTACCTTCAAATTTCCTGAAATCTCCTTTTATCAAATTAAATTTTAAGAGGCCAAGCTCCTTATCTTCAAATAAGTCTATAGTTACTTCAGCTGAAAATTTCATGCCAAGGAAATCCTGAGCCCCAACTTGTTTAAGGTGTACATTATTTTCCTTCTGAAATATTTTTTTGCTCGATAAAAGATTTGGGATGTAAAGATTTAGTCGATCATAATCTGTTAAAACACTCCATAAAGAATCGAAACTTGCAGAAGTTGTAAGTTGAGCTGCCAGTCGTCTTGTTCCGCCAGAAAGCTTTTCCATCGTCTGCTCAATTGTCCTGAAATCATTTTCTTTATGATGATTCATTGATTCTTGAGGATTTTTCATAAAATGAATTTTTAATTAGATAAAAATTATTTCTGTGTAACTATACTGATAAATACAACAAATACTGAAAAATAAAAATAATTTCATCTATTTATTCCGATCTCAAAACGTAACCATTTTTATAAAATCACTACAAATTAAACTACAAATTGATAATCTTTTATTAAAGAAATTTAAAAAATGTATTCACAAGCAAAAGTAATCGCAGGGGGATTAGCTCATATACCAGTGGTAATAGCTGTTTTTTATTTTATACTCACAACTTTTAATAAAAGAGCTTTAAAATTTGTTGAAGAAGCAAAAACAAAAAAAACTGAATCAAAAGCTGTGGAAACAAAAAAACCAGCTGTCTTGAAAGCAGAAAATTCAAAAATAGAAGCTCCGAAAACAGAAACTTCAAAATTGGCAAAGAAAAAACATGCAGATGTTCCAGTCAATATTTATCGTCCTAAGACACCATTCGAGGGAACAGTAATTGAAAACTATAGTCTTCTAAAAGAAGGAGCAATTGGTAGAGTTAATCATATTACTTTCGACCTTAAAGATAGTGATCCATTTTTAAATTATGTAGAAGGTCAAAGTATTGGTATCATGCCTGCTGGTGAAGATGCTAATGGAAAACCTCACAAATTAAGGCTTTATTCAATAGCTAGTACCAGACATGGAGATGACTTTAATGGGAATTCAGTTTCTCTTTGTGTAAGACAGCTTCAGTATGAAAAAGATGGTGAAACCATTAATGGTGTCTGCTCCACTTACTTATGTGATATTAAGCCTGGAGATAAAGTAAAAATAACAGGTCCTGTAGGTAAAGAAATGCTTCTACCTGATGAAGAGGAAGCCAACATTGTTATGTTGGCTACTGGAACTGGAATAGCACCAATGAGGGCTTATTTAAGAAGAATGTTCGAACCAACTGAAAAAGAAAAAAATAAATGGAATTTCAAGGGTAAAGCTTGGTTATTTATGGGTGCTCCAAAATCAGCTAATTTGTTATACGAAGAAGATCTTCAAAGATACTTAACTGATAATCCAGATAATTTTAAATATACAAAAGCGATTAGTCGTGAGCAGCAAAATGCAAAAGGTGGAAGAATGTATATTCAGGACAGAGTTTTAGAGTCAGCCAATGAACTTTTCAATATGATTGAAGATGAAAAAACACACATATATCTTTGTGGATTAAAGGGTATGGAACCTGGAATAGATGAAGCAATGACTAAGGCAGCAGAAGAAAAAGGCTTGAACTGGTCAGAATTAAGACCTCAACTAAAAAAAGCAGGAAGATGGCACGTAGAAACTTACTAAATCTTTAATATTTAGATTTAAGGTTCACCTACTAAATACTTTTTGGTTTAGACACAATATGTAGCTAATATTTAAAAAAAAGAGGATTTTAAATATAGAATAATAAGAATATGCCTTCAACTTTAAGTAATCCTCTAAGATTAGGTTTACGTCAGGAAAGAGTCATATCTCCACAATGCTTAGTAATATTTGGTGCAAGTGGAGACCTAACTCATAGAAAATTAATACCAGCCTTATTTGAACTCTATTTGCAAAGAAGGATTCCTAGTGAATTTGGAATAGTTGGTTGTGCGAGAAGACCTTGGACTGATAATGAGTTTAGAGAAAAGATGAAAGTAAAGCTATCAAATCAAATATCTGGAAAAGAAAGGGAGTGGGAACAATTTTCTAATTATCTTTTCTATGAACCAGTTGACTTACAACAAAGCGATCATGTAGTAAGGCTTTCTAGAAGATTAAATGAAATTGATAAAACACAAGCTACTCATGGGAATAGAACATTTTATTTATCAGTATCTCCGAATTTCTATTCAAGTGGATGTAAAGCTCTTAAAGCAGCTGGCCTTTTAGATGACCCTAAGAAAAGTCGTTTAGTGATTGAAAAACCTTTCGGAAGAGATTATTCAAGTGCAAAGAAATTGAATAAGATTGTTCAAAGTTGCGCTGAAGAAAGTCAAATTTATAGGATTGATCATTATTTAGGTAAAGAGACAGTTCAGAATATTCTTGTTTTGAGGTTTGCTAACACTATTTTTGAACCAATCTGGAACAGAAATTATATATCAAGTGTTCAAATTACTTCATCTGAAACAGTGGGTGTTGAAGATAGAGCAGGTTATTACGAAAGCTCTGGTGCTCTTAGGGATATGCTTCAAAATCATATGACTCAAATGCTTGCTGTTACTGCTATGGAGCCTCCTGGAAAGTTTGAACCAGAAGCAATAAGAAATGAAAAAGCTAAGGTTCTTCAAGCTTCAAAACTTGCTGACGAAAATGAACCGTGGAATTGTTGTATAAGAGGTCAATATGGAGAGGGAGGAAATATTTCAAATCGACTCAAAGGATATAGGCAGGAAGATGGTGTTAATTGTAATAGCACGACAGAAACTTATATTGCGACAAAAGTTTTCGTTGATAACTGGCGTTGGCAAGGGGTTCCTTTTTATTTGAGAACAGGTAAAAGACTACCTAAAAGACTTGGAGAAATAGTCTTAACTTTTAAAGACGTTCCTGTTCACTTATTTGAATCAACAATAATAAATCCTGCCCCAAATCAACTTATCCTTAGAATTCAGCCAAATGAAGGAGCTACTTTCAAATTTGAGGTAAAATCTCCTGGTTCTGGAATGAAATCAAGACCTGTTGAGATGGAATTTTCTTATGATGAATCATTTGGAGAACCCTCAGATGAAGGCTATGTAAGATTACTAGCTGATGCAATGCTTTCTGATCCAACCTTGTTCACTCGAAGTGATGAAGTTGAGGCAGCCTGGAAACTTTATACGCCATTAATAGAATTGATGGATAATTCTCCTTGGAAGTTGCCTATTTATAATTATGAATCTATGACGTGGGGCCCTCCTGAGTCTGATCAATTAATTTCAAAAGATAATATATTCTGGCGTAGACCTTAAAAATGAAACCTCAACTAACACTCCAAACCCCTTTAGAACTGCCTTATCAGGAAATTTCAAATTACCTCAATAAATTATGGATTTCAGAAGATAAAGATAATAGTGGAGCTAATACTTTTACATTAATGGTCTGGCAGCCTGCTTGGCTAGAACAATGTTTGGTTCAAAAAGGATTAGTAAATGGACCAATTACTGGAAATTTAAGTCCAGAGATAATTGAAGTTGCAAAAAAATTTATGTTAGATCAAGGACTTCCTATCACTACTTCCATTAATAGTGAAGAATTATTGAATTTGTTGAAAGAAAATTTATCTAATAAAGACTTTGAAGATTTTAGAGGACAATTTTTTGAATCATCAATAAGTACATTGAATCCAAGAAGATTAATAACTTTAGCACCAACATTAAATAAAAATTCAGATATAAAAACTTTTGTATCCGCTTACTGTCCATTAAGTGACACTCCAGCTATGCAAACTATATGTGGGGATTTAGTTGTTATTAGAGGAGACTCGGCCTCAATATCTAATAAAGGATTAAAAATAATTGATGAATTATCTATTGATGAATTACCTTCATGGTTGTGGTGGAATGGAAGTTTGGATGAATCGCCTGAAATCTTCGAATATTTTACTAATTATGGTCTAAGGTTAATAATTGATACTGCTCTTGGATCTCCTCAAAGATGTTTGAAAGTTTTAGATCAATTAAATAATTCAAATAAAGCTATTAATGATTTGAATTGGGTTAGATTGAAAAACTGGAGGGAATCATTGGCAATGATTTTTGATCCGCCTTCGAGGAGACCAATTTTAGATCATATTACTGATATAGACATTGATATCGCAGGAGATCATATGATTCAAGCTTTGTTTTTGATTGCATGGATTAGTGACAAACTTAGTTGGTCTTTTCTAAGAGTTGAAAGGGATAGAGAATCAACAAAAATAGAGTTTGAAAGAATTAATGGCGAAATAATTTCTGCATCAATTAATCCCTTATCTTTGGGAAATCCAAGTATTCATTTAGGACAAGTTATTGGATTGAGGCTGATTTCAAGAATTAGTGAGGTTCAAAAAAATAACACTTGCGTAATACTTGGCTGTGAATCAGTTGAATGTATGAGACTTGAAGCAGGGGGAATGGCTAATATGGAATTAATAGAACAAGTTGTTCCAAATTCTTTTTCTACATCAGAGTACGATGTTAGTAAATTATTGGGAAGTAGTAGAGGTAATACTAGTCCTCTTTTTGAAAACTCTATTAAAATAGCCCTTCAAATATTTAATGGTTTAAATAACTATTAGATGCCTTGTGTAATATCTTCTCCTTCAACTGATAGTGGGAAAACTACATTATCCCTTTTGCTATCTTGTTGGGCGTTCTCAAAAGGTATAAAGCTACAAACTTTCAAGGCTGGTCCAGATTATCTTGATCAACAACAACTTAGTTCAATTGGCCAACCTATTTGTAGGAATTTAGATATTTTCTTAAGTGGTGAGGAATGGGTTCAAGAAAGTTTTTTTAAACATTCCTTGAAATATGAGTTTTCATTAATTGAAGGAGCAATGGGACTATTTGATGGATTAGGGTCAACAACCTATTCCAGCACAGCAAATATCTCTAAACTTCTCAATGCTCCAATAATTTTTATTGTTAATGCTAGAGGTCAAGTAGCTTCTCTTTTAGCGACTATTCGAGGTTTTAGAGATTTCGATAGTGAGTTGTTAATAGCAGGAATTATATTTAACAACGTTAATTCAGAAAGACATAAAAAATTAATCAAAGAAGTTTTTAAAAATGAAGACATAGAAATTCTTGGTTTTTTACCCTCTGATTCAAAAATATCTTTAAACAAAGCTAATTTAGGTTTGATATCTCCAATGGATAATGGAAAAGAAATTGATGTTGAATATTTTGCAAATTTTGCTGAAAGAAATCTTGATGTATTTTCCCTTATTAAATTTCTGAAATCTCCTCAAAAGAAAATATTTAATTCTGTCAATTTTAAAGATTTTAAAATTGACAAAAGTAAACCTATCGCTATTGCAGAAGATAAAATTTTTCATTTTCAATACCCTGAAACTAAGGAGTTTTTGAGTGAAATAGGCATTCCTTTAATTTCATGGAGTATCTATAATAACGAAGAAATACCTAACGAGGCTTCTTCTTTAATTATTCCTGGCGGATTTCCTGAAAAATATGCTGATCATATAAGTAACTCTACAAAAAGCTTAAATTCGTTAAGGAAATTCCGCAAAAATGGATTTATATATGCTGAGTGCGGAGGGATGATGATTTTAGGAGACTTCATAAAAGATGAAAATGGTAATAATCATAAAATGAGTGGCATCCTGCCCTTTAGTTCAAAAAAAAGTAAACTTTCAGTAGGTTATAGATACATTGAGGGTTTAAAAGATACTCCGATCATTAAACAAAATCAATTAACTAGGGGACATGAATTTCATTATTGGGAAATTGAAAATAATTTATCTGAACTTGATTTTGGAAAACCTGAGAATCAGAAGAAACTTTCTTCCCCATGGAAAATTAAATCTTGGAAAACTGAATACAAAAATGAAGGCTTTTTTGATGAAAAATTACATGCAAGTTGGATCCACTTACATTTGCCAAGTTCTCCAGAAGTCGCGAGAAACTTTATAGATGCCACCCAAATTACTTTTTCAAAGCATTCTTAATTTATTATCAAATCAAATATTTTGAGAGGAGAACCTAAAAAAAACATTCCAGGCAAAGTGATTAATGGTCCTAAAAAACTCCCTACCAAGACCTCAGTTTTTGTATGACCTAGGGTTTCTTTTAACAGTAATTCAGATTGAGGGTCTAGTTTTTTTGATAGTTTATTAATTTCTGCAGCTTGAATCCCAGCTGATTTTCGTACACCACTAGCGTCATACATAACTATTAGTGCTATAGCAACTGATAATGCGAATATTGAGCTATCGAACCCTAACTCATAACCTATACCAGATGTAGTTCCAGTTATTAAGGCAGAATGACTTGAGGGCATACCACCTGTCTCGAACATAATTCCAAATCTTATCTCTCCAGTTGAAAAGAAATTGAATATAATTTTAAAAAATTGAGCTAGCAAACAGGATAATAGGCTCCAGAAAAGAACTGAATTATTAAAAAAAGAAAAAAAATCAGACATGTTTTAAATAATTATCTGTCTCTATTTGTAATAAAGTCGGCTAACGATATTAAATACTTTGCATCTGCACCCAAGGTTCAATTGCTTTTTTTGCTTTTTCAACTAAATCTAATGCCCTTTTCTTTGACTCCTCCATTCCAAGTAATTTAGGGTAAGTAGTTTTGTCTGCTAAAAGATCTTTGCCAGCAGTTTTACCAAGCTTTTCACTACTGGAAGTTAAATCAAGAATATCATCTATTATTTGAAAGGCTAAACCTATTCCCTCTGCATATGTTGTCAGAGCTTGTAATAGTTTTTCGTTAGCTCCTGCGATCATCGCACCTGTTCTTACGCAGGCCTTTAATAAAGCCCCAGTCTTATGAAGATGAATATATTCGAGAGTTTCAAGGTCGACTTCTTTGCCTTCGCATTCCAAATCAACAACTTGTCCCCCGACTAGGCCTGGTGCGCCAGCAACTAGGGATAATTCGCCAACTACATTTAATAATCTATTTGGATCGACTCCAGGGCTTCTTAAAGAGACCATTTCAAAGGCCCTTGTTAATAAAGCATCGCCTGCAAGAATAGCTATTGCATCTCCATATACTTTATGATTTGTGGGCCTACCTCTTCTCAAGTCATCATTATCCATGGCAGGCAGATCATCATGAATCAAGGACATTGTATGGATCATTTCTATTGCTACCGCAGTAGGAACTGCAAGAGAGGGTTCTCCTCCAGCCAGTGCGCAAGATGCTAAACATAAAATTGGACGTATTCTTTTCCCTCCAGCTAAGAGTGAATATCTCATTGATTCTCTTAATATTTCTGGATTCTCAGGGCCTAAGGAGAAATCAAGTGCTTCCTCTACAACCTTTTTTGTATTTTTAAGATATTTTTCAAAATCAGAGATACTATTTATAACTTCAGTCATTTTATACCTTTAGTAAAAAAAAATTCATCTTGGAGTTATGGCAAAAGGTCATTAAGAGTTGATGATAAACCAAATTTTTTTTGCCAGCTAAAAATAGTATTTACAAGTAACATTGTTACTGTCATTGGTCCAACACCTCCTGGTACAGGTGTGTAAGCAAATACTTTAGAAATAACATCTTCTAATAATACATCGCCACATAATCTGGTTTGATTTTTATCGGAACTTTTTAATCTATGAATTCCAACATCAATAATTACTGCTCCTTCTTTCACAAAACTCGAATCTACAAGATTGGGTTTTCCTGCAGCCGCAATTAGAATGTCGGCTTCTCTACAAACTTTATTTAAATTTAATGTTTTAGAGTGAGTCATTGTTACCGTGCCATTTAGATTCAACAACATAAGCGATAAGGGTTTCCCAACAAGTAAGCTTCTTCCTATGACAACAATTTTCTTACCTTCAATTGTAATATTTTGGGATCTTAATAAATTAATAATTCCTGCTGGTGTGCATGATCTCATCGCAGTTTCATTTTTTACTAGTTTGCCAATGTTTATCTCATTTAGTCCATCTACATCCTTGCTTGGATTAATATGGCTGATCAGTTTTTGCTCGTCAAACTTCTTTGGGATGGGAAGTTGTAGTAACATTCCATCAATATCTTTATCAGAATTAAGTTTGATTATTAATTGTTCAACTTCTTTTTGCTCTACACTATCTTTTAAATGAAAGATAAAGCTCTTTATTCCAATCCTTGAACATGCTTTTTCCTTGTTATTAACGTAAACACCACTCGCAGGGTCTTCACCTATTCTTATTACAGCTAGACCCGGAGATCTTTTTGCAATTTTTTTATTACTAGAGATATAGTCATTTAATCTTTCTTCAATTTCGAGAGATAATTTTTTACCGTCTAATTTTAATGACATTTAGAAAAACATCTCCTTTTTACACCTAACATGCCTATAATTTTAAATTATTCAAATAGATTTATCTATATTCTGTGCAAAACATCATAACTACCTTAAAGAAATTGTTTTATCTGTGGAGGCGAAGTCAAGTCCCAGTAAAACAACCAATTAAAATTTCAAGAATAGATAATCTCATAATTTTTTTAGTATGCATTTTAATTTCAATAATTTCTTCTTATAAACTACTTCTTATTTCGCCTTTAATTATAGAAGATATTTTTTCTTGGTTTTTGACCTTTACTGAAATACTTATTAGTTTAGGGGTTTTGATATTAGTTTCAAAAAAAGAGAATCCCACAATTTCTTCAAGACAGATCTTCTTGATCATTACTCTTCTTTTAGCTGTACAAGTTACGAAATTAGCCTTAGCTTCAACAATAAGTCCATTATCTATGATAATTCCACCGGCATTAATAATATCTCAAGGAATGGGAAGCATAACAGCTTTAGCTTGGGTATCAATAGCGAGTCTTATTTGGCCTAACCCAGAAATTGTTATCAATAACAATTTATTTCTTATTTTATTAGTTTGTTCTGCAATAGTATCTCTCCTTGGAGGAAGAATAAGAAATAGAGCTCAGTTACTTCAACTATCAATTTTTGTCCCTATAGGATCGTTTTTGAGTCAATGGATATTGATAGGTAAAGATAAAATATCTCTTATTAATAAGCAAGATTTTGTTTTAGCTAATGGGGATATATTTTCTGATTCCTTGTTATTGGCAATAGCGATGCTTTTTACAATTTTATTTATTCCTATTTTTGAATCGATATTCGGATTATTAACCAAAGCAAGATTGCTCGAATTGGCTGATAAGGAGAAACCTCTAATTAGAAGATTGTCTCTAGAAGCTCCCGGTACTTTTGAACATACATTACTAATATGTGGTTTAGCAGAGGAAGCAACAAGAATGATTGGTGGTGATATTGATCTTATTAAAACTGGAGCGTTATATCATGATGTTGGCAAATTACATGCACCAAATTGGTTTATTGAAAATCAGGATGGTTCAAAAAATCCGCATGACGAATTAGATGATCCGATTAAAAGTGCAGAAGTATTACAGGCTCATGTTGATGAAGGAATGAGATTTGCAAGAAAAAATAGACTACCTAAACTGATAGCTAATTTTATTCCTGAACATCAAGGTACTCTTAAAATGGGATATTTTTTTCAAAAAGCTAAAGAAAAAAATCTCAACATTAATGAATATTATTTTAGATACAAAGGCCCTATTCCTCAGTCGAAAGAAACAGCTATTTTAATGCTTGCCGATGGATGTGAAGCAGCACTAAGAGCAATGAATATTAATGCATCTGATAAAGAAGCTTTGAATACAATTTCTAATATTATCTACTCGCGTAAAAAAGATGGGCAATTAGATGATAGTAATTTATCGATAGGAGAAATTTTTCTAATAAAAAGGGCATTCTTGAATGTGTGGAAAAGAATAAGACACAGAAGAATTCAGTACCCAACGAGCAAGAATAATACTTTTTCTTAATTTCAATTTTATAACCTAATACTTCTTCGATGTTTCGGATTACACCAATAAAGAAGGGCTAGAGTACTTAATAATGTTGTTAAAAGAGTAAACCCACCAACTCCATAAATGTCTTGAAGAGTTATAAGCCTTACAACTGAATAAGGACCCATACCAGAAATTACCATTGATAGAGATACCAGAGTTAAAGTTATTCCCCATCTTCTCTCTGCTAAAAGAGCTGCTGAAGAAACTATTCCAACAATTGCAGCAGGCCATCCAAGACTTATGGCAAGAGTTATATTCGCAACTTTTAGTGGAGGTCCATAACTTATTATTAATGCGATTATTGGAAGTGCAATTATGTTGCCGATTAAGCCAACCCACGAAAGTGCCCAATATCCAAGTACCCTCTCTCTCATTATTTACTGCTTTAACTATTACTTTAATCTACATTATTAAGAGACTATTTTTTAATGCTACTTAATAATCCTAAGAAAATAATTTAATTTGCAGGATTAGTTAGAAATTTATTATCAGAATTCTCTAAATTATCAAATTGTGGATGAATTGAATTTTTTTTCTCAGAAAATACAAGTCTATTTAAAGCATTAACGTAAGCATTCGCTGCAGCAACTACAACGTCTGTATCAGCAGAATGACCAGAATATATTTTATTATCCCTTCTTATTCTTATTGTTACTTCGCCCAAAGCATCAATTCCTTCTGTTACCGACTTAACAGAAAATTCAATTAATTCATTAGGAACTTTAGCTAATTTATTTAAAGCCTCGCATACAGCATCAACGGGCCCAGTCCCTATTGATACAGCAGTATCCTCACTATTGTCATCCGTGTTTAGAAGCGAAATGGTGGCAGTAGGTTTAGAGGCGTTACCACAACTTACTTGTACAAGACTTAATTGAAATTTAGCTTCTGGGAGCTGAACTTGTTCACTAACAATTGCTTCTAAGTCTCTGTCAGTAATTTCTCTTTTCCTGTCGGCTAAATCCTTAAAACGAGCAAAAGCATCATTTAAATCTTCTCGGCTCAAATCATATCCCATCTCTTCTAATCTTGCTCTTACCGCACTTCTTCCACTAAGTTTCCCTAAAGAAATTTTATTGTCACTCAAACCAACAGTTTTTGCATCGATAATTTCGTAAGTTAGTCTATTTTTTAAAACACCATCCTGATGAATCCCTGACTCATGAGCAAAAGCGTTAGCGCCCACAATTGCTTTATTAGGTTGTACAGTCATTCCAGTTAGGTTAGAAACAAGTCTAGAAGTTTTTGTTATTTCTTCTGTTCTTATAGCCGTTAGAGGAGTTGGGGAATCTGGATTTCTTTTGAAAAAACTATTAAAAAAACTTTTCCTAACATGAAGTGCCATTACTAATTCTTCTAGAGAGGCATTCCCGGCTCTTTCTCCAATTCCATTAATAGTACATTCTAGTTGTCTGGCTCCATTTTTTACTGCCTCAAGAAAATTGGCTACTGCTAAACCTAAATCATTATGACCATGAACCGAGATTACTGCCTCATCAATATTTGGAACATTTTTATTTATGTCGGCAATTAGTTTGCCAAATTCACTAGGAGTTGTAAATCCAACAGTATCAGGGATATTTATTGTTGTCGCTCCTGCAGTTATTGCTAGATGAATCACTTCGTATAAAAATTCAGGATCGCTCCTTGAGGCATCTTCACAAGAAAACTCAATATCATCCACTAAGGATTTTGCATAATTAACCATTTCTGGAACTATTTGAAGAACATCTTTTCTGGATTTTTTAAGTTTATGTTTAAGATGAATATCACTTGTTGCAATAAAAGTATGTATTCTTTTCTTGGGAGCTGGACTTACTGCTTCGTAACATGCTTTTATATCTCCTTTAGAAGCTCTAGCTAAACCACATATTATAGGGCCATTTTCTTTCCCTACGGCATTAGCAATTTTATTAACAGCTTTAAAATCTCCTGGACTTGCGAAAGGGAATCCAGCTTCAATAACATCTACTCCTAATCTTGCTAATTGATGGGCGATAGCAAGTTTTTCTTCGAGATTTAAACTGGCGCCAGGAGATTGCTCTCCATCTCGAAGAGTTGTATCGAATATCAAAATTCTTCCAGGATCTTTTGACATCAGAGGGTATTACATATGCTTATATTAAGCTAATTAAAAAAATTTGACTAGTTTTAGTTCAATAAAAATTTGCTGCAAGTTTGTAACTTAAACAATATTGGTTAAAATTCTGAAGATAAAAATGAAATACTTAAATTATTAAAGTATTCTTTTAAAATCAAAACTAGCTTTGATAAAAGGTTATTGTTGATTTTTTATAGAATTACTGACATAAATTATAAAAAGTATGAATGGGCAATATCCCCAACAAAATGTTTTAGGTCAGTTAGCGATAGTTTTACATGCTCATCTACCCTATGTCAGAAAAAATGAAAAGAACTCCTTAGAAGAGGATTGGTTATTCCAAGCGATTTTGGAATGTTATATACCACTACTTCAATCAATAGAATCTTCTAAAAATGAAAATCCTGAAAATACAAAACTTACTATTAGTTTGTCTCCAACATTATTATCACTTCTAAATAATAAACAAATTCAAGAAACGTTCCCAAGCTGGATTAAAACAAGGAATGATTTCTTAAACGAACTACCATTAGAAGAAAAAAATGCCTCTGCATTTTTAATGAAAAATCTTAATGAAAAATATTTATATTGGCAAAATTGTTCTGGAAAATTAATTGAGAAGTTTAGGGTTTTAAATAACTCAGGAAATTTGGATATTCTTACTTGTGCTGCTACTCACGGATATTTGCCAATTCTAAGGGAGAATCCTGAAACTGTTAAAGGACAAATTAATACTGCAATTAGGAGCCATGAAAATATTTTTGGAACAAAGCCTTTAGGTATTTGGTTACCTGAATGTGCTTATTATGAGAATTTAGACGAAATACTAATTAATTCCGGAATAAGATATGCAATCTTAGACGGTCATGGCATACTTAATGCCACACCCAGGCCAAGGTATGGTGTATACGCTCCAATCTGCTCAAAAAAAGGAGTTGCCTTCTTCGGAAGAGATAGTGAGTCAACTTTGCCCGTTTGGTCTGCTAAGGATGGATTCCCTGGAGATAAAGTTTATAGAGAATTTCACAAAGATTTGGGATGGGAATTACCTATCTCGAAGCTCCAAAAGAAAGGTATCACAACTAAAAGACCTTTGGGTTTGAAGTTTCATAAGATTACAGATGATAAGGCACCATTAGGGGAAAAGGCGTTTTACTTAGAAAATGAAGCCAAAAAGAAGGCTGCAGAACATGCTGATGCTTATCTTTTAGCGAGATCCAAACAATTAGAAAAATTAACATTATCCTCTTCCTTTAAGCCCTTATTGGTAGCTCCATTTGATGCAGAGTTGTTTGGTCATTGGTGGTATGAGGGACCTTTTTTTATTGAAAATATTTTAATGAAGTCTAGTAAATATTTGATTAAGCTTACAAATTTAAAAGAATTCTTACTTCAAAAGCCAAAACTTCAGATTTGCGATCCATCACCATCAAGCTGGGGACAAGGAGGTTATCATAATTACTGGATTAATGATGCAAATGCATGGATTGTTCCCGAGATCACAAAAGCAGGCTCAACTTTCGTTAATTTATGCTCGAAAAATTTCAATAATGACTTATCCTTAAGACTTTTCAAGCAAGCAGCAAGAGAATTACTTCTCTCTGAGTCCTCTGATTGGAGTTTTATCCTAAGAGCTGGAACTACAACTGAGCTTGCAAAAGAGAGGATAGAAAGACATTTGTTCAGGTTCTGGGAATTAGTTTCAATGATTAAAAATCATTCCTATATTAATTTAAAATTTCTTGAAGATATTGAGGAAGAAGATAAAGTTTTCCCAGATATTAATATTGATGATTGGCGAAAATAAAAAATACTAATTTAACTTAAGCATTCCTAGTTTTACTTTTAAAGGTGAATTTATAAACATCTTACTCATCACGTAAATTAGTTTTGGAAGTGGAAGTGTATTAGTAAGAAAACCTACCCATTCATTGGTAGATAATCTAAAGAAATTTGAGAAAAAGCTTCTTAATCTACTTTCGTCAAAACTCATCAGTCTTCTTAAACCATATTGGTAAAGTTTATGCCTTTGTATTAACTCGTAAGGCCATAGGATCTCCCAACCTTTTGTCGCTAGTTCAAGAGAACTAAGATTAGGTTCTTTTAAAAAGATTGCTAATTTTTTTGCAAGTAGTGGAGCTCTTCTTAATAAAGATCCGATCATGTATCCTGATGCAGGATGCACCATGCTTGCAGACCCTCCAAACCCAAGTACAAATTGTTTTTTAAATGGGAGGGGTAAATTCATTGGGAAAAGGCAATTCTCTTCATGAAAAATTTCGCTAACCTGAATACCCTTGCTATTCAATCTTTTAAAAAGTCTTTTTTTGAGATTCTCTTGGGATAAGGCTGGATAACTAGCTAATGATGTTTCTTCAACAAAAAAAGTTTCATTTCCAAGATCCATTGCATAAAGAAAGGAAGGAGATGATAACTTTTCTTCATTGTTTAAATGATTTGGACGAAAATCCATTAAAACAAACTGCTCTTTATTAACTGGTGGCGATGAAAATTTACCAACAATCCCATACGCAGCTTGTTGAGCTATTTCAGTTTGGACTGGTCTTTTTATGAAATTACTTCTATGGCCACTTGCGTCAATGACTAACCTCGCCTTTATTTTTAGACCTGAAAAACAAATCACTTCAGATAGTTTATTTTTCTCTTTAATATCTTTTGCTGTTTCATTCAACCATTCAATCCCGTTACACTTTTTTAAAAGTTCATTTTGAAAAGCTTCTTGATTTATCAAACCATAATCGTAATTATGTTTAGTAGGATTATCACCCTTTTTATTTTCGCCATTTCCAAAGAAACTTACTGTTTTGCACCACCGATGAGATAACAAAGACTCTAATCCTAATTCTTCTAATTCAGAAGCCCAAATACCATATGTATTCTCCCATTTTTCATTTGGAGATTTAGTTGATATGCCCTTAATATTTAAATCTTGCTTGGCTAATTCTGAAGCCAAGCATAGTGCTGCAGGGCCGGAACCTAAAATTAGAATATCAAGTATTTCCATATTATCTAATAGACCATTTTCTTTTAATTTTCTTTGCCTTGGTTGAATTGGTCTGTTTCTTCTGTTTGTTCATGAGGAACTAATACAACTTCTGATAAATGATCACCCTCATCTAATCTTTGTAATTTTACTCCAGTAGCGGCTCTAGATTGCTGGGATATTTTATCTGCGTTTGTTCTCACTATAACGCCTTTTTCGGTCACAAAAAGTAATTCTTCCCCTTCTCCAAGGACCTTCAAACAAACTAATACATCATCTTTAATTCTGAATTTTATCGCTCTCAAGCCCATGCCTGCTCTTTTTTGTAATCTAAACTGATTTACAGGTACTCTTTTACCTAATCCAAATGCACTGGCTATTAGTACCCAAGGACCTTCTGAAGAGTTAACTTCAAGATTTTCATCAGACTCTTTCGCGAGATCTTCACTTTTAGCTAATTGATCAACCAAATCAGATGTTAAAACATCCATAGACACAAGATTGTCTCCTTTTCTAAGGTTCATAGATTTAACCCCCCTTGCCGTCCTGCCTAGTGGCCTTAATTCGTTAATATCTAGTCTGAAATGAATCGCCATTCCTGTTCTTGATCCAATCAAAACACTGTCACCTTCTTTTGATAATCTAACCCAAGTTAAAGCATCTCCATCCTCAAGATTTATTGCTATTAATCCATTAGATCGAATTTTTGAGAAAGCAGAAAGTGAAGTTCTTTTTATAAATCCAGCCTTGGTTAGCATTAATAGATAACAATCGTTATCAAAAGAATCTATTGCAACTAACGAGGTTATCTTTTCTTCTCGTGGTATTGGGAGAAGTTGAACTGATGGAGTACCTTTAGCTGTTCTACTACTCATGGGAACTCTATATGCTGGCAGAGCATAAGAAACCCCTCTATCACTAAAAAGCAAAAGAGTATCATGATCATTACAGCTTATAAATAGTTTTACTTCATCATCTTCTTGTGTCTTTGTTCCAGCTTTGCCTCTAGACCCACGACTTGTAGATTCGAATTCATTAACAGGCATTCTTTTTAAATAACCTGCTTCAGTCAATAAAACTACAGATCTGTCATTCGCGATAAGATCAATATCATCTAGACCACCGCCTAAATCAAGTATTTCTGTTTTTCTTGGAGAGGAAAATCTTTCATCGATTTTATTAAGTTCTTCAAGAATAATTTCAAAAATTCTTTCTTTACTATTCAATATTTGCTGATATAAGTTGATTTTTCTGGTTAACTCATCATGTTCCCCTTTGATCTTATCTGCTTCTAGTGCTGTTAATCTTCTTAATTGCATTTGTAAAATAGCTTCTGCCTGTGTGGCAGATAACTCATGATCAGTTTGTAATTTTTCTCTGGCTGAAACTGTATCTTTTGCTGATCTTATTAGATTAATAATCTCATCCATAGCACCCAATGCTAATAAAAGACCTTTTACAATGTGATCCCTCTCCTCAGCCTTTTTTAATAAAAATCCTGTTCTTCGCCTTATTGTCTCCACTCTGAAGTCTAGAAATACATCTAACATTTTCCTGAGTGAAAGTGTTGTGGGCTCTCCTTTTACTAAAGCAAGGATATTTGCACTAAAGTTATTTTGTAGAGGTGTTAACTTAAATAAATTATTTAAAACTACTTGTGGGTAGGCATCCCTTTTTAGTTCAATAACAATCCTCATTCCGTCTCGATCACTTTCATCTCTAATATCAGAAATACCTTCTAATTTTTTTTCATTAACCAAGTCAGCAATTCTTTCTATCAATGCTGCTTTATTTGTTTGAAATGGGAGCTCTGTAATTATTACGGCATCTTTTTCTGCTCTACCACTGGATTTAATTTGTTCAATATTTGCTACACCTCTCATGGTTATTGAACCCCTCCCTGTCTTGAAAGTTTCTCTTATACCATCTCTGCCTAAGATTTGACCACCTGTGGGAAAATCAGGCCCTTTAATTATTTCAAAAAGTTCTCTATCTTCAATCGAAGGGTTATTGATGATTGATTTAAGACCATTAATTAATTCCCCTAAATTATGAGGTGGAATATTAGTTGCCATTCCTACTGCTATTCCAGATGATCCATTTAGTAGTAGTTGAGGAATCCTAGCGGGTAAAACTGTTGGTTCTTGCTGAGAACCGTCAAAATTATCGGCGAAATCTACAGTTTCAGATTCAATATCCTCTAGTAAACTTTCATCTGTAAGAGACTGTAAACGAGATTCTGTATATCGCATTGCTGCTGGTGGGTCGTTATCAACAGAACCAAAGTTTCCATGGCCATCTATGAGTGGCATCCTCATAGAGAAATCCTGAGCCATCCTAACCAAAGCATCATAAACAGCAGTATCGCCATGAGGATGGTATTTACCTAGTACTTCTCCAACAACTCTCGCACATTTTCTGTATGGTCTACCGCTAGTTAAACCAAGTTCATACATTGCATAAAGAATTCTTCTATGAACAGGTTTTAATCCATCTCTCGCATCTGGAAGAGCACGACCGACTATAACACTCATTGCATACTCAAGGTATGAGCGAGACATCTCATTTCTTAGGTCAGTCTGAATAATTCGGTCGTTATCTTCGCTTAATCCTGAGTTATCAGAATCTAAAATATCAGACATATAAAAATCCTTTTTTTAATAATAATCGCTGATTGTCATAATGAATAAAAAAAAATATTTATTTAATTCCCAAATACTCACATTTACACACAAATCAAAATAAAACCTTTTGTTTTTGAATAAACCTTGGCTTATTACCCCTTTAGTTGTTAATTTATTCAGAATAAATAGAAAAATTCCGTGAATATTGAACTTGGTTTAAATAAAAAAGTCAGAAGGGCTTACGGCATTGATGAAATAGCTTTAGTGCCTGGTAATAGAACACTTGATTACGATTTGACTGATCCTTCTTGGTCTGTAGGTAATTTCAAAAGAGACGTTCCGATCGTAGCTAGTGCCATGGATAGTGTTGTAGATGTCAATACGGCTGTAGAACTTACAAAATTAGGTTCCATAGGGGTTATTAATATGGAGGGCATACAAACAAGATATAAAAATCCTGATGAAATATTGAACCAAATAGCATCAGTCGGGAAGAATGATTTCGTTCCGTTAATGCAGAAGATATACAGTGAACCCGTCAAGGAGGGATTGATTTTACAAAGAATAAATGAGGTCAAAGAAGGAGGAGGTATCGCTGCTTTTAGTGGGACTCCTCAAGCTGCTATTAAGTTTAAAGAAACACTTAATAATTCCAAAATAGATTTATTTTTTCTTCAAGGAACAGTTGTTTCAACGGAACATCTTGGTATGGAAGGTAAGGAAACCTTAAATATTAAAGATCTCTGCCAATCTATGA
>QCRH01000009.1 GCA_003211955.1 Prochlorococcus sp. AG-459-O09 | reverse complement strand
GAAAGTTGTCCTGATAACAGATAAAGAATTATTTTCACAACAATCTCTTTTTAATAATGTATTCATAAGAAGAAAAAAAACAAGTATTAATTCAAATATAAATGTAAATAAGATTAGTCCCGGTGATTTCATAGTTCATAAAAATCATGGAATAGGAAAATTTTTAAAAATAGAAAAAATAAATATAACTGGAGATTCAAGAGATTATTTAGTCATTCAGTATCAGGATGGGAAAATAAGTGTTGCCGCTGATCAACTTGGAAGTGTTAACAGATATAGATCAAGCGGAAAAATAAAGCCCAAAATAAATAAATTAGGAGGGACAGAATGGGAAAGAATAAAAGATAAAAATAAGAAACAAATCAAAAAAGTTGCTGTTGATATATTAAAACTTTATGCAAAGAGAGAAAAATTAAAGGGTCACATATACCCAGAAGATGGTCCTTGGCAAGTTGAATTAGAAGAATCATTCCCTTATCAACCAACACCTGATCAAATTACTGCTGTAGAAGAAATAAAATCTGATATGGAAAGTGATAAGCCAATGGATAGGTTAGTTTGTGGAGATGTAGGATTCGGCAAAACAGAAGTAGCTGTTCGAGCTATTTTTAAAGCTATTACATCAGGCAAACAGGTAATATTACTAGCACCCACAACAATCTTAGCTCAGCAACATTGGAGAACAATAAATAATAGATTTTCACCTTATCCAATAAGAGTTTCATTACTCAATAGATTCAAAACCGTTAATGAGAGAAAAGAAATCTATGCAGGGTTGAAAAATAACAAAATTGATTTAGTTGTAGCAACGCACCAAATTTTAGGTAAAGAAATTGAAATTAAAAACTTAGGACTACTTGTTATTGATGAAGAACAAAGATTTGGAGTAAGACAAAAGGAGAAAATAAAAAAAATCAAAACGAACCTAGACGTGTTAACTCTATCGGCTACTCCAATTCCAAGAACTCTTTATATGAGCTTATCTGGACTGAGACAAATGAGCTTATTAAATACTCCACCTCCATCAAGAAGATCAATAAAAACATATTTATCTGAAATAGATATGGATGTTATAAGAACTGCAATTAATCAAGAACTTGATAGAGGAGGTCAAATATTTTATGTTCTTCCAAGAATTTCTGATATTGATCAAGCTGTAAACAAATTAAAAAATATGTTTCCAAACTTAAAATTTATTGTTGCTCATGGGCAAATGAACGAAACAGATCTTGAAAATGCAATGATTGCTTTTAATAATGGAGAAGTAGATCTAATGATATGCACAACGATAATTGAAAGTGGATTAGACATCCCTAAAGTAAATACAATTATTATTGAAGACTCACACAAATTTGGACTTTCACAACTTTATCAACTTAGAGGAAGAGTCGGTAGAAGCGGTGTTCAAGCACATGCTTGGTTATTTTATCCAAATATAAATAAAATTAATGACGCTGCAAAACAGAGATTGAAAGCGATTAAAGACTTTTCGGAACTAGGAAGTGGATACCAACTTGCAATGAAGGATATGGAAATAAGAGGAGTTGGTAGTTTGTTAGGAGAAGAACAAAGTGGAAAGGTTAATGCTATTGGATATGATTTATATATAGAAATGCTCCATGAGGCTATTTCAGAAATTAGTGGGCAAGAAATACCAGAAGTAAGTGACACACAAATTGATCTCCCAATAAATGCATTTATACCTGCAACATGGATATTAAACAGAGAAGAGAAGCTTGAGGCATACAAATCTGCTACTGAATGTTCAAACAATGATGATTTAACTGAATTAGCAACAGACTGGGTGAATAGATATGGTACTTTACCCAAACCTGTTGAGTCTTTAATTCTGATAATGAGACTAAAATTACTAGCTAAAAAATGTGGTTTTAATAAGATCAAACTCAAAAAGCCAAACATCGTGATTGAAACCAAATTAAAAAATTCTACTTTTAAAATTCTTAAAAATTCCTTACCAAGTAGTGTTCAAAATAAATTTAATTTTGATGAAGGAGAGCAATTATCAATCATAACTATAAGGGGTTTAGGAGTAACTGAAATTCAAAATCAAATTGATCAACTAATGTTTTGGTTTAGGTCTTTTGAAAGAGAAATAAAGAATTTCGATAAAGAACTTCTTATTAAATGAGAATAAATTATTAAATAATTTTTTAAAATCCGCGAAAGAGTTTGATTTCGGTTAGCTTTATAAAAATTTATTTGTTTTATGGGTGAATATATAGACGTCGGAATCCAAAATTCGATCTTACCTTTATCAATTATTCTTTCATCAATTGTACTTGGTATATTTGCATTATTTGGCGAAGAAACAGAAAACGATGATGATGATTCTGATTCAGGTAGTGGTGGACTAATGCAACCTATTTGAAATTATTTATAACTTTATTTTTTTCGATTTTCTCTTAGATACTCTTAATAATCTATAAAAAGAACCTATCATCAAGATCAGAACAGTCAAAGAAGAGGCAAAAATAAAAATCACCAAGAATATTTCATAGAGATATGAAAAGAGTTCTATTAATAATAAAAATGATTTATTAATTGTCGAAGGTAAATTCTTAAGTAGCAAATTTTTATTAGGAATTAAGTAATTTATATAAACTAATAAAACACTCAAAATAAACAAAAAGAAAGATTCAGTAAATAGTCTTCTTTTAGATTTTCTTCTTAAATTTAATTTTTTTTTAAAAATATATTTATCAGATTTAATATTCAAATTTGGGATGTTTAAATCTGCCATACATAAAGTTAACGAATAAATTTGAATTATTCTGAAAAGAAATTAACCTATAATATCGTGTTTGTATTCAAGATGCTAATTGCTCTTTATTTTGGGTTTATTAGTTCATTTTTTTCTTTATCTTCAACAGGATTATAAAAATAAATAAAAGTAGAGGAACATAGAATTAAGGAAAAAATTGCAATAAAAGATGGCATAATTAAATTCAAAAATTTACCTATGTTGTTTAAACTAAATCTTACTTTTTTAGGTATGTAATTAGTTACCACATTTTTCTTTATTCTTACTTTTGATGATTCATTTAACTGATCAAAACAATTTATGGTATCTGACAAAGATGTATTACTAATCTTGATATTTAATGGATTTACATTTGGTTTAGAGCTCTTGAGAACAATATTATGTATGTGGAGATTATCGGCTTTTATATCAATTAATTTAGACTCATATATTGGGGTTTCGTTTTTGATTAAAAGATTTGAATAAATATAAAAAGCATCCATAATAGGCCTTAAATGTTCAATTTTGCCTTCAATAAGTGGTTTATCAACTATGTTTAATCTCCATTGAGAAATTATAGATATTTGATCTTTATTTTCATTATTGGAATAATCTGGCAATCCGATTATTTCGAGACTTGCTGAAGATTGATGAAATGACAATTTATTCTGCATCATATTAAAAATCGTATAAAAAATTCTTCAACTTTTGATAACCCTCTTTTGAAATGCAAAAAGATAAAATAAGTAAAGATTTTATGATAATTTCATCATTTTCAGCTTGATTTAAAAGCTTTTTCACTCTCATACTATCTATATTAAATCTCTCTTTAATCAACTCAATAAATCTCATATTAAAATTATTCCAAATAACTGAATTCTCTTCAATATCTTCTTTAGATTTCAGTATCTCTCTGATATAAGGATATAAATATTTAGACATTTCAACTGTAATTCTAATTAAGGCATCGAATTCGTTAAATTTAATATTGTTTTTAACATAAGATTTTCTTAAAGGATTGTTGTTCCTTAATTTCCAAATAGTAACTTTGTTTGGTAAAACATTATTTAAATTAAGCCTATTTGATAAGGCGTAGAGGGACTGTATACCATTTAAGTCAATAGTTTCTAGTATTAATAATAATAAATCAAGCTTCTCTATAGATTTTCTTGATACCTGATTTCCTCTAGTTAAAACTGTAATTGTTCTTTATTAGAATATTAACGAATTATAACAGAATTATTAATCCATTTTTTGAAATAAAAATGAATATAACTTATCTAGTTCTTCAATAGTCAGCATTCCATAACTCCATAATAATATTGGTAATGGAGTGTTATTTTTAATAGATAATTTTATACCAAGTTCAATAGAAGATTCATTTAAACCTACTACATTAAATAAATAAATTATCATTTCTCTAGATACATAATTATTCATTAGTTCTATTTTAAACTTGAGTAAATGAGAGATTTAGTCATTTGATTTAGGACTAATTTTCTTATAAAAAGAAAGTTATTTAAAAGTAGAAATGAAAATTTCCTTATTGGAAATAAAAAAACGTTTCTATTAGCAAAAATTGATATTAATGAGTCAGTTATGAAAATAGTAACGATAATATCTAAAATCCTACTTGATAAATACTTAAATTTAAATAATATCAATTGCATTTTAGTAATAGCAGTATTTTTATTAAAAAGATCATAAATAGTATTAACATCTCTCCAGCAACTATTTAGACCTTGACCACCAACAGGATGAAATGTATGAAATGCATCTCCTACAAAAACTATTTTTTTAAAATTTAAAACTGGTAAATTTAAGGATAATGAAACAGGAAAAATATTAAATTCGCCAACTATTTGATCCAACTTAAATTCATCCGGCAAGATAGTTGATAAATTATCCATTAAAAAATTCTTATCAGAATTTAACCTTTCAGTTGCCTTTAATGAACTGGAAGTCCAAATTACTTGATATAAGTTTTTTTCTAAAGGTAATAATGCGAGGGGTCCTTCTTTTCTAAAAATTTCATAAGCGCGCTTTTCACATTGACCTCTAAGAGAAACTTTAAAAGTTAAACAAGACTGACTATAAGATTTTTTTATATCAACAAAATCTAAGAATTTTTTATCAAGTGAGTTTGCTCCAGTAGAAAAGAATTGATAATCAAATAATATTTTTTTACGTAACAATCTCTGTGGTGTCATAAAAAAAATATTTTCATAATTATCAATCTCTTGAAAAAATACTTTCATGAGATCCGAATGTTTAACTACCCAGCCAATATTTTCAGCAGAACTTATATCATCATCTAAGTCAGAAGTTGATAAATTGGTCAAAGCAGAAGTCACGCTATCTGAAATTGAAAGGGTATCAAAGCCAAATAAAAATGGTTCTAATTTATCCCAAAGTCTGAATTTGGATAAGATTTTTCTTGTTGAGTGAGTAATTGCATAAGTTTTATCTTTATCAATTAATCTATCTTTTGTTAATAAATCAGTTAAAAAAATATTGCAATCAAATTTTGAAAGTGCAATTGAAAGTAATAAACCTGTAGGACCTGATCCAACAATTTTAAAATTGAATTTATTTTTCATCAGATTATATAGGCATCAACTATCTATTCAAATAAATATAGCAAATTTCCTCAAATGCTGGTCTTAATAAATAGGGGTACTCACCAACCCATAAGTTAATTTCAGGAAGCCAAGCATCGGTCAAATAAAAATCTCTGTCAAAATTACGGTTATCAGATGTTATTAAACATCTAATACTCGAACCAACCCTAATTTGACTGTGCTTATTTTCCATAGGAAAACTTAATTTTTCCAAATAACCATCTTCATCTTCTAATTCAAGTACTAACCAAGTTCTTTTGTTTTCTATAACTTCTAGTCGACCTTGCCTATTAGATTGTTCTCTTGAACTTTCAATCTTTTCTGTTTTATAGATATCTGATATATAGCCATCAAATATAGAAAAAAATTTATATTTTCTTAATTGCAAATTTTTTCTACTTGATTCAAGAATTGGGCCCCAGATAATATACAAAAAGAAACCTACACATAGGAATAACCAGAAATTATTAGTTTGATCTCCTGTAGAACTAATAATTAATGAGATAAATCCACCAATTGAAGAAACTATTACTCTTTGAAGAATTTTTCTCGGATTCCCCAACGCGTACTTAAATTGACTTCCTGTACCAACTGCAGGAATAAGTTTTGAAATTTGACTTGAATTAATTGGAATTAACATTTTAAAAAATCAATTTTTCAAGTCCGTAAACTAAAGTTTCATAATTACCAATTTTTTTAATAGCCTGTAAAACTCCTGGCATATATGCCTTTCTATCAATAGTGTCATGCTTAATTGTGTAAGTTTCACCTGGAGATCCCATAATTACTAACTGATGAGCGAGTAAACCTGGTAATCGTACAGAATGTATATTGATTCCTGAATCTCTGACCCCACCCCGTACACTTTTCAATGACTCAGACTCTTTCACTAGACTCTGATTAAATTTCTTTGGATATTCTTCAATCATTTCTGCAGTTTTTATGCACGTCCCACTAGGAGAATCAGCTTTTTGATTATGATGCATCTCTATTAATTCAATATTCTCATAAAACCTTGCAGCTACCGATGCCGCCTGCTGAAGAAGAACCATACCTACTGAAAAATTAGGAATTATTGCACAACCAACCGATGCTTTCTGAGCAAAAACAGACAAATCTTGAATTTGCGAAGGACTTAGACCTGTAGTTCCTACTACTGGTGATATACCATATGCGATTGCTGATCTCGTATTTTCATATACAGAATCAGGATGAGTAAAATCAACCAGAACAGGTTTGATAATTTCATTTCTATAATTTTGGCTAACAGAACATAAAGTCCCTTCAAAATCATTTGAAACAAAAACATCACAATTTTTTACCTTCAATAATTCAGAAATATTTGAGCCATTGTTCTTTTCGTTTATGTCGATTGCTGCAACAAGTTCACAATCTGCAGAATTTAATACAGTATTAATAACTTCGCTACCCATTCTGCCTAAAGCTCCGGATACTAGTACTGGTATGATTTTTTTTGAATTTTCAATCATTTTTTGTAAAAATTTTTTTTTAAAGGTTGTTACACGCTATTTATATTGCACACAATAACGTCTTTTCACTCGTAGGCTGGTAGAAATACTTAAATAAAATCAATGTTTACGCAGGTCCGCTCAGCAAACCGCAGAGTTTCTCCTGTTGAGGATAACAAACACAAAGTTGTAATAAAAGCAGTTTATGTTGTCCTTGAGCCACAATACCAAAATTCCTTAACGGAAGCCGCAAAGTCAATAAATGAGATGAATGGGCCAATAGGTATAGATCTTAGCGGCTATCTTATCGAAGAACTTAGGAATGATAGTAATTTTGAAGATTTTAAAGAAGACATAGCTAATGCTGATATATTCGTTGCTTCTCTAATTTTCATTGAAGACCTTGCTCAAAAAGTGGTTGATGCAGTATCTCCATTTAAAGACAAGCTTAAGGCATCAATTGTTTTCCCCTCCATGCCAGAGGTTATGAGATTAAATAAGTTAGGTTCATTTAGTATGGCCCAACTTGGTCAATCTAAAAGTATAATTGGAGATTTAATAAAAAAGAAAAAAGAATCTGATGGAGCTAGTTTCCAAGATTCAATGTTGAAGTTATTAAATACATTACCTTCAATACTTAAATATCTACCAGTAGAAAAAGCTCAAGATGCTAGAACATTTATTCTGAGTTTTCAGTACTGGTTAGGTGGTACCGCTGAGAACTTAAAAAACTTCTTGTTGATGATTTCTGAAAAGTACGCTGTTTCAGAGATCATAAAAGATCAAATAGAAGAATTCAAAATTCAAGACCCTGAAACATTCCCAGATTTAGGAATTTGGCATCCTCTTGCTCCTTGCATGTTCGAAAGTCTTAAAGAATATCAAAACTGGGAAAATAATAGGAAAGATATAAATCCTAAAGATGACAAAACTCCAACAATAGGTTTAGTGCTTCAAAGGAGTCATATAGTTACGGGAGATGATGCTCATTACGTTGCTGTTATTCAAGAATTGGAATACAGAGGTGCCAGAGTTCTACCTATCTTCTGCGGAGGTCTAGATTTTTCTAAACCAGTTAATGAATTTTATTATGATTCCATAAATAAGGATCAGCCTATAGTAGATGGAGTTGTATCTCTAACAGGATTTGCACTAGTTGGTGGGCCAGCAAGACAAGATCATCCTAAAGCTATTGAAGCCCTAAAAAGGTTAAACAGACCCTATATGGTTGCACTTCCATTAGTCTTCCAAACCACACAAGAATGGGAAGATAGTGATCTAGGTTTACACCCTGTTCAGGTAGCACTTCAGATTGCAATTCCAGAGCTTGATGGTGCTATTGAACCTATTATTCTCTCAGGTCGTGATGATGCTACAGGTAAGGCTCATACGCTCCAAGATCGAGTTGATGTAATAGCTGAAAGAGCAATAAAATGGTCTACTTTAAGAGTTAAACAAAGAAAGGATAAAAAATTAGCCATCACAGTATTTAGCTTTCCACCAGACAAAGGAAATGTTGGTACTGCAGCATACTTGAATGTTTTTGGTTCAATTTATAGAGTACTTCTTGAAATGAAATCGAAAGGATATCAAATAGATGAACTTCCAAGTAATTCAAAAGAATTAATGGAAAAAGTAATTAACAATCCTGAAGCGATGGATGGCTCTCCAGAGTTAAATATTGCTCATAAGATGTCAGTAAAAGAATACGAAGAGTTCACACCATATTCACAAAGACTTGAAGAGAACTGGGGTAAACCTCCTGGAAACCTTAATAGTGACGGACAAAATCTTCTTATCTATGGTAAACATTTTGGAAATGTTTTTATAGGAGTTCAACCTACATTCGGTTATGAAGGTGATCCCATGAGGTTGCTCTATTCAAGAAGTGCTAGTCCTCATCATGGTTTTGCTGCTTATTACACATATGTAGAAAAAATCTGGGGAGCAGATGCTGTTCTTCATTTTGGAACTCACGGCTCACTTGAATTTATGCCTGGGAAGCAGATGGGCATGAGTGAAACTTGCTATCCAGATTCTCTCATTGGATCATTGCCTAATTTGTATTACTATGCTGCAAATAATCCATCTGAAGCAACAATTGCTAAGAGAAGAGGATATGCTTCAACTATTAGTTATCTGACTCCTCCAGCCGAAAATGCAGGCCTCTATAAAGGACTTAAAGAATTAAGTGAACTCGTTGGTTCTTATCAACAATTAAGAGAAAATAGTAGGGGTATTCAAATTGTTAATGCAATAGTTGAGACTTCTAAACAATGTAACCTTGACAAAGATGTAGAGCTTCCTTCAAAAGATGTAGAAGAACTTTCAATAGATGAAAGAGATTTATTTGTTGGTAATGTCTATAAACAGTTGATGGAAATTGAAAGTAGATTGTTACCTTGCGGTCTTCATACTATTGGAGAAGCTCCAACCGCAGAAGAAGCTGTTGCAACACTTGTAAATATTGCATCTTTAGAGAGAGAACAAGAAGGATTAAGATCTCTTCCTGGATTACTCGCAGAATCCATCGGTATAACTATTGAACAAATTTATGATGGTAATAATAAAGGTGAACTTAAATTTGTAGAGTTAAATGAAAAAATCATAAAGACAGCAAGAGAGTCCATTTTTGCGATGGTCAACTCTTTAAAAATTGTTGATGGCAGAGTTTATTTAGAAAAATCACTTCTTTCCAAACTTTTCGATTTACTTAAAGTTTTTGGACTAAATCTTCCGACCCCTTGGCTAAGAGTCTGCAGATTAAATAGATTTAATGAAGTTAATCAAAAGGAATTAAATAAATTATTTGATTACTTACTTTTCTGTCTGGAACAGGTCTGCGCAGACAAAGAAATGGATAGCCTCATCAAAGCACTAGATGGAAATTATGTTTTACCTGGTCCTGGTGGAGATCCCATAAGAAATCCAGGTGTTTTGCCCAGTGGTAAAAATATCCATGCACTTGATCCTCAATCAATCCCAACTACAGCAGCAGTAGCTGCAGCGAAATCTGTTGTTGACAAATTAATTGAAAGGCAAAAGGAAGAGCAAGGAACTTGGCCTGAAACGATAGCTTGTGTTTTATGGGGTACTGATAACATCAAAACGTATGGAGAATCATTGGCACAAATCTTATGGTTCGTTGGGGTAAAACCAAAACCAGATTCTGTTGGTAGAATTAACAAACTAGAATTAATCTCCTTAGAAGAATTAGGTAGGCCAAGAATAGATGTAGTAGTTAACTGTTCAGGAGTTTTTAGAGATCTATTTATCAATCAAATGGCATTAATAGATCAGGCAGTCAAATTAGCAGCTGAAGCTGATGAACCATTGGAATGTAATTTTGTAAGGAAACATTCACTAGAACAAGCAGAAAAAGAAGGCACTTCTATCAGAGAAGCTTCAGCGAGAGTATTCTCTAATGCAAGTGGAAGTTACAGTTCAAATGTTAATTTAGCCGTAGAAAATTCAACATGGGAGGAAGAAAATGAATTACAAGAAATGTATTTATCACGCAAAACATATGCTTTTAATGCTGATAATCCAGGAGAGATGAATCAAAAAAGAGAGGTATTTGAGTCAGTAATGAAAACAGCAGATGTTACATTTCAAAACCTAGATTCTTCAGAGATCTCATTAACAGATGTTAGTCATTATTTTGATTCGGATCCAACAAAATTGATCAAAACACTAAGAGATGATGGGAAAGAACCAAGTAGCTACATAGCGGATACAACTACTTCTAATGCTCAAGTTAGAACACTTGGAGAAACTATCAGATTAGACTCAAGAACAAAACTTTTAAATCCTAAGTGGTATGAAGGTATGCTCAAATCTGGCTACGAAGGAGTTAGAGAACTTTCTAACAGACTTAATTACACTCTTGGTTGGAGTGCGACAAGTGGTCAAGTAGATAATTTTGTATATGAAGAAACTAATGAAACATTTATAAATGACGAAGAGATGAGGAAAAGATTAATGGATCTTAATCCTAATAGTTTCAGAAGAATTGTTGGAACATTGCTAGAAGTAAATGGTAGGGGATATTGGGAAACTTCAGATGAGAATATAGAACAGTTGAAAGAACTATATCAAGAGGTAGAGGATAAAATCGAAGGAGTTAAAGAATAATAAATTCATTATTTTCTATAAATCCTATCAGCTACTTTCAGGATTTGATAATTTAGTTTGACGTTGTGAACTCTCACAATGTCAATATTAAATTGAGAACAAAGACAACTTATTGCAAGTGTTCCTATATCCCTTTCTTTTGGATTTTTCTCATTCAAAATTTCTCCTATAAATCTCTTCCTAGATGCACCTATCAAAATTGGCAAATTCCATTTTTTAAATACATCTAAGTTTCTCAGGATTTCCAAATTATGAATGATATCCTTTGAAAAACCAATTCCAGGATCCACTATTATATTTCTTTCAGATACATTTTTTTCTAAAGCATTCTTTATTAAATTATCAAGCGACCATTTAACATCACTCAATACATTCTGGTAATTAGAGAGTTGATTCATATTTTGACTATTACCACGACTATGAGTTAAGACAAATGGACAGTTGAATTTTGATACAACATCCAAAATTTTTATATCTCTTCTTCCTCCCGTGACATCATTTATCCAATTAGCACCATTTAAAAGAGCTTCGTAAGCCACTTCAGAATTAAAAGTATCAATAGAAATTAAAACATCTGGAAATTCAGATTTTATTAATTTTAGATATGGGATCAATCTTTTTATTTCTATATTGGATCCAACTTCTTCAGCACCAGGTCTCGTACTTTGAGCACCAAGATCAATAACATCAACACCATTACTCAAGAAATGATTTACTTGATCTAACACTTTTTTTGAAGAGTTTAATTCCCCACCATCACTAAATGAATCAGGAGTTAAATTAATAACTCCCATAATTGAAGTTTTTTTGCCCCAGCCTTTTGGCCATGGATTTTTCTTATTGATAATTTGCAATTCTCGCGAAACTATTCGGATCTAATGAAGCCCCTCCAACTAACACCCCATCTATATCACTCATTGACATGATTTCGTCAATATTATTAGGTTTAACAGATCCTCCATATTGAATAATTACATCATCAAAGCCTATTAATTTGCGAATCAAAGAACATATCTTATTAGCGTCTTCTGCCTCACAAGTTTTACCAGTCCCAATAGCCCATATAGGTTCATAAGCAACAATTAAATTAGATGAATCTGTATTTTCTAATCCTTGTTCAACCTGTCTAGTAATAACTCTATCAGCTTCTCCTCTCTCTCTTTGTTCTAATGTTTCTCCTACACAAACTATTGGAGTAAGTCCACTAGATTGAGCAAAAACTGCTCTTTTATTAATTTGTTCATCACTTTCACTAAAATATTTCCTTGGTTCACTATGTCCAACGATTGCATAAGAGACCCCATGTTCAAGAAGCATTTTTGGAGATATTTCTGCAGTAAATGCTCCTTGATCTTCCCAATGAATATTTTGACTAGAGATATCTAAATAATCAAAATCAGAATGATCAGAAAAGGTTGAAATAGCTGTAAAAGGTGGAGCAATAACAACTTTACGATCGTCTTTTATGTTTTTTATTAAAGGAATAAACTCTTCTAAATAGGATTTAGCTTCAGCACAAGTCATGTGCATTTTCCAATTACCAGCAATTACAGATTTTCTCAAAATACTATCTCCAAGAAAAATATACTAATACAAAGTGAGTTGAATAAGCTAACTATTCAAAAATTAATTCATTTTTTAGAAATATTACTTTATCTCCCTTGTTTAACTTCCTTCCTCTCCTAGTCTCAATAACACCATTAACCTTAACAGAACCGGATTTAATAAAAATTTTTGCTTCGCCACCAGAAGATACCAAATTTTTCCATTTTAAAAATTGATCCAATTTCATTGTTTTTTATACCCAAAGATATTGATAAAGTAGGATAAATAATTAAATATATAATATCTTGAGACTAATACCACCAGTCAGGCCATATTCAAATAAATTTATCAAGGGTTTTATATGCATGCTTATTTACGTAGCTTGTTGGCCTTTATTAGCATATTTAGCTGGAAACTTAATCCCAGCAATTGGGTCAGGTGATCTCTCAAAAGTTTCTAGCATAATAATTAAGTCTTTATTTGTATTTTTAGTTCAAAAAACTGCTCAATTTGGGCAAGATGTTTTCATAGCAAAACCATCTCTAGAAATTAGTGAAGTGATGAGAGGAAATTTATTTAGCA
Source organism: Prochlorococcus sp. AG-459-O09 (assembly GCA_003211955.1). Classification (GTDB taxonomy): domain Bacteria; phylum Cyanobacteriota; class Cyanobacteriia; order PCC-6307; family Cyanobiaceae; genus Prochlorococcus_A. Next base: position 22,830 of record QCRH01000009.1, on the reverse strand, counting down.
GAATTCAAAAAATAAAGATGAATTCTGTTGAAAATATTTCATCAGGGGACTTCACATATAGACTTACAGAAGATGCAGACAGGGTAAGCGAAGTTATTTATAAAACAGCTCAAGATACTATTCCATGCACTTTACAGTTGTTAGCGGTAATAATCTATATGTTTTATTTAGACTGGTCACTAACAGTATCAACATTCGTTTTAGCACCATTGATTATTCTTTCAGTTAACAGTTTTGGAAGAAGAGTTTTAATAGCATCAGAAAAAAGTCAAGAATCAACAAGTAATTTAGCAGGTTTAATAGGTGAATCTATAAATGGAATGTCCACGATAAGAGCTTTTGCTGCTGAAAATTGGATTGAGAAAAGATTTTATAAAAGATTAAGTACAAATAAAAAAGCAAAATATAAAACATTAAAACTACTTGCACTTCAACATCCAGTTGTAGGATTTGTTGAAGCATTTGGAATATTAGCAATATTAGGTTTAGGAGCCGCAAGAATCAATCTAGGCCTTCTAACAAGCGAAGAATTTAGTAGTTTTTTTGCAGCAATATTAATGCTTATTGATCCAATAAGCCATGTAAGCACAAATTTTAATGACTATAAACAGGCAGAAGCATCAATAAAAAGGTTGAAAAACATAAATCAAGAACCTGTCGAAGATGATAAAGAAAATTTACGAAGGATATCCAATTTTGAAGGCAAAATAAGTTTCAAAAAAGTAAATTTCGCATACAAAAAAGATAATCAAGTACTTAAAAATATCAATTTAGAAATTAAAAGAGGGGAAGTCACAGCATTTGTTGGAGCTTCAGGAGCTGGTAAAAGTACAATGTTGTCTTTGATATTAAAGTTTATAACTCCAAATGATGGAGAGATTTTTATAGATGATAAAAATCTCAAAATATTAAATACAAAAGATATCAGAAAAAACATTGCATTAGTACAACAACAGCCTTTTTTGTTTTCAGGAACAATTATTGATGTAATAAGAATGGGCAGAAATTTCACCAAAGAAGAAGTTATAGAATCAGCAAGAAAAGCAAACGCTCACAACTTCATTCAAAAGCTTCCTGAGAAATATGAAACTGAGATAACTGAAAGAGGATCAAATTTTTCAGGTGGTCAGATCCAGAGGATAGCAATTGCAAGAGCAATACTTGGGAACCCATCAATTCTTCTTTTAGATGAGGCCACAAGTGCGTTAGATGCAGAATCAGAATCTGAAGTACAAAAAGGTCTTAATAGAGCTATGAAAGATAGAACAGTTATAGTAATTGCTCATAGATTAGCCACTACTCAAGAGGCCAATAAAATAGTTGTTTTCGATAAAGGTGAAATTATTGAAATTGGGGAACACATTGATTTAATAAATAAACCTGGAATTTATAAAGAATTATGTGAAAAACAATTGATTAAAAAATTATAGTTATATTTTATTTATTAAAAATTTAAATCCATGAGCGAAAACACAAATGATTCTGCAAATCCAGTTTTAACCTTTGAAGGCAAAAAATATTTAATAAATGAACTTTCTAATGAAATAAAAGAATCTATAAAAGTACTACAAATAGCGGAGACACAACTTAAGATGCATCAAGATACTCTCAAATTACTTTCAATTAGTCGAAACTCTTTAGTTAATCAATTAAGAGAAAAACTAAAAAACTTAGAATAAAATTTTAATAATTATGGATTTCTTGTAGAGAATAAGTATTAATTTTATTGCATTGCAAAGCTTTGATCGCCTTAATGGCTGCCCTTGCTCCTGGAATAGTTGTAAAAGTTGGAATATTATATTCTAAAGCGGCACGTCTTAAATAAGCATCATCATGAAGAGCCTGTGAGCCAATTGGAGTATTAATTATTAATTGAACAAGTCCCGAACGAATTAGGTCCTCAATATTTGGTCTTCCTTCATGAACTTTTAGCACTTCTTCAACTTGAATTCCTAAATTCACCAAATAAGCAGCTGTACCTTTTGTTGCAATTAATTTAAATCCTAAAATCAAAAGTTCTCTAGCAACTTCCTCAAGATTTTTTTTATCTAAATTATTTGTAGATAAAAAAGCAACTCCTTCTGAAGGAACACCATTACCTGCTGCCAATTCCGACTTGGCATAAGCAATTCCAAAATCTTTAGCTAAACCCATTACTTCTCCAGTAGATCTCATTTCAGGGCCAAGTAATGTATCAGACCCAGGAAATCTTTTAAAAGGTAAAACGGCCTCTTTTACAGCCTGATATTTTGGAGAAAATTCTTCTGTAAAATTAAGATCTTCTAATGTAAAACCTTGCATTAACTGAGTAGCTAATTTTGCAACAGGTTTACCTATGGCTTTTGAAACAAATGGAACTGTCCTGGATGCTCTTGGATTTGCTTCGAGAATAAATAATTTACTTTCTTTATTATTTGTATTTATTACTGCAAATTGCAAATTAATTAAACCAATAACATTTAATCTTTGTGCAATTAATTTAGTCCAGTTCCTTACATTTTCTATTGTGGATGTTGAAAGAGAAATGGATGGCAAGCAACAAGCTGAATCTCCTGAATGAATTCCTGCAGGTTCCACATGTTCCATAAGGCCAGCAATTACAACCGAACCCTCGGAATCGCATAAAGCATCAACATCTATCTCAATTGCATTATTTAAGTATTGATCAAGAAGGATTGGATGATCAGGTGATACCTTAACTGCTTCAGAAATATATCGAGATAATTCATTCTCATCTTTAACAATTTCCATCGCCCTTCCACCTAAAACATAAGAAGGTCTTACAACCAAGGGGAATCCTATATTTTTTGCTACTATATCCGCTTCATTTTGATTACGTGCAATACCGTTTAAAGGTTGCCTAATACTTAATTCTTCAAGAATTTTTGTAAATTCCTCTCTATCTTCTGCTAAATCGATAGATATTGGAGAAGTTCCAAGAATTTTTGAACCAGTTCTGATCCCATCATTAGATTTAAGCCATTCAAATAAAGGTAATGATAATTTCAGTGGAGTTTGACCTCCAAATTGAACAATCAAACCATAAGGATTTTCAGCTTCTATTATGTTAAGCACATCCTCCAAAGTTACAGGCTCAAAATATAAAATATCGCTAGTATCATAGTCTGTTGATACAGTTTCAGGATTACTATTAACCATTATTGTTTTATAGCCATTTGTAGAAGCTTGATATGATGCATGACAACAACAGTAATCAAATTCTATTCCCTGACCAATTCTGTTTGGACCTCCTCCTAAAATCATAATTTTTTTTGATTTACAATTTTCTGAAATCTCGCTATCAAAAATTTGAGAATTAAAATTAATGAAAGATTCTTCGTAAGTTGAATAATGATAAGGAGTTGAGGATGAGAATTCTGCAGAACAAGTATCAACAGTTTTATAAATTGGAATTATATTAAGTTTTTTTCTATATCTTCTTACTTCAAAAAACTCAGAATTAGTTAACTTTGCTATCTGTTGATCTGAAAAGCCTAATTGTTTAGCATGTAACATCAAATCTCTATCTAGAGTATAAAGTTCCTTATCTTTCAAAAAATCATTTTCAAAATTAAAGATATTACGTAATTTTTCAATAAACCATAAATCTATATTTGTAACTTCTTGAATATAATTATTAGTTTTCCCAAGCTGCATAGCTTTTTTAATTAGGAGAATTCTTTCAGATGTAGGGTTTCTTAAACAATTTTTAATTTGACTCTCATCTTTAAATTCATCTTGTGAATCACATTCCCATCCAAAAACACCTACTTCTAATGACCTTAATGCTTTCTGAAATGATTCTTCAAAAGAACGACCTATTGCCATTGACTCACCAACAGATTTCATAGCAGTGCTTAAAGTATTAGATGCGCCTTTAAACTTTTCAAAAGCAAATCTTGGGATCTTAGTAACTACATAATCAATTGATGGCTCAAAACATGCAGGTGTTTTTTTTGTAATGTCATTAATAATCTCATCAAGTGTATAGCCAACAGATAATAAAGCTGCAATCTTAGCTATGGGGAATCCAGTTGCTTTACTTGCCAAAGCTGAAGATCTACTTACACGAGGATTCATTTCTATAACAATTACTTCTCCATTAGATGGATTTATTGCAAATTGAATATTACTACCTCCTGTTTCAACTCCAACCTCTCTAATGATCTTCAATGACAAATCCCGCAACCTCTGATACTCCTTATCTGTTAAGGTCTGTGCAGGAGCTACAGTAATCGAATCTCCAGTGTGGACACCCATTGGGTCTAAATTTTCAATACTGCAAACTATTACCACATTGTCAGCAGTATCTCTCATTACCTCTAGTTCAAACTCCTTCCATCCAATGAGTGATTTTTCAATTAATATCTGATTACTTGGACTCTCCTCTAAACCTGATTTACACAACTCGACAAATTCTTCAAGGTTAAAAGCAATTCCACCCCCTACTCCACCTAAAGTAAAAGCAGGCCTTATTATAAGAGGATAGGAACTGATTTTTTTTGATACCTCCATAGCTTCATCTAGGTTAGATGCAATACCAGATGGACAAACATTTACATTTATTTTCTCCATCGATTCTTTAAATAATTTCCTATCTTCAGCTTTATTAATAGCTCTTAAATCAGCTCCAATTAATTCAATATTATTTTGTTTTAAGAAATCTGACTCTGATAATTTAACCGCAAGATTCAAAGCGGTTTGACCTCCCATAGTGGGAAGAATCGCATCAGGTTTTTCTCTTAGAATGATCTGAGAAACTATTTCAGGAGTCAATGGTTCAATATATGTTTTGCTTGCAATATCAGGATCAGTCATTATTGATGCTGGATTTGAATTTATCAAGACAATTTCATAACCAGCATTTCTTAATGCTTTGCAAGCTTGAGTACCAGAGTAATCAAATTCACATGCTTGTCCTATAACAATCGGTCCCGAACCTAGAATAAGAATTTTTTTAAGATCACCTCTTTGAGGCATAATTTAAAAGTTCATTTATTTCATGCTACTTATAAATCATCAGATGTTAATCAAGTTACTTGAAAAGCAACATTTGTTTCTATAGTATTGAAAGAAATTAATTTTTTATGAGCGAACTTCAGCGACTTAAAAGTTTGTTGCCTCCAGAGAATGAAAGTTGGGTATTTGTTGAAGCTGCTGCGGCTATAGATCCACCTTTAATAACACTTGAGGAAATCGGTCGTGACGAAGTAGAAATTCAAATAGATTTAGATGAATGGGATAACTTTGCAATTGACCATCGAAATTTATTATTTTGGCACGAGGTTGGGAAAATCCAAAATGACACAATTCCCAGAGATGGTTGGGAAATGGCAGCTCTTGCCATAGGACTTGGAGGGGCGATAGGAGAGTTGTGGGTACAAGATGGGTTACTTTTATTACTTGCTCTTGGTTTATCAAGTTTTGCAGGATATAGATTATATTTAAAAAATAATTCTGAAAAAAAGCTTCAAGATGCTATTTATGCAGATGAAAGAGCTATAGATCTTGCTTGTAGATTTGGATACAGCATCCCAAATGCTTATAAAAGTCTTGGAGGAGCATTAAAGGAGTTAATAGATAAGACACGAAAAAAGAAAAAAAGAAGTTTCTTTGAAGATAGATTAGATGCCTTAAGAAAAAGTGCAGAAAAAGCAAGATCAGAATTATCTCAGCAAGAAGGCTCAGAAAAATCAGTTTCAAGTGAAAATGTTTATGGACAATAAAAGTTTGGTTTTAATAGCAGCCAAAGCATGTGATGAAAAAAAGGCAAGAGATATAAAACTTATAAAAATTGACAAAGTATCATTCATAAGTGAATGGATTTTGATTGCAGAAGGATTATCTGATGTACAGGTTAGATCTATAACTAACTCTGTAGAGGGAGAACTTAGAGAAAAGGCTAAAGTTGAACCTATACGAAAAGAAGGAATTAACGAAGCGAAATGGGCTTTACTCGATTATGGTGATTTGATAGTAAATATTTTTCAACCAGAAATAAGAAAATATTATGACCTTGAATCATTCTGGAGTAATGGAGATAATCTTTTATTTCCATAATATTATTTTATGAATCCATCTAAATGTCCTGTCCCTAGAGAGCAGCAACCCACAAATGAATTCATAGAATTATCAAAATCTAAAATTTTTTCTTGGCCAAAAACAAAAAAGTCACTAATTCTTATTTTGATAAAGTTCTGGGTAGGAGCTTTTGTTTTATTTCTTGTTATTTCTTCAGGTAGTGTATATTTCAAAACTTCCCTTTTAAAATATATTCTATTAAGTTTTTTTAGCAGCTTATCAATACCTCTATTAATTTCAATAAGGTTATATCTAGGTTGGAATCATGTATTTAATAGATTAATATCTGAAAAAGTCGAATACGAGGAGTCCGGTTGGTATGACGGTCAAGTATGGGAAAAACCATTAGTTTTGAAAGAAAAAGAATCACTTATTGCATCAATCGAGGTAAAACCTATTTTAAAAAATTTAATTCAAATTTTTTCTATTATTTCAGTCTTAGCTCTGTCTGGTATTTTGATTTTTCAATATAACAATTTCTAAATGATTTCTAATTTCAAAAACCTTTACACTTCTAACAATCCTCCCTTACAAGTAACCTTAATGAGAGGATCAAATATTGAGTCGATCCATAAGATCCATGCTGTTATTACCGATAAAAAAGGGAGGGTTTTAATGTGCGCAGGAAATCCAGAATATAAAAGTTTTATAAGATCAGCACTAAAACCTTTTCAAGCAATACCCTTCGTTAGTAGTGGAGCTTCATCAAAATTTAATTATGAATCAAAATCAATTGCATTAGCATGCGGGTCACATAGTGGATCAAAACTTCATTCGCGAGAAGCATTCAAAATTTTATGGGAATATGACATTGACATTAATAATCTTAAGTGCCCAAAATCAAAGTCAAGTCCATTAGAACATAATTGTTCGGGTAAACATGCTGCTTTTTTAGCTACATGCAAAAAAATGAATTGGCCATTAGATAGTTACTTAAAAGGGGATCATCCTCTTCAAATAGAAATATTCAGAATTGTTTCTGAATTACTTGAAATCCCATCATCCGAAATAAAAGCAGAACGTGATGATTGTGGTGCACCCACTCTTTATTTAAAACTATTAGAAATGTCGAGGTTATATTCACTTCTGAGCAGTTCCGAAAATGCTGAATTAGAACAAATCAGTAGAGCTATGACTATAAACCCAATAATGATTAGTGATAACAATAAATTTGATACAGAAATAATTAAAGCTTCTCATGGGAACGTCATAGGTAAAGGAGGAGCCGAGGGAATACAGTGTCTATGTAAAGTAAATGAAGGTATAGGTTTAGCTTTAAAAGTAGAAGACGGTTCAAAAAGAGCAAAGCATGCTGTTAGTCTTCACATATTAAAACAGTTAGAGTGGATATCAGACTTAAGAATTCAAGACATAGAAGAAAAGGTGTTTAATTTTCCTGAAGGAGTGCGACTTGAAGTTAAAGGTAAAGTAAAATTCCAAGAATCCTAAAAATCAGGAAAAATAACCCTTTCAGATGTATGCTATGTATATGCCGCGGGGTAGAGCAGTCTGGTAGCTCGTCGGGCTCATAACCCGAAGGTCGGAAGTTCAAATCTCCCCCCCGCCACCATTTAGAAGCAGCTTTAAAGCTGCTTTTTTTAGTATTTGCAGTAGTTAAAGGAATTATAAAAATAGAGATTATAACGACTAAACTAAAAGAGTTTATTAAAAATTATTTTAGATCTTTTTGAATAGAGAATTTCAAGTCAACTCTAACTATTAGGCCAGTAATTATAAAAAGTATTCCAATGTATGAATTCAAAGATAGGTCCAAAATTTAAATAAATCTTCTAACTAAATTTTAACTCACAAATTATATATATTAAATAAGCTAATAAAAAAGAATTTAAAAAAATCTGAATTTTGAACATTTATATCTATAAAAAGTAATTTAATAAAGTAGAGTAAGTTTCTATATAATTTGAAAATTATATGCAGAATTTTCTACAGCGTGATTTAGGTTCAAGCATGTTATCAATAGCTGTCATATTAGGTTGGTTAGGTCTTTTTTTTGTATTTTTGAGAGTATTAACAATTTCAATAAAGAAAATCCTTGAAGCTGTTTTAAAAAAATCGTGATTATTGAAATAAATCAATAATTCTGAATTAATCGCATAAATCTCTTATCACTAAGTATAATGACCTAAAAAATGTCAATTTTAGATAAGGTTAAAATAGGAAATTCTGTTCAAGTTAACCTAGAACTATCTAAAGATAGGCTTACCAAAGAAACTATTGATGCGATAAATGTTTCTTCATTGGGTAAGATAAGTGATTTCAGAATAACTGATGGCAAAGGTATTGGGGTTGTCTTACAATTATCTAATGGAAAAGAGCAATGGTTTTTTGAGGATGAAATTGATCTTCTCGACGAAAATGGTAATGTAATTAAAAAAAATAATGATAAAAAAGAGAATAGTTATTTTATATTTAATTTTTTAAGAGGATTAAATTATGAAAATAAAAATGAGGTAAGCGAGTTACTTAATCCAATTAACTTTTTTATCTGGATGGTTGTATCGTTTAAAGATATTTTTTAATTGGTTAAAAAATTTTCTAAAATAAAGAATAATTTAACAATTTATTTAAATATAAAATTTCAGTAATTAAAAATTTAAATGGTACAAAATATTATCGATGTAAGAAATTTATCTAAGTCATTTGATATCTCTTCCAAAGAACCAGGCTTAAAAGGAACAATTAAACATTTTTTTAGAAGACAAACAAAAAGTTTAAAAGTTATAAAAGATATAAGTTTTGAAATTAAAGAAGGAGAAATAGTAGGTTTTCTTGGTGCTAATGGAGCTGGGAAAACAACAATATTAAAAATGCTTTGTGGCTTAATTTATCCAAGTGAAGGTTCGATTTTTGTTTCAGGTTACTTACCTTTCAGGAGAAAAGAAAATTTCCTAAAGACTATCACCTTAATAATGGGACAAAAGCAACAGCTTATTTGGGATCTTCCGCCAATTGAATCATTCTATTTGAATGCATCAATATATGACTTAGATAAGTTCGAAGCTAAAAAGAGAATAAAAAAACTATCGGAAATGCTTGAAATTGATGAAGAGCTATTCATACCTGTTAGAAAACTTTCACTAGGTCAGCGAATGAAATCAGAATTACTAGCAGCTTTGATACATGAACCACATATTCTATTTTTAGACGAACCGACACTTGGATTAGATATTAATGCACAGATAAATTTAAGAAAATTCCTTCAAAAATATAATAAAGAAACTAATGCAACGATATGCCTAACCAGTCATTACATGAAAGATATTACATCGCTGTGCAAGAGAGTTATATGTGTGCACGAAGGGGAAATATCATATGATGGGAAACTTGATCTATTATTAAAAAAACTTTCTCCTGTTAAAGAAATATTAATAGTTTGTCGTTCAGAAGAGGATGCAATTAAATTAGAAAATTCGGGGTTTACTGTTAAAAATAAAATAAAGAATGAAATCACTATAAAAATTGAAAACAACTCTATTACCTCTTCACTAAAAACTATTCTAAATAATTTTGATATTGAAGACCTTTTTATAAATGAACCACCCATAGATGAAGTTATTGGGAAGGTATTAATCAAAAAAGATTATGAAATTTAAATTGTTTAACCGTAAAATATTCACCTTATTAAAAGTCCAATATTCAAACATGTTGGAATATAGAGTAGAAATTGCGTTATGGGCACTTTCAGGGATAATTCCTTTTTTCATGTTAAACATTTGGACAACTAATAATCTAAATGAATCCATAAACATTAGTGATGTAATGCTTTCTAGATATTTCTTATGTGCTTTTTTTGTAAGACAGTTTTCTGTAGTTTGGGTTGTATTTAGTTTTGAAGAGGATTCTCTTATGGGGAAAGTATCTCCGTACTTAATCCAACCTTTAAATCCATTTTTCAGATATTTTGCACAACATCTTGCTGAACAAATAACAAGATTTCCTTTCGCATTAATAATCGCATTTTTCTTTTTTATTTTTAATCCAGAAAGTATATGGATACCAAATTTAAGTATTTTACTCTTATCGATAGTATCTACTTTCTTATCTTTCTTGATTCAATTTTTAATCCAATCAATAGTTGCATGTCTATGTTTCTGGACAGAGAAAGCATCATCGATAGAAAGATTGTTATTTATTCCAACTTTATTTCTCTCAGGTCTTTTAGCACCAGTAGTTTCATTTCCAGCATTCGTTAAATCTTGGATTTATTTGACTCCTTTTCCATATCTAATTGATTTCCCAGCGAACTTACTGTCAGGTAATGCAACAAATATTAGCGGAGGCTTAATTATGCAAATTCTATGGATTTTTTTACTTTTCCCATTATTTAGGAAAATCTGGTCTGAAGGAACGAAAAAATATACAGCTATGGGTTCATGAATTTAAGAAAATATCTAAAAGTTTATAAAAAATTCTTACATACTTCCTTAGCTTCTGAGTTGGAGTATAAGTCAAATATATTAATTGATTTGATTACTGCAATTTTAAGTTTAATAGGGAGTATTTTTCTACTATCTATTTTCTTTCAAAATAATGGATATATTGGAGGGTGGAAATTTGAACAGGCACTAATAATTCAAGGCATTTATACAATTTTGAATGGAATAACAAATACATGGTTTAATCCAAATCTTACAGAAATAGTTAAACATATTAGAGAAGGGACATTAGACTTCGTACTTTTAAAACCTATTGATAGTCAATTTTTTATTTCATTAAAAAAAATAAATCCATCTGGATTTTTAGAAATAATGCTTGGATTTTTCTTGTTGCTCTTATGCATAAGAATAAATCAAATAAATTTAAGTTTAAGTTTTCTGACCCTATCCTTGATTACGATAATCTGTTCGATTTGTATTTTATATAGCCTATGGTTTTTTATCTCTACTACTACTATTTGGTTTGTTAAGACTTGGAATGCAATAGAAGTATTAAGATCATTTCTTTATATTGGAAGATTTCCTCTAAATTCATTTTCATTTTCTTTAAGAGTTTTTTTTAGTATTTTCATTCCTATTGCTTTTATAACTACAATTCCTTCTGAAGTTTTTCTAGGACTTTCTCAATTATGGAAAATATTGCTTGAAGTTACAGTTGCTACAATATTTCTTATGACTTCAAGAAAGTTCTGGTTATTTGCATTAAAATTCTATTCATCAGCATCTAGCTAAATATTATTTAATAACCTCCTTACATAATTCCCAAATTAGTTGTTTACTTTTCAGATTAGAAAGCCTAGATAATTTCTTAAAATGAGTTTTAGATTTTTCAACAGATAAGAGTCTACAGTTGTATTCAATTTCATGATTTCTAGATATGATTCCTAATTTGAGTGAAACATCACAAAGGATAACTATTAAAGAGATAAAAAATATTATACCGAAAAATTGTGAGAATGATTTTGAATAATTTTCATTTTCAGTTTTTAATTCAAACTTCATTACTTAACTATATGCTGAGGACACTTAATTGCAGCTATAGCAACAGCTGTAACTTTAAAATTTTCTGACTTTTCAATAACCTTTTTAACCTCTAATGGTCCAAATTTATTACTTGCATCACTGTAGGAAAGAAGTAAAGATTTATAGTTATCATGACCTAGATTTCTATACTCACAAAAATTATCCCCAACATAATTCAAAAGAGTTAGTAATGTTAATTCAATCATCAAAGCTTTTTACTAGCAAAGTTCTTACGAATAATACTGTGAAAGACATTTTTAACAAGTATATTTACCAAAAACATTTGAAATCATAAATTAGGATTATTAATAATAAAATTAAAAATTTAAAAAAATATTCCAGAATTTTTTAATTTATATGTGAGAAAATCATTAAAGCACTATCTGTAGTGTATGTGGCTTGTATTATTTGCGCTACAGATAGGGGGTTGCATTTTTTAAGAAATTCGTTTAAAAATAAGGTTCCCCATCACCCGGCCGAACATATGTGAGGCCTTTTTTTTTGTTTCTAAATACGGTCTCTCTAAAAATATTATTAAATAAAAAAATTATTCATTAACCCCTTTATTAATGAATAAAGATAATAATTAATTTGTTTTTTTAACTTATAAAGGTGTATGGACTTTTTTACCAAATTGTACTGCTATTATCAATTGATTTTATAAAAAACTTTTTATGGATTTAATCAATAAGCTAATACCAACCAAAACACAAACTGTTGTGAAAGATTTCTTAATAACTATTTTTCCATTTAATTTTGACAGGTGAGCTCCGAAATATCCTCCTGTAAAGGAACCAATTATTAATAATATCAATATATTTAAAGGAAGGGATCCTATTCTTGACAAAAAAACTGCTCCGACAAAATTCCAAAAAATCCCAACAGTAAAGAATGTCATACTTATGGCCCGAAGAAAATCCATTTCAAAAGTTTTTATTAAGAGTATTGTTACAAGCAATCCAGTTCCGGAAGAAATAGAACCATTTAATATACCTATAAGAAAAATAAAAATTAAAAATCTAATTTTATGAACAAAATTAAGCTTAATATTCCCAGATGATAAACCTAAATCTGATTTAAGAAATGAGTAAAAAGCTAATAATATTGATATTATTCCTAAAATTAAGTACAAATATTTTTCTGATAAAAATTCAACTATATAAGTCCCAATAATTACTCCTGGTAATCCAAAAATTAAAATTTGCCAAGCAACACCTATATCATTACCTAAAGATTTGTAATTTCTTAATGAACTCCCTACTCCTAATGCTACTGTTGCTAGTTTATGACCTGCCAGAGCCTGATAATAAGGAACCCCAGATAAAATCAATGCAGGCAATTGTAATAATCCTGCGCCTCCTCCAGAAATCGCTGAGAACGTATTAGAAAAAAACGATATCAAAAAGATATAAATACTATTAAATAAAAAATGATCAAAATTTCCTAATAATATCGTAAATAAATAAAGCATTAACTTTAATTTGCATGTGTTTTAGTAAGTAAAAATTATTATTTTCATAAAAAGCATATGATTTAAAAAGTCTCGTCTTAACTTTTTCAATCATACTTTAAAAAAAACTGTTATCATCAGAAAAATATCAAGAATATTATGCATAAACAAGATGCAATTTACCTTGATCAGTTTTGTCCCAAGATAAGTAATAAAAATTGGAGAGAGTCACTTAATAAACTTACTAATTATAAATGTATTTATTGCGGTAAACAGTCAGAATCACTTGATCATCTTCACCCAATGTCAAAAGGGGGAATTAGCATTAGAAGTAATTGCGTGCCATGCTGTTTGTCATGTAATGGAAAGAAATCAGATTCAGAAGTTCTTAGTTGGTACAGAAAACAAAATTTTTATGATCCTAGAAGGGCGATGGCGATACGAGCATGGTTGAATGACGATTTGAAACTCTCGTCAGTTCTTTTGAACTACTTAAATTAAAAATGAAATAATAAATTGATTGAGATTCGAAAAAATATTTTTGTATATGGTTGAATAGGATCTTCCTATTTTGGTAAATAATGAATTTTTATTTAAATTAATCTTTTTATTTCTGAATTTATTTTATTACTCCTGAAAAGTGCAATATTAGAATAGTCATCTTTCCACATTATTTGCGAATCTAAAACCTTTCTCTCTGGCGACTTTACTGAAAAAATTAATCCAAATACAATAAGAATAGTAATCAAAATGATTGTCATGACTAATTTGTCTGAAATATTGTTCATTAACCTAATCTATCTAGAGAAATTTTTATCAGGAGTGGTTTTTTGATAAATTTCAAGGAAATATGATTTAAAATAATTAATTCCCTCCTTTCCAATTAATCCAATTGACTGTCCGCAATCATTTACTACTTGTAATGAAATTTGATTAGCCAAGTCATTTTTCTCAATCCATTTTTTTTGTGGATTATAAGAAAAAGAAATAATGTTTTCTGTTTTTACAATAGATGATTTCATTGCTTCATCTTTAGAAAAACCATTTTGAATAGCCTTGCAATATTCCCTGGAGAAATTATTAGAGATCCTGTTTTGTAGCAAACTAACACTAGGGTCTGACGTATCAAAAGCTAAACCTATAGATGGGTTTAACAAGTGAACTATAAATAAAAGAAAACCAAAAATGAATTTTAACAATAGCTATCTATCAATCCTTTTAAATAATATATTAGTTTTTTCTAATTGTCTTTTCAATTTAATCGGATAATTATTAACAGCAAATTAAATTTCAATTTATTAAAAATTAAAAGTATTGCGATAAGTTCAGCAATAATAGTCTGAGGTTTATATGACTACTTATATGTACGAATCATTGATGACATTGCTATTTTTCCCTGACTGGACAAATGGACTACCTTCAGACTTTTTAATCCTTCATTTTTTCGTTGGAGCTGTAATTTTCCCATTCAACATGATTCATGCTAAAGCAAGAAAAATTGACAGTCAGAACCCACAGGAAGCAGCTAATGGGTATAAAAATTCAGACAACACTACATTTTTTGGATATGAAGAAATCAATTAGATTTCCATAATTTTTTTAAGGAATTACTTAATTGATGATAATTTCCCTGAATACAGCTTTAGATCTCAAAATTTTCAGTCCCAGTGAACCTTTAGGAGTATTGATTATTTTTTTAGGATTAATATTTACTTGTATGATTTTTTATATTATTTATGCAGTAAGTACTAATAAAGAATCTCTAGAAGATAAAAAAATAAGAACTAAAAAGGAATACATGCAAAAGGAGAAAATAGGAAAATTATTTCCTAAGAAAAAATAAATTTAATTGTTTTATTTCTATAAAGGTATTTATTTATATTATCAACGATCAAATCGGTAGGATCCAAAAACATAAGTTTTAGCTCTCTTAAGTCAAACATTTTATAAAACTTCATCCTAACAATTAATATTTTTTTACGAGGAGTTTATATTGTTAATTGCACTGCAAATTATTTTCATATCATGCTAAAGATGTTAAAAATGGAAAAAATGATTTGAAATTTTGGAGAATTCACCTCAATATCTATTTCTTGCTAGTGGAGTAAATAATGGAGAAGGTTTTTGGATTGTAGGAATAAAAAATTGCGATGAAAATATCCTTGAGGATGAAAATCTTTTAGATTGCCATAGAAAAGAATTAATAGGTAATGAATCAGCAAAAGATATTCTTTTAGCTATTAATTTAAACGTAAATAATTTATTAAATGAACTAAGAAACAAAAATTATTTAATTGAAAGTCCTTCAATGGGAATTTCATTTGATATCCCTTTAGAAATTTTGGAAAATATTTTTGATTTTTGGTTAGATATTTATAAAAATCATCAACACTGGGAAGCTTGTTTAGGTCTTCTTAAAGTTAGAAAAAGGATTCCCCTAACAAACCTAATTGAAAGCGAAAGTTTAAAGGGTAACTCTAAAAAATGGGCTATAAAAATTGAAACTTTACATGCCTATGTTCCTTCTTCACTTAAAATTGATAAATTAAATGAACCCATGTGGGAATGATTTTATCTTTTAATACCTAAAATATTTACTTCGTTGCAGATTTAAGTAAAAATAAAATAACTAATAATTAAAAAATGAATAAACCATATTCTTTTAGTATCGATCAAATGAACGGGATTGTCGAGGATACATACGCCAAGATAATAATTGAATGCGATAATTTAAAAAAAAATACTAATTGTCCAAATGAGCAAGTAGTAGCACTTTTAAGTGTAATTGCTTCAAATTACACCATAACAACTGAAAAAAACGAAAATTAAGATGATAAAATATTTTACTTGGAGCGAATTTGATAAAAGCGTAGAACAAATAGCTAATAAGTGTAGGTTTAAGAATTTTTCAGGAATATATGGAGTTCCTCGAGGTGGATTATGTCTTGCTGTAGCATTAAGCCATAAATTAAAAATTGAATTAATTTCAGAACCAATAAAAAATTCACTAATAGTAGATGATGTTTATGAAACTGGTTTTACATTATCGTCTTTAAAGGATATTGAAGGGGCAATGTTTTTTGTATTATTTAGTAAAATCAAACCTACGTGGTGGAATACAGTATTTTTATCTAAAAAAAGTCAATGGATAGTTTTCCCTTGGGAAAATACTTTATATTATAAAAGTGATCGCGAAGAGTACATAAAAAAAAGAGGTTTAAGTTGAGTAAGAAATTATATTTGGCAAATCCATATGGATTTTCAAAACAAACAAAAACACTTTTAAATGAATTTATTGAAATCTTCAATAATTTAAATGTAGAAGTATATGAACCTTTTGAGAGAGCAAAACCATTAACAAAACAAGAAAGTCAATGGGCATATGAAGTTGCAAGTAGTAATTTCCATGATTTAAAAGAATGTGATTGTATTTTTGCGATTGTTAATGGAAATCCTCCAGATGAAGGGGTAATGATTGAATTGGGCATCGCAATTGCTCTAAACAAGGAAATCTTTTTATTCAGAGATGATTTTAGAAATTGTTCTGATAGCGATCAATATCCATTAAATCTAATGTTATTTCTTGGCCTGCCTAAAGATAATTGGGAAAAATATTATTTTGAATCATTACAAGATATAAGAAGTAATAAAAAAAGATTTGTGGAGTGGGCAAAAAATTAGCCAAATGAACCATTAACCCTCAAATAGAAGTTTTAAGTTTGAATATATCTATTGAAGTGCTAGAATGACGTTTATTTGGAAAATTTTGACACAAGTTACAGTTGGAGAGAACGAGGGTATTGAGTCTGCCCTTAGAAGATTTAAGAGACAAGTATCTAAGTCAGGAATCTTTGCAGATTTAAAAAGACTTAGACATCACGAAACACCTATCGAAAAATATAAAAGAAAGTTGCAACAGAGAAGAAAAGCAAGAAGAAGATAATCTGTTAGATCTCAAAAAGTTAATGGATATTATTAATATTATAAATTTTTTTTAAAGTTTTAAAAATTAAATATTAACTACTTTAGCTTTTTCAGCTTCTTAACAAGATTTATTCCAACTCCTGATATAGCAAGAAGATCTTTTTCATCAGCAGCAATAACTGCTTTTGTTGTTTTAAATCCAGCCTCATATAAAGCTTTTGCGCTTTTTGCTCCAACACCTGGAAGTGTCATTAAAGTTTCAATATTTTTCTTAGAATTAACCGCTTTAGTTTTTGTTTTTGTTTTTGTTTTTGTTTTTGTTTTTGTTTTTGTTTTTGCAGACTTTGCTGCTTTTTTTTCTATTTTTAAAGGAGTTTCAGGAGATACTGCACTTTTAAATAAAATTGATTTTAGTTTGCTGAGAAATTTAGAAATCATTGGAATATATATAAGTAATAAAAAAATTAGCTCATCGTTTATATATATTATCAAATTCCTGAGGAATTAATAACAAGTCAATAGCTAATTGAATAGAATTAAATTATTTACAATTATATAAAGACACACATTTAATATTTATGCAAGCTTACAAGCCATTGCAAGGTATTCAAAAATTATTTTAAACACTAAAAATATAAAATGTACTTTCAAAAATTAAAGGTATCTATTAATAAAAAAGTTAAAATCTTATTAAAGAACAGATCATAAAAATGAAGCTAATTTTTATAAGTGGACCTTCTGGAAGCGGGAAAACAACTTTATCAAATAGAATTATAAAAAAAAATAAAAATGGTATTGTGTTAAGTACTGACAATTACTATAAGACTGGTTTAATAAGTAAATTTCTATCAAAATTTATAGAAGGTTTTTTTGATAGAAATATTAGTTTTAATAACAAACTATTCAAAAAAGATTTTGATTTTATTTACAAGAATGGAATTTCAATCTGTGATCGTTATTATAATTTCGAAAAGAAAACAATTCAAACTATCTCAAACAAAACAAATAATATCAGTTTTTTAATTCTTGAGGGTATATTTGCTAAAGAATTCTCAAACACTTTAAACAATAATGATTATATTTTTTTAGAGATAAAAACTAAAAAAGATGAGTGCATGAAAAGAGTTGTTCAAAGAGATATAAAAGAAAGGGGGAAGGATAAAAAACAAGCTGAGAATGATTTCTTAAAATCATGGGACATTTATTACGAAAAATTCAAACCTTATAGCATAAAAAATAATGCAAATAAATTGATAATTGAAAAAAACACTGATATAGATCATATTCAGAAAAAATTATTTAATTAAGTCTTTAATTTTTTTCTCTAATATTAAAGCACTTAAAATTGAGCCTTGAATTCTGCCAAACCCATCTCCTTCAAACCAGTCTCCGCAAAATCCAATTCTAGATTTTCTACTAAATTGTAAAGATAATGGTACTGCAATGCCAGAAGGCTGTGAAGCTCTCCATTTCATAATAGATATTTTTTCATCAAAAGTTAATTTATGTACTAAAGAATTCTCTTCAAATAGTTTATTGAAATTTGTAATTATTTTTTGTTTAAAAACTTCTTCATCTTTTGCTCTTATATAAGAATTAATTAACTCTAAGTTTTTGGAATGTACTACAATTCCTAATTTATTATTATCTTGCAGCTGAAAAATAATTCTTTCAAATCTATATTTTTTTTCTAAATTATTTTTTAAATAAAAATATCTTTGTTTTTTAGAATAATAATCTTTATAACTATAATTTTGATTTGTATAAATTAAAAAAGTTAACCTAGGAATAAATGTCTGTTCTTCTAGAAAATTTAATAGTAAGTCTATTTTTTTATCATTATTAATGGGAATAGCTTTTCTTAATGGAATTTGATTTACATTTAATATTTTTAAAGACCTCTTATGTAACAACAAATTAGTTGAACAAATTAGATATTTAGACTTAAATGTATCGCCATTTTTTGATGTTAGTATCCATTCCTTATTATTAAACTTCATATCTAATATTAAAGTTTCAAAGAAAAAATCAATTTTCTCTTTTAAATTATTTGAATCAATTATATTTTTCGATAATTCACTCATGGAATTTAAAGATAGATAATTAACCCCGCAAGAAAATTCCGAATTATTTATGATTTTTAAATTAGAATCTTCATTTAGAAAAAATATCTCTGAATCGTCAATTTTAATAAATTTATTATCTATTAATTCATCGATATAACTTTTTAACAGAAGATTATTATTACTGTTAGTTATATTTAAATTTGGAGAGCCATGGTTTAGATTCCATCCTTTAAATCTTTTGCTTATTCTTGTACTTGATCTCCCTCCAAGTCCACGACCAATCTCAATTATTGCAATTTTTTTTGTAATATTATTTTTCATATACTTCGAAGCAAAAACACACGCAGATATACCTCCACCTATTATTAATAAGTCATATGTAAAATCACTTTTCTTAGTTTTCATATTGAATGAAATTATCTTTCATTTTCAAAAAAACTATAAACAGAATCAAGTTTCTCTGATGATGAAAAATCAGATTCAATTACGGGCGTAATATTATTATTTTTATAAAAACTAACTAAATCGCTTGTGAAATCAAAAAATTTATCTAACGCATATAAAAACTTTTCTGATATATAAACCTCTTTCCAAGGACGAAATTTAAACCGGGCAATAAATTGATTAGAAGGAATAAATAAACTTCCAAATAAATTTAATTTTTCATCTTTTGTTACGTTCTTGAGATAAGTCACCTCATTCTGAAGAACTTTAATATCTGTGCCATATTGAAACCAAATTGAATTTATTAATCCAGTTGAAAATTTACTTTCAAACCTTTGTCTTTCTGAAGAAATTCTATAATATTTTTTCAAATATGGATTGTAAGCTGTACCTAATTTAACTTTTAAATTTTTTTCTTTTTTTAAACAACCTAATACATCAACTGAGTCAAAGTTTTTTTTCTTATTTGATCCCGACACGAGCAGAATTTCATAATTTCTATTTATACGTGAATTATTAACAAAATCTAAAAAGTCCTGATATGATTTGTCTTTATTTTTTGAATATTGATGATAAAGACTATAGTGATATGTCACATTAAATTCATTAAAGTTTTTTGTTATGTATTTAATAGTTGAATTAAATAATTCCTTCTTAATAAGTCCTTTACATGGAATATTGATATTTTTTATATTATTTAATTTGCAGAAATTAAGTTTATTTTCTAACTGATAAATATTTTTAAAAGACAATTCAAATCTTATATTATTATTCATTATTTAGTATTTAAATTTCATCCAGTAACATCTTAACGAAAACAGGCATCTGCTACGATTCTTATTTTTGAAGCCGTCTTTCTATTCTTACGCTTTAAAACATAACTTGGAGAAATCTCCATTGCAGCTCTTAAAGAAATTTTATCTTTAGTAGATTTTACAATAATGTCATTAAAACATTTCCAATTTTCTGGTATAACTAAACCTGGCCATGATAAATAAAGACCTGTAAATATACCGCAAAATAGAAAAAAAAATAATCTCATATCAAAAATATATACCTTACCTTTAATATAAATACAAATAAGTATCCAGTATGTAGGCAAATAATTAATTATTTCGTTTTTTTTTGGTAATTGATTTATCCAAAAAAGATTTTCATGAACTCGAGAGGTTAGAATATCTAAAAAGATTTACTTAAGAATATGGCAAGCCAGAATTATCTAATTGCAATAGCTTTAATAGAGCAAAACCTTGTTAGAGCAATGCCTCTTGGAGGTAAAGAAATTAAAGATAATTTAGAGGAATCAGAAAATTTTAAGAGACTTGGAGAAGAAGTTATATTAAATCTTCTAATGAGGGTTTTTCAAAGAAGTGATGAAGGTTCTTTAAAAAGGGCTTCTGAAGAAAAAGGTTTGTTGCTGGTTCATATGCATCCTAAAAGAATGCAGAAAGAGCTTCCATTTATTAAATCTGAATGGATAAGAGACGGAGATACACAACAATTTTTAAAATACCTTGGCAATCTCTCCAAAGAAGTATGGACTGCATCTTTTGTAAAATACAAAGGGATTGAATTTACTTCAATCTCAAAAAATGAAGAAATCTAAAATACTTTTATAGATATTTTCTTCTTATAGGATTTCTTTCTTTAAAGTATTATTTTCCCTATAGACTCTAAAACACTTTTTACCATTACCAAAATCTATTGAAGAATATTCAATATTATTTTTGACATGCACGGCACAATTGCCCTGAATACAAATACAAGATTGAATAATTTCTCTATTTATAACATCATTAACATAGGGTTCCCTTTCTTTTTCTTCATCAAAATGCGGGCAGGCAATACCTTCAACTATTCCTAAGCAATCAATTATGGTTAATTCTTCAGCATAAGAATCAGTTATACCTTTATCAAACCAGCAAATAGCTCCAGCACTTACACCACTCATTACAATTCCTTTTTCATAAGCATTTTGCAAAATTTCATGTAAATTCCATTCTTTCCAGACAGCTAACATACTTTTTGTATTTCCTCCGCCAACGTAAATGATGTCTTGGGCAAAAACTTTATCTTCTAAGTTTTCTGTTCTAGAGAAAAAATCAATATGACTTGTTATACAATCGAGTTTGGAAAATGCTCTATAAAAATTCAGTTTGTACAAACTACTATCCCCAGATGCTGTTGGAATAAAGCAAATTTTTGGTCTTTTTTTATTAATTAATGAAATTATATATTTTTCAATTTCAAGAGAGCCTAAAGAACGTCCAAACCCTCCTCCACCAATTGCGACTATATTTTTACTATGCATACTAAATAGATGATTTATTGATGAATTTAAGACGAATTACTATTAAAGATCAACTAGAATTAAAAAAGGTTTATTTTGATTCGATTCAATCTTTAGATGATAAAATTTATAGTCAAGAGCAAAAAAGGGCCTGGTCAAGCCAAGCTTGGAATAATCCAATTTTTGATAAGTCAATAACTAAAGGGAAAGGATGGCTTCTAAGTAAGCAAGGAATAATTATTGCTTTTGCCACAAGATATCCCACTGATAGAATTGCGTTATTTTACTGTAAAGGTAAATTTCAAAAAAAAGGTTGTGGCTCTAAGTTACTTCATAAATTAGAAGATGAAGCTAAAAAAGAAGGTTTAGATTCTCTTTCAACTGAGGCAAGTTTAATAAGTTATGAATTATTTCTTAAAAATGAATGGAAAATTATACGTAAAGAAAAAGTAATTATAAATAACATTTTTTTTGAAAGATATAAAATGACTAAAAATATAAAAATTAATGAATTCATAGTGTCTAGCAAAAGCAAGAAATTTATTTTAATTCAAAGAGTTTTAATTTGGGCATTATACTTTTTTTCGGGATTTATACTTTATATAAAAAAAGGTATTTTACCTTCTATGTTAATTTCTTTTTCAAGAATTATTTATCCATTATCTGTTTTCTGGTTGCAAATAAGAATAAAAAAAAGAACAAATTTTCTACCTATTGATTCAAAAATGACAACTTCGCAATTATGGTTTAATTTATTACCGGTTATTGCATCTCTATTAACTGTAATTTTTTCATTAACTAATGCTGTTTTATATATTCTAGAAAAATTAATTAATTCTTAAATTAAATTAATTATTTCCTAATTGCATTAGAAATTACTTACATAAAAAACATAATGTAAAGAAATTTGCCTTTTAACTATATTTGTTTAAATTTTAAATAGTGATCAATATAATCATGAAAAATATTTCATTAAAGGGAAATATCAATTTTGACAAAAAAAAAGATATAAATGATTATGAATTTTTCTCTTTAAAAATCACTGATAGTTTATATAAAAAAGATATTGGAAAATTTCTTGAGACCCTCTCCTCT
>QCRH01000008.1 GCA_003211955.1 Prochlorococcus sp. AG-459-O09 | reverse complement strand
TGTTTCAGTAATGGTTTTCATCAATTATAGATATAAATTATTTCCAACAATTGAAGATGTTAAGAGAAAGAGTTATGGAACATTGTTTTATTGTCTAAGTTTATTTATTTTGATTTATCTTTTCTGGGATAAAGACCCATATGCATTAATTAGTGGATTTTTCATAATGACTTTTGGTGATGGATTAGCTGGATTGATAGGAAAAAGCTTTGACTCGAAGAGTTGGATTTTTTTTAAACAAAAAAAATCTTTACTTGGTACTATGACAATGTTTTTAACAAGTTTGATAGTAATTTGCTCAATAGGCTACGCTCAACAAAATAGTTTAAATTTAAATTATTTTTTAATAGCTTTTATTGCGACTTTGCTCGAACAATTTAGTGTTTTAGGAATAGATAATTTCATTGTTCCAATTTCTTCAGCATTGTTTTTTAATTTTTTTATAACAAGCTAATTGAATTGTATAAAATAGCGAGTAATTCTTTTGTTGTTTCTATATCTATACATGCATCTGTAATGCTCATGCCAAACTGGAGATCTTCTTTTTTTAAAAGTTTTTGATTTCCTTCCTTCAAATGACTTTCAAGCATAACTCCTAAAATATTTTTTTCACCATTACTAATTTGAGAAGCTACATTTTTTAGTACTTCCGACTGTTTTCGGAAGTCTTTATTCGAATTTCCATGACTACAATCAATCATCACTTTTTGGGGAAGATTACATTGCCTCAATTCAGCTGAAATTCTTTTAACGTGTTCACTTTCGAAATTTGGGCCTTTTGAACCGCCCCTTAAAACTATATGTCCATCTGGATTTCCTGTAGTATTAACTATAGAGGCCATTCCATTTTCATTTACACCTAAAAAATGATGGGATTTTGAAGCTGACTGCATTGCATTAATTGCAGTAGTAAAAGAACCATCAGTTCCATTTTTAAAACCTATAGGCATTGATAATCCTGATGCCATTTCCCTATGAGTTTGACTTTCTGTAGTCCGCGCACCTATGGCAGTCCAACTTATTAAATCGGCAATATATTGAGGAACAATTGGATCTAGTAATTCTGTAGCTGAGGGTATGCCGCGAGTTGCTAAATATGAAAGCAAACTTCTTGCCCTTCTTAAACCAGTATTAATATCATAAGAATCATCTAGATGAGGATCATTTATCAATCCCTTCCAGCCAATAGTTGTTCTTGGTTTTTCAAAATATACTCTCATGATTATTTCTAATTTATCTTTATAAATTTCTCGGAAATTTTGAATATATTTTGAATATTCCTTTGCCGCCTCTAGATCATGAATTGAACATGGACCCACAATGACTATGAGCTTATGATCATTATGATGCAAAATATTTTGTATCGATCTTCTTGTTTTAGATACTGTATTAGCAGAAGCGTGATCCAAAAGTATATCATTATGTAATCTGCTTGGAGGTATTAATGGACGTGTTTCAACAACATGTAAATCTGATGTCTTTTCTAAAGCTGAATTATTTGATGATGTCATCATTGATTAATTAAGAAGTTTGAATATTTAAAAAAGCATTTATGAATACTCTCCTTTTCAATATTAAAAATAACAATAGATTAGGCATTAAACTTTACTAATGAAGAATTTGGAAACATTG
This sequence comes from Prochlorococcus sp. AG-459-O09, assembly GCA_003211955.1. Lineage (GTDB taxonomy): Bacteria > Cyanobacteriota > Cyanobacteriia > PCC-6307 > Cyanobiaceae > Prochlorococcus_A. Next base: position 36,138 of record QCRH01000008.1, on the reverse strand, counting down.
CTAAAAGATTATGCGGATCACGTAGCTGAAAGAGCTACCAAAGGTATACCTCCTTTACCTTTAAATTCTGAGCAAACAAATTGTATTACAAAATTATTAGAACAAGATAGTATTTACGATACATCTTATTTACTTGATTTACTAATAAATAGAGTACCACCAGGAGTTGATGAGGCTGCTTATGTAAAAGCAAGCTGGCTTACGGCTATTGTTAATTCCGAAAAATACTGCGAATCAATTAATCCCGAAAAAGCAATTGAAATACTAGGAACAATGATAGGCGGATACAATGTAAATTCTTTGGTTGAAATACTTAAAGGAGAGAATAGTTTACTTGCAAAAAAAGCAGCAGAAGTTTTAAAAAATATTATTCTTGTTTACGACTCAGCTAATGAAATTTATGAATTATCTCAAAATAATATTTATGCAAAAGAGGTTGTAAATAGTTGGGCAAATGCAGAATGGTTCATAAATAAAAATGTTCTGGAGAAAGAGATTACTTGTTTAGTGTTTAAAGTTGACGGTGAGACAAACACAGACGACTTATCTCCAGCTGTACATGCGACAACACGCCCGGATATTCCGATGCATGCATTAGCTATGTTGGAATTTAAAAAACCTGATGGACTAAAGATTCTTGATAATTTAAAAAAACAAAATTTACCGATAGCTTATGTTGGAGATGTTGTTGGAACAGGGAGTTCTAGAAAATCTGCTATTAATTCACTCATTTGGCATATAGGAGAAGATATAGCTTTTGTTCCCAACAAAAAAACAGGTGGAATAATAATTGGTAGCAAAATAGCCCCAATTTTCTTTAATACTGCACAAGATTCAGGAGCTTTACCTATTGAAGCTGACGTATCTCATATGAAAACAGGAGATGTTATTAAAATATATCCTCATAAAGGCATAATTAAAAAAATTGAAAAAGACTCAAATACTGAACAATTAATAAGCAAATTCGACTTGTATCCATCAACTCTTACTGATGAAATTCAAGCTGGAGGAAGAATTAATCTTATGATTGGAAGATCTCTTACGGACAAAATTAGAAACAAATTAGATTATAAACCCAGTGAAATATTTACCAGGCCACAAGATCCAATCAAAAGTAGTGCCGGCTTCACTCAAGCTCAAAAAATAGTAGGCAAAGCATGCGGTTTAGATGGAGTTAGGCCAGGAATGACCTGTGAGCCAATTATGACCACAGTTGGTAGTCAAGATACTACTGGGCCAATGACTAGAGATGAACTTAAAGAACTAGCTTGTTTAGGATTTACTGCAGATTTAGTGATGCAAAGTTTTTGTCATACAGCTGCATATCCTAAACCAGTAGATCTAGTTACCCATAAAGAATTACCTGATTTTATATCTCAAAGAGGTGGAGTAGCTCTTAAGCCCGGAGACGGCATAATTCATAGCTGGCTTAACAGAATGCTTCTCCCTGATACTGTTGGCACAGGTGGAGATAGTCATACAAGATTTCCTCTTGGCATTTCATTTCCTGGAGGCTCGGGCATTGTTGCCTTTGCCGCCGCAATAGGATCAATGCCATTAAATATGCCAGAATCTGTGCTGGTTAAATTTAAGGGAGAATTATTACCAGGAATTACTCTTAGAGATTTAGTAAATGCAATCCCTCTCTTCGCAATTAAAAAAGGACTCTTAACTGTTGAGAAAGAAAATAAGAAAAATATATTCAACGGGAAAATTATGGAGATTGAGGGATTACCAAACCTAAAACTTGAACAAGCTTTTGAACTTACTGATGCTACTGCGGAACGCTCATGCGCTGGAAGCACAATACTTTTATCCCAAGAAACAGTTCAAGAATACTTAAGAAGTAATATTTGCCTGCTAGAAAAAATGATCGAGAGCAATTATGAAGATTCAAAATCGATTTCAAGAAGAATAAATGATATGAAAAATTGGTTAAAAAAACCATCATTAATCCATCCAGATTCAAACGCTCAGTATGAAGAAATCATTGAAATTGATTTAGCAAAAGTAACAGAACCCATAGTTGCTTGCCCTAATGATCCAGATAATGTAAAAGAAATCACTGATGTTGCAAATACAAATATTGACGAGGTTTTTATAGGTTCTTGCATGACAAATATTGGTCATTACAGAGCAGCTGCGAAAGTTCTTGAAGGTGTACAAAATTTAAAAGCTAAATTATGGATTTGTCCACCAACAAAAATGGATGAAGAAACTCTAAAAGCTGAAGGCTACTATAAAATATTCGAAGATTGTGGTTCAAGATTAGAGTTGCCAGGCTGTTCTTTATGTATGGGAAATCAAGCTAGAGTAGATGAAGGTTCTGTAGTATTTTCTACTAGTACAAGAAATTTTGACAATAGACTTGGCAAGAATGCACAAGTATTTTTAGGTAGTGCAGAATTAGCAGCAGTTTGCGCACTGCTTGGAAAAATTCCTGAAATAGAAGAATATCAGGATATTACTAAAAATAAAATTAATCCATATTCAGAGGAACTATATCGTTATCTTCAATTTGATGAAATAAACGATTTCAGCTTGTCAAAGTAATCATGGACTATGCCAAACCTTATAAAAGATAATATTCAAAAAACAAGTAATAATTCTTCTCGTACCATCAAAAAATTATTAAAACAAAGATCCCTAGTCGTTGTATTTTCGCTCTTATTAACGGGTTTAGGAGCCTCAATTACAAGCATTTTTTTTAAAACTGGAATTTACTTTATTAATAATTGGAGATTAGCATTATTAGACCAATTCCCATCTATTGCGGTCTTACCAATCTTTGGAGCTCTTGGAGGAGCCATTGCAGGATATTTGATCAAAAATATAGCACCTGCTGCAAAAGGTTCAGGTGTGAGTCAAATCATTGGGTTCTTAAGGCATAAAAAAGTTCCAATGAATATAAAAGTAGGATTAGTAAAGCTCATATCAGGAATTATTGCTATTGGTAGTGGATTCCCTTTGGGTCCAGAAGGTCCATCAGTTCAAATGGGAGGATCAGTGGCTTGGCAAATGGCCAAGTGGCTAAAAGCTCCTACAGCTTTCAGAAGAGTAATAGTAGCAGCAGGTGGTGGCGCTGGAATAGCTGCAGTATTTAGCGCCCCATTAGGAGGATTTGTCTATGCAATAGAAGAGTTATTAAACTCTGCTAGACCAGTAATTTTGCTGCTAGTATTAATCACAACTTTCATTGCAGATTCATCTGCTGATATTATTCAAGCCTTGGGTTTAGATCCTAAAGCAGGTGGCTTTGATTTTAACCTCGGATTTTTAATCCAAAAAGAATATGACCCATCAGTTTTTTTCTTACCTATAGATTTTATTTACCTAGTTTTACTTGGAATAATTATTGGGATGTTTGCAGAATTGTACAGCAGATTTGTTTTGTTAATGCAAAATCTTGGAAAAAAGTGGTATAAAAATAAATTTGTTTTAAAAATGAGTATCTGTGGACTTATTTTAGGCAGTATCTATTCTTGTTTACCCAGTACATTTCATAATTTAGATGAATTACAAAAAATAATAGCTGAACAAAATACAAGTATTGGAATTGCTTTATTAGCAGTTTTAATATTATTTATCACGACAGGTTTAGCTGCAGCATCTGGAGCTCCTGGAGGATTGTTCTATCCAATGCTTACTTTAGGAGGGTCAATCGGACTAATAATGGGAAGCTGGGTGGAAATTGCGACAGGCCATGCACCAAGTACGTACATTTTTGCGGGAATGGGAGCTTTCGTAGCAGGATGTTCACGAACACCAATAACAGCAATGTTTTTAGCTTTTGCTTTAACAAAAAATTTATTAATAATGAAACCTGTGTTAATCAGCTGCATTGCTAGTTTCTTAATAGCAAGAGCTTTTAATGAACAATCAATTTATGAAAGACAAATACAAATAGAATTAGAAGACTAAGAAACTATCTTCAATCAAAAACAGCAGTTTTACTGTTATAAACAAATACTTGATGATTCAGATGTAATCTAACTGCTCTTGCTAAAGCTATTCTTTCAATATCTCTTCCTTTTCTAATCAAATCATCAATTTCATCCCTATGACTTACATTAACTGTGCATTGCTCTATTATCGGGCCTTCATCAAGTTCTTCAGTAACATAGTGAGCAGTAGCACCGATTAATTTAACACCTCTCTTCCATGCTCGATGATATGGTTGCCTTCCCTTAAATGCAGGTAAAAAAGAATGGTGAATATTTATTATTGAAGAAAACTTTTTTAAAAAAGAATCACTCAAAATTTGCATATATTTAGCTAATACAACAAGATCAATTTCATATTCTTTTAGTAAATTTAAAAATTGATCTTCAACAATAGATTTATCAGTTTTAAAGGTATCAATATGTACAAATTTTGCATTAAAGTCATTTGCAATATTTTCAAGATCAAAATGATTTGAAATTATTAACGGGACTTTCATTTTGAGTTCTCCATTTCTTACTCGCCAAAGTAAATCAATCAAACAATGATTTTGTTTACTCACGAAAATGGCAACATTTGGAATTTCATCAGAATAATTAACGTTAAATTTTCCATTTACTGCATCTGCAATTTTTTCAAATTCTTTATAAATTTCATCTCTATTAAAAGATTCATTGTTACTATTCCATTCAATTCGACTAAGAAACAAACCCGCATCTTGGTCTGTATGATGATCGGAATGTTTTATGTTGCCACCGTAATTTGAAATCCAACTTGTAAGTAAACTTACAAGGCCAGGACGATCGGGACAAACAATTTTGAATATAATTGAAGGATGTTCCAAAAAATCTTTAACTATTAAGTCAAATAAGCAAGCATATCTAATATATCAATGAAAAGCTTAAAAGAAAATTTTCAAAAAACACGCATAGTTATTGTTGGATCAGGGATTATTGGAAAATTTAACGCCTTAGAATTAGCAGAATTAGGTTTCCAGGTAACGATAATAGATCCAGCTCAACACCAAAATAGTAGCAATGCAGCTTTAGGCTTACTAATGGGTAATATATATCAAAAAAGAAGAGGTAGAAGCTGGGATCTCAGAAAACAAAGCCTTGAATTATGGCCACAATGGATTACATTCCTACAAAAATTTAATTATGAATTAAATATCGAAAAACCATTAATACAGCTAACTACTGATGAAGAAAAGTTTAAAAAATTAGAGAAATTTGTTTATGAAAATAATGATAAAAACTTGCGAATTTTAGAAAGAGACTCAATATTTATCAAAAATATAAATAAAGCCTTCCAAGCAAAAAATATAAAAGGAATGATCTCGTTCAAAGATGGAAGAATAAATCCTTTTTCTTTACTTCAAACATTAGATAAATATCTAAAACATAAAAAAGTAAATTATTTGCAAGAAAAAATAATAAAAATAAGAAAATCAAACAATCAATGGATTTCTACAACAAGGAATAATGAAAACATCAAATCTGATATGGTTATTTTGTGTAATTCAATAAAAGCGATTGATTTAATAGATAACCTATCCCACAAAATCAAATTAAAACCTGTTTTAGGTCAAGCAATGGAAATTGAGATAAATAATGGAGAAGTTGATTTATTATCGCTGCCAAAACAATTCAATATAAATGGTAAAAATATAATTCCAAAATCAAAAGATAAGCTAATTATTGGATCAACTGACGAATATAGTACTAAGCCAGAAGAAAATACAATCGAAAAGCTCACAAATTTTCTCGATAAAAAACCAAATTGGCTGATGAATGGGAAAATTTCTAAAAAATGGTACGGAATAAGGTCAAGACCTGATGGCGAGCCTTCACCAATAATGAAAACTCTTGAAGATGGACTAATTATATGTACAGGTTTTTATAAAAATGGGATCCTACTGGCTCCAGCTTGTTCTAAATGGGTTGCTAATGAAATTAAAAATTACCTTTTTTAATCTTTCGTTTCAGAAAAGTCGGCATCAATTACATCATCCCCACCTTTTTCGTTTGAATCACTCTGATCAGAGCCGCCCTGTGCTCCTGGTGAAGGTGGCTGATTGCCTGGTTGCTGATAAACAGATGAACCAACTGCATAAAGTTCTTGCTGAAGTTCTTCAAGAAGTTTTTTCATTGATTCATAATCTTCTTTTGAAGTTGCCTCTTTTAAAGCATTACTTTTTTCTTCAACTTTAGATTTTGCTGCAGCATCAATTTTGTCTCCTAACTCACCAAGTTGCTTTTCTGTCTGGTAGACAAGTGTTTCAGCTTGATTTTTTAAATCTATTTTTTCTCTTTTTTCTTTATCTGCAGATGCATTTGATTCAGCATCTTTTACCATTTTTTCTACTTCATTATCAGATAGAGTAGAAGCACCAGTGATAGAAATACTTTGTTCTTTACCACTTCCTTTATCTTTAGCAGTAACACTAAGAATTCCATTTGCATCGATATCAAACGTAACTTCAATCTGAGGCACACCTCTTGGTGCTGAAGGTATACCATCCAATCTAAAGGTTCCTAAGCTTTTGTTGTCTGAAGCCATTTCTCTTTCACCCTGTAAAACGTGAATTTCAACATTTGTTTGACCGTCTACAGCAGTTGAATATGTTTCAGATTTCTTCGTAGGTACTGTAGTATTTCGATTTATCATTTTTGTCATTACTCCGCCTAAAGTCTCTACACCTAGGGAAAGTGGAGTAACGTCAAGCAACAAAATATCTTTAACCTCTCCTGCTAAAACTCCTCCTTGAATTGCAGCTCCAACAGCTACTACCTCATCAGGATTAACAGTTTGATTTGGTTCTTTACCAATTATTTTTTTAACTAAATCTAAGACAGCAGGTATTCTAGATGAGCCTCCCACCATGACAACTTCATCAATTTCACTAGTAGAAATTTTTGCATCACTTATAGCTCTCTCAACTGGAGTCTTACACCTATCAATTAAAGAAGCTGCTAATTCCTCAAACTTTGCTCTAGTAAGGTTCAAATCCAAATGTTTTGGTCCTTCAGGAGTCGCTGTAATAAAAGGTAGATTTATTTCACTTTGCGTAGCATTAGAGAGCTCGATTTTTGCTTTTTCTGCAGCTTCAGTCAATCTTTGCAAAGCTTGCTTATCTTGTCTGAGATCAATTCCCTCATTTGATTTAAAAGTATTAGCTAAGTGATCTACGATGCATCTATCGAAATCATCACCACCTAAATGTGTATCTCCAGATGTAGATAGAACTTCAGTTACTCCATCACCAGCTTCAATAACTGAGACATCAAATGTTCCTCCCCCTAAATCAAAAACAAGAATTTTTTCATTTTCTTTATCCAAGCCATATGCTAAAGCCGCAGCAGTAGGCTCATTAACAATTCTGAGAACTTCTAATCCCGCAATCTTTCCAGCATCTTTCGTAGCCTGTCTTTGAGAATCATTAAAATAAGCTGGAACTGTAATTACAGCCTGAGTAACTTTGTCACCAAGATATTTACCAGCATCATCTGCTAACTTTCTTAAAACTTGAGAACTCACCTCTTCAGGAGAAAACTGCTTATCCAAAATAGGACATTTTAATTTGACACTAGAACCAGATTTTTCAACAGAATAACTAACTTCTTTGGATTCTTCATTGACTTCATCGACTCTTCTACCAACAAAACGCTTTGCAGAATAAAAAGTATTTTCAGGGTTCATTACAGCTTGTCTTTTTGCTATTTGTCCAACGAGCTGATCTTGATTTTTTGTATATGCAACAACTGATGGAGTAGTTCTGAAACCCTCAGCATTTGCTATTACAGTAGGCTTACCACCTTCCATTACAGCGACACAACTATTAGTTGTTCCTAAATCAATTCCTACTACCTTACCCATGGGTAAATTCTCGATATTTGTTATTCTCCATAATCGGTCATTGACGTCATTATTGTTACTCAAAGACGGGGTGTGGTTCCCGAACAGATCATTACTTTTAAGGTTAGAATTTTAAATATGATTTCAAGTAAGACATCTTTTATAGCATTAATTGGAAATCCAGTAAGCCATTCTTTGTCCCCAATAATGCAAAATGCTGCCCTTCAATATTTAGGCTTAGATTTAATTTATATTGCTTTACCTTGTAAAGATGAAGATCTAGAATTAGTCCTTAATTCTTTTAAAAAGATTAATTGCAAAGGATTAAACATTACAATTCCACACAAAGAAAAAGTATTTAACCTTTGTAGTGAAATCTCTCCTATTGCTAACAAACTTAAAGCAATTAATACCCTGAAATTAAATTCTGAAAAAGAATGGAGTGCAACTAATACCGATGTAGAGGGATTTATTTATCCATTAAAAAATTTAAACTTAGCAAAGAAAAAATCAATAGTTCTTGGCTCCGGGGGTGCAGCAAGATCTGTTATTCAAGGTTTAATAAATTTAAATCTTTCAAGAATTTCAGTAATATCACGTAACAAATCATCACTAGATGAATTAATAAAAAACTTTGATAATCAAATTCAACTGCTAGGTTTATTAAATAGTGATGATCAAGCCCAAATTTTAATTAAGGAAGCAGATTTGATTGTAAATACAACACCAGCAGGGATGAAAACAAATAAATATGAAAATAATGAAATGCCATATGGCGAAGCCTTTTGGAGATCTCTTAACTCGCAAACAATTGTTTACGATTTAATCTATAATCCTGCTCCAACTGCTTTATTAAAATTTTGTGCCAAAAAAGGATGCATGACTATAGATGGTTTGGAAATGCTTGTTGCTCAAGGAATAAAATCATTATCATTTTGGACAGATGGTTTAGAAGTACCTTTTCATATAATGAATGACGCACTAAAGAAATATCTTTAAAAAAATGATCCTATTTGACAACAAAACACCCTTCATAATGTATGGTAAATAATGAACAGACGCTCATTACATCAATTTATGAGCCAAAGACCTCGTCTGAGACCATGAACGATCAAAAATCTTACTACGAAACCATGTATATCCTCCGCCCAGACATTGCGGAAGATGAAGTAACTAATCACATTGATAAATATAATAAGCTTTTAGAAAAATTTGGCGGTACGATTCTTGATAGTCAAATGAGAGGTAAGAGAAGATTAGCTTATCAAATAGCAAAACATAGAGAAGGAATTTACGTTCAACTTAGCCATCAGGGTGATGGTCAACATATTTTCAAAATTGAAAAATCAATGAGACTAAGTGAAGATGTCATAAGATACATGACCGTTAAACAAGAAGGTCCTTTACCAACCCCAAGACCTTCGAACAAGAGTGTATCTCAATCAGAGAATAAAGATAATCCAGATGCAAAAGTTGAATCTAAAGAAAAACAACCCGTAGTGAGTGCAAATACTTCAACTTCGGGAAAAGATGATGCTGAAATTAAAGAAAATGCAGAATCTTAAATGTTAATCTTGTGTTTTTGAGTTTAACTCAGCCCATATTTTATTAGACATACCCCACATATAAATAAAACCCTCTGCTAAAGAATGCTTAAAAACATCATCTTTGCTATAAGTTGCCAAATCTTCCCTGTAAAGTGAATTATTTTCCGACATTCTCCCAATGACTATTGCGTTCCCCTTATAAAGTCTAATCTTTACCCTTCCATTAACTGAAGTTTGAGTCGATGATATAAATGCATCTAAACTTTCTTTAAGAGGTCCAAACCAAAAACCTTGATAAACTAATTGACCCCATTTTTTTTCTACTATTCCTTTAAAATCGACAACATCAGGGTTTAATGTAATGCTCTCTAATTCTTTGTGAGCTTTGATTAAAAGTAAGAGGCCTGGCGTTTCGTAAATCTCTCTACTTTTAATTCCTACTACTCGATCTTCAATCATATCTATTCTTCCAAAACCGTGGTTACCAGCAAGATCATTAGCTTTTTGAATAATCTCTACTGGAGTTAAAAATTCATCATTAATTCCAACTGGAAACCCATTTTTAAAAACAATTTCTATATCTTGATGAGAATCAGGTGAATTATCAACTGATGATGTCATCGAAAATATATCCTCAGGTGCTTCTTGCATTGGGTCTTCTAATATGCCTGCTTCAATACTCCTACCAAGTAAGTTAACATCTATTGAATATGGTGATTTTTTTGAAACTGGTGCAGGTATACCAAATTTTTCTCCATACACTATTGCCTCTTCTCTACTCATATTCCACTCTCTTGCGGGAGTAATTATTTTTAAATTAGGACCTAAAGCATTAATTGCTAAATCAAACCGAACTTGATCATTCCCTTTACCAGTGCAGCCATGAGCTACTGCATCAGCATTAATCTCTCTAGCAAGATTCACGAGATTTTCAGCAATTAAAGGCCTAGCAAGAGCAGTAGATAAAGGATATTTATCTAAATATAATGCGTTTGCTCTAATAGCTGGAAAAGCGTATCTCTCAACAAAACTACTAACTAAATTGCCAACGATTGATTTAGTTGCACCAGAATTTAAAGCTTTTTGCCTAATAAGTTCTAAATCCTCGCCTTGTCCAAGATCTGCTACAAAAGTAACCACTTCTGAAATTCCATATTCATTCTTTAAATATGGAATACAAACGCTCGTATCTACTCCACCAGAATAAGCTAGTACAACTTTTTTTATCTGCTGCATCTAAATTTGCTCCATAAATTTTAATTTTTGACGTAATTAAGAATTTGAAAACTTATTAAAAACTAATATTATTGTAACTAAAAGAGCCGGACCAAAAACTAGTAACAAGAGAAGAAAGTTATTAATTATTAAAACATTAGAGTATAAGTATCCAAAAAGTTTAAATAATCCAGCTAGCAACAATGAAATTAGCCAGATAAAAAAGTATTTTAAATTTGCTTTATCAAACAAAGTTTTTCTTGTGCATCATTATGTATTATTTTATATATAGAACAAAACCTTTAATGGATTCAAATAAATTAAAACTTAGATTGAACGACATTTCTAAAGTCAATCCTGCTTTAACTTGCTACCACAGAGATGACCCAGCACCTGTGTTGCCGTTAAGAGAGGAACCTGATCTGTTATCTTGGCTCGAAAATACAGGTAGACTTGTTGCAGAAAAAGATGGAGATTCACAAGAAATTAGTACAATAGAAGAAGAAGAACTTTCAGCGCTTATGGGAGAAAAAGAAGATTACAAAACTGAAGAAGATTCTTCAGAGGAAGATGATTGGGAAGATTAAAAAGTTTAACTTTGAATCTTTATTAATATTAAATACTTTTGCTTTAATAGTTACCTCATATATTTTTAATAATTTTATTTTTATAGGAGTTTACATATTATTTTTCTTTATTTCTATTTTTACAACGAAAAATGGTCTAAAGATTATCAGAAAATTTAATTTACTTCAAAATATTAGAACTGAAGGTCCAGCTAATCATTTTAAAAAAAGTGATACTCCAACAATGGGTGGAATTTTTATGATAATCCCTTTTTTAATTTTTCTTTTGACCATAACAATAAATTTAGGCTCTTTAAAATTATTTTTTTTATTCCTGACTATTTTTGGTTTTTTTATTACAGGGTTTTTAGATGATTATTTAAGTATTAAAAACAAAGAAAATACAGGGTTAAAAACAAAAGAAAAATTTATTCTACAAAGTATCATTTCAATAATTTTTATATTATTAGCCTATGAAAAAAATTTAATAAATCCATTAATAACAATTTCTGACTATTGGGGAATAAATATGAATATTTTCATATTGTCAATTTCTTTTTTAGTGCTTGTTGGCATGAGTAATTCTGTAAATTTGACTGATGGGCTAGATGGATTAGCAGCTGGTTGCAGTGGAGTTGTCTTTTATGGATTAGGAACAGAAATATTAATGAAAGGACAGCAAGAGCTTTTTGTTTTTAGTATTTTATGTTATTCAATGTCCGGCATATGCTTAGGATTTCTCAAATACAATAGTTATCCTGCAAAAATTTTTATGGGTGACACTGGATCTTTAACTATTGGGGCAATTCTTGGGTCTATAGCGTTGTTAACTAATAGCGTTTTTACCTTATTTATTTTCTCAGGAATATTTATTATTGAATCATTATCAGTAATGATTCAAGTAGGGTTTTTTAAAATTACAAAAAAATTATTTCATAGAGGTAAACGCATTTTTTTAATGGCTCCACTGCACCATCATTTTGAACTGAAAGGAATTAAGGAACAAAAAATAGTTGAAAATTTTTGGAAAATCAACATTTTACTTGTAATTTTAGGTATAGTTCTAAAAGTCAACCTTTAAAAAATTTGTTATGAATTTTTTTACATGGAAAGATAATGGATTAACAAGTGACTGCTCAAGTCTTGATGCAATGGCATCAAGATTTGAAGAAACTGCTAACTTAATGAAAAAACTATCTAAGAAGGGTTTCAAACTAAAGAAAAGTCATAACAATCAACTAATTCTCCACCCTGATCCAAAAGTATTTGATCAATGGGGTTTTATAAGTGAAGAACTTCCTTTTAAACAACTTTGTTTAATGTCGGATGAAGAATAACTATTTGAACTTGAAAATTCTTTTGCAAGTATTGATAAATAATTACGTACATGAGTGTTCCAACTAAAGTGCCTGTTAACACCCTCAATTCCATTTCTGCTCCATAATTTCCACTGATTATTATTTGAAATTCCTTTTTCAAGAATAACTTTCAACTCATTAATATCAGTAACATCTACTAGAAGTCCATTTTCACATTTTGAGCGAATTTCTTTTGGCCCTCCATCATTTGTTGATATTATTGGCAATCCACATGAAGAAGCTTCAAGAAGAGTTAAACCAAAAGGCTCTGTTAAAGCTGGATTTACAAATACACCACCTCTGCTAGCAGCCCACCTATATAAAGCAGGAATCTGACTTGGAAGATGTTTTTTTGGGTAAGCTACCTTTCCATATAAATTATATTTATCAATTGTTTCAAAAATATTATTGAAAACATCTTTTTGTTGAGGGTCAAGTTTAGAAGTACTATCTCTACAACCCAAAATCAAAATTAAATTCGTTTTTCTTTTTAATTTTTCAGATCTTCCATATGCCTCAATCAAAGAAGGAATATTTTTTCTTCTTACAGCTCTAGAAATATTCAATAATGGAGGTTTAGTAGAATCCTTTAGAAAGGGTTTCATCATATTCTCAATTTCAGCTGTTTCTGTTGTCGAATGAATATGGTGAAACTTATTATGATCAACACCAGGAGGAATAACCCTAGCTTTGTGAGGTGAATAAGAGGAATATTGGGAATATTGATACACTGACTCTTGTTTAGTGCTTGTAACAACAATATCTGCAGATTTTAATGCTTTTTCTTCTGCCTCAATCCTTTTACTTATAGAATAAAGCTTTTCTATTTGATTAGTTTTTAAACCAGTATCAAGTAATTTCCTTTTTTTCTCTCTTCCTAAAGAATGACCAGTAAAAATAAGAGGAACGTTTAAAGATTTACTTAATTTAACTCCTACATATCCAGCATCTGCATAATGTGCATGAATGAAATTAGGCTTTTTGTTTTTTTTATAATAAGAAATTAGTCTTTCAGTTAAATGATCTAAATAAGGCCAAAGCAATTCCTTTCTTAAATATTTATTAGGTCCAAATTTGAATCTTAAAATTCTAACTCCAGGTTCTACAAATTCTTCTTCTTGAGAATATTCATCGTCTACTTTAGAGTCGTTTATTAAACGAGTAACTAAATCCACTTGATCAACTTCTGAAGTATTAGCCAAACTTTTAATTAACTCTAAAACGTATTGTGTTTGCCCACCTGTATCTGCATCCCTGCCTAATTCAAGATTTTTAGAACGTATAAGACCATGTAAATGTAAATGTAAAAATTTCAACCTCATCCAGTAAATCCTCCGATCAACGGCCTTTAATACAAATAAGCTGAATTTTCTAAGGAAATATTAAGAAAGCATTATGATTTTAAATTCTTTTAATGCAAAAGTTGAAAAAAAACAGTCATAGAGGTGTTTTATGATCCTCTAAAAGAGAATTTTTTTTGCCGAAAAAATTAAAATACAAAGAAATACAACAATGATTTTCTTATTTTAAAACCTTTTTAAGATATTTTGCTGTATAACTTATAGGATTTTTAGCTACGTCCTCAGGAATACCTTCTGCAATAATTTCTCCGCCTTTATCCCCTCCATCAGGTCCTAAATCGATAATCCAATCTGAACATCTAATAACATCTAAATTATGTTCAATAACAATTACTGAATTACCTTTATCTACCAAACGTTGTATCACATCCATTAATTTATGAACATCATAAAAACTTAACCCCGTAGTTGGTTCATCAATCAAATATAAAGTTTTTCCAGTAGCCCTTTTTGATAATTCTGTAGCTAACTTAACTCTTTGAGCCTCACCACCAGATAACGTAGGAGCTGGTTGACCTAATTTGACATATCCTAAGCCTACATCTACCAATGTAGATAATCTATCAGCAGCTTGAGGTATAGCAGAGAATATTTGTGCAGCTTGTTCAACAGTCATCTCTAAAACATCAGATATATTAAAACCTTTATATTTAACTTGAAGAGTTTCTCTATTAAAACGAGCTCCTTTACATACTTCACATTGAACATATACATCAGGTAAAAAATTCATTTCGATAACATTGACTCCCTGGCCTTTACAAGCTTCGCATCTTCCTCCTTTCACGTTAAAGCTAAATTGACCAGCCTGATATCCTCTTGCTTTTGCTTCTACTGTGGCAGTAAATATCTGCCTTATAGGGTCAAAAGCACCAGTATATGTAGCAGGATTTGATCTTGGAGTTCTTCCTATTGGAGATTGATCAATAACAATAACTTTATCAATTGCCTTTATACCCTTTAACTCTTTTACACCTTGAGGAAAAGGAACTTTTAATCCTAGAGAATGACACAAAGCAGGATGAAGTAACTCATTTATCAAGGTGCTCTTACCACTTCCACTCACACCAGTTACAGAAACTAATCTTCCTAAAGGAAATTCCACTGAGATATTTTTTAAATTATGCTGACGAGCTCCCCTAATATTAATTGAGTTATCTTCTTCAAAACTACAATCAACTTTATTTAGCATGTTTAAATCTAATTTTTGATTTAAATAAGTTATTATAATAGAATTTTTTTTATTTTACGCAGCTGAACGATCAAGAAGTCTAGAAGCATATTCGTTAACTTCGCAAGAACCTCCACCTATAAGTTCTATTAATTCATTTTTTCTTTGATTTTTTGTAGTTAGTTTTGCAATTGAGGTATAAGTTATACCATTAATTACATTTTTATTAACTTTGAAATGAGCCAATCCCTTGGCAGCTAAGAAAGGCTGATGTGTAATACATAAAACTTGTTGATTTTTTGATATTTCTTTTATCAGCTCTACCAAAGAAAATAGAGATTTACCACTTAAACCACTATCAATTTCATCTAAAAAGAAAGTATTGGGTTTTTTAGAAATACTAGATTTAATAGCTAACAAGAATCTTGACATTTCTCCACCAGAAATAACACTTGATAATGGAGCAAGCTTCTGATCGGGATTAGCTGAAAACAAAAAATTTATATCGTCAATTCCATCTCCAGAGGGCTTACATTCAGAAAATTGAATTGAAAAATTTGCATTTTCTAAACCTAGATTTCTTAAAATCGACATTACTGAATTTTGTAAATGTTTAGCAATTTTTTTTCTTTCAGTTGATTGAATAACAAATAAGCAATTTAAATTACTTTGTAAATTCTCAATTTGAGCTTTAATCCTACCAATCTCATTACCTTGATCATTTTGTTGAAAATACGTTTTTAATTGATCACGCTTTGCAATTAATTTAGGTAATTCCAATGAAAAAGTTCTCTCTAAGTTTTTTAAAAAAAATAATCTTTTTTGTATGTCTGGAAGATTGGATTCATAATTTTCTATGTCTTGCAAATATGAATTTAGATCAAAAATTAAATCTTCTACATCTTCATGGATATTTAATAACTTCTCTCTAAATTTATGAATCTTTAAATCGAAATTTGCTGTTTTATTTAAAATCTTTATTGATTGATTTATCAAAAAAGTTACTGACGGTTCATCATGACTAAAATTATTTAAGTTTTCTAATGATGATTTAATTGAATTATTAATTTCGAGATTATTTACTAGTTTGTTTTCTAATGACTCTAATTCTAAAATTTCTTCACTGGAATTTAAATCAGCCTCTTCTAAACTCTTCAACATGTTTTTAATTGCCAAGTTTTTTTCTGTTTGATTCCTAGAAAATTCTATTTTTTCATCCATTAATCCTTCTAAAACTTTAGTTTCTCCCCATATACTTTTAATCCTTTCGCTAGTATCTCTTGCTTCTTGGGAACATAAGTCATCAATAATTAATCTTCTCTTATCTAAAGAATCAAAGATATAAGTGTCAGATTGACCTGCAAAATCGATCAAAAATCGTCCAAGTTTTTCTAATAATTGTCTATTAATTGATAAATTATTAAGGCAATATTTGGATAGAATTTTATTATTTTTTTTATAAGATTTTCTTTTAATTTGTAGTTTTGAAGAAGTTATTTCAAAACCATTACTAATTAACCAATTATTAATTTGTGAAGAAGAAGAAAATATCGCCTCAATAACGCAAAAATCTTTTCCTGGACGTATTAAATGTTTTAGAGGTATATTAGTTCCACCAAATAAAGCATTTAGGGAATCCACAATTAATGATTTTCCTGAACCTGAATCTCCAGTTATGATATTCAAACCTTTTTCGAAATTAATTTCTATAATTTCTATTAGAGCAATATTTTCAATTTTTAGATGTCTTAACATGATAAATCTTCCATATAGAAAAATTAACTTCTTTTTTAAAAAAATAAAGGTGTTAAATATATAAAGTTATGAAAGAAGAGTTTACTGATTTTATTGAGGTGTCTGGACTATTAAATTATGATCCAGATACAATTTCTAAAATTTACAAAAAAAATCCTAAAAGACTTTTAAAAAGACTTTGGCAAACACTCATACCTATTTTTGCTTACATCTTTTCCGTTGGATGGGATAAATTAACTGGAAGATTAAAAAATGAACCGCAAGCAAGATTTAGAGCAAGAGAATTAACAAATTTATTAGTAGAACTCGGACCTGCATTTGTTAAAGCAGGCCAAGCTTTATCAACAAGACCAGATATAATCCCAGGGATTCTTCTAGAAGAATTATCTGAATTGCAAGATCAGCTCCCTGGGTTTGATGGCGATAAAGCTATGGAATTAATAGAAGAAGATTTAGGAAATAAAATAGATGAGATTTTTTTAGAAATTGATAAAGAACCAATTTCTGCTGCTTCTTTAGGTCAAGTGCATAAAGCTAAACTAAAAAATGAAGAGATCGTTGCAATAAAAGTACAAAGGCCAGGTTTAAGAGAACAAATAACCTTAGATCTCTACATTGTGAGAAATATTGCTTATTGGCTAAAAAATAATATCGGATTAATAAGAAGTGATCTAGTTGCTTTGATTGATGAATTAGGTAAGAGAGTTTTTGAAGAGATGGATTATCTAAACGAAGCTGCAAATGCTGAAAAATTTAGAGATATGCATAAACATAACAAAATGATTGCCGTACCAAAAATTTATAAAGAAATAACTTCAAGAAGAGTTCTAGCAATGGAATGGATTGACGGTACAAAATTAACAAATTTAGAAGACGTAAAAAAATTAGGTATTAATCCTGATGAAATGATTGATATAGGAGTGCAATGTAGTTTAGAACAACTTTTAGAACATGGTTTTTTTCATGCAGACCCGCATCCAGGTAATTTATTAGCCTTAGAAGATGGAAGATTATGTTATTTAGATTTTGGAATGATGAGCGAGGTTTCCAGAGAATCTAGATCAGGATTAATTCAAGCAGTAGTTCATTTAGTAAATAAAAACTTCGATAAATTGTCTCAAGATTTCGTAAAATTGGGATTTTTATCAGAGGAAGTTAATCTAAAGCCCATTGTTCCAGCATTTCAAGATGTTTTCATTAACGCCGTTGAACAAGGAGTTTCGAAAATGGATTTTAAGAGCGTTACTGACGATATGTCAGGTGTTATGTATAAATTCCCTTTCAAACTACCCCCATATTATGCGCTTATAATTAGATCATTACTTACATTAGAGGGAATAGCTTTAAGCGTAGATCCAAACTTCAAAATATTAGGTGCAGCTTATCCATATTTTGCAAGAAGATTGATGGAAGACCCTGATCCACAATTGAGGGAAAGCCTTAAAGAAATGCTTTTTGATAATAAAAAATTTAAATGGGATCGTTTAGAAGATCTGCTATCTAACGCTGCAAAACAAACAAATCTCGATTTAGAAAAACTTTTAGACGAAGTTATAAATCTTCTCTTTTCTCCAAATGGAGGATTTCTTAGAAATGAGATAGTTGAAGGTTTAACAAATCAGATAGATTTACTAAGTCTAAAAATATTGAAAAGTTTGAATAATTATCTTCCACAATCAATTAAATTAAATACTATTAACGAAAATAATAATTTGAGTGACCTTATAATGTATGTAGAGCCATTGAGAAACTTTTTAGAGATTTTACAAAAAGTTCCCGGGTATTCCATTGACATTTTTATAAAAAGGGTTCCAAGACTTATAAATGAGCCCTACACAAAAGAAATGGGCATAAAAATTGCAAAAAAAGTAACTGAAAAAGGAGTAGTAAGACTTGTTAAGATTGCCGCTGGTGCAAATATATAAATGAAGTTTAATAAATTTTTAATATTTAAAATATTTTTTATTTTAGTAATTTCTCCATTATTTTTTAATGTTCAAAAAGCTAATACTGCTGAAGAAATTAAAATCACATACAGCATATTTTCTAGAACAATTAAAGTAAATTCTTTAAAAACATTTGCTAGAGAAGGTAAATCTTCAAGACAATTAAAAAGAATTTTGAAAGCAACCGGGGCTCCCGATAAAGAAATTAGAAAAGTTTTAAACAAAGATTTTGAAGTTCCTATTACCATTGCAAGCAAACTAGTATATTCTGAAATAGGAAATGTTTTTTTAACAAGACTTTCATCTATTATCCACCCACCCAGAGCAACTGATGAAAGAACAGGCATGTTGGCCCTTAGAGCAAGCGTAATTCAAGGCATTAACATAGGAAATGGAAAAATAAATCTAATAAATTTTTTTGAAGGATATCCAACTAAAACTGTAATTTTAGATGTCAGCGCTTTGAGCAAAGTTATGAATAAAGTAGAATCGATTTCAGAATTATTAACCTTTTTCACCAATTCCCCTCTAGAAAAAATCAAAACAAATTAAACAGCCATGGTGTTATTAAATAAAATTAAAAATAAACTACTTATTAATTACAGAAAAAAAAGATGGCCAGGACTAATAGAAGCTTATAAACAATATCTCCCAGTTACAAAGAAAACTCCTATTATTTCCCTAAATGAAGGAAATACACCACTGATTCTAAGCGAGTCAATTAGTAACTTAATTGGAAATGGAACAAAAGTTTTTTTAAAATATGATGGCCTTAATCCAACAGGATCTTTTAAAGATCGTGGCATGACCATGGCAATTAGCAAAGCAAAAGAAGAAGGCCGTGAAGCAGTAATTTGTGCAAGCACTGGAAACACCTCTGCTGCTGCTGCTGCATATGCTTCGAGAGGAGGATTAAAACCTTATGTTTTAATCCCAGAAGGATTTGTTGCACAAGGAAAGCTTGCGCAAGCATTAATGTACGGCGCCGAGATAATATCTATTAATGGAAACTTTGATAAGGCTCTTGAAATTGTTAGAGATTTATCCTCAGAACATCCTATAGAGCTTGTTAATTCTGTTAATCCATATCGAATAGAAGGACAAAAGACGGCAGCTTTTGAGATAGTTGATGACTTAGGTTATGCTCCTGATTGGCTTTGTATTCCAATGGGTAATGCAGGAAACATAAGTGCTTATTGGATGGGATTTAAAGAATATTCAAAAATAAAAAGAAATTTGAAATTACCAATAATGATGGGTTTTCAGTCCGCAGGCTCTGCTCCATTAGTAAAAAATATAATAGTTAAGGATCCAGAAACAATTGCAACTGCAATAAGAATTGGTAATCCTGTAAATAGAGAAAAAGCAAAAAAAGTAAGGAAGGAAAGTAAAGGAGACTTCCAGTCAGTTACAGATGAAGAAATAATTAATGCTTATAAAATTCTTGCCAAAGAGGGAGTATTTTGTGAACCTGCTAGTGCAGCATCAGTTGCTGGACTGATTAAAAATAAAAATAGAATTCAGAAAGAATCTACCATTGTATGTGTTCTTACTGGAAATGGATTGAAAGATCCTGATTGCGCCATAAAAAACAATGATGCTGTTTTCAGAAAAAATATTGAACCCTCATTAAAAAATATAACTAAAATACTAGGATATTAAAATCCAAAACAAATAGTGTCTGTGGAAATCAATTAAAAACAAACATCATTTGTTGAAAAATATATAAAAAGTTATCCTATTTGTTAAGTAATTTTTTCTTTATCCGAAAAATTAAAATTTATTCAACAAATAAAAATTTTTTTTCACATGTTTTTATGTACATAAACTGTGTTGACAAGCTGTTTAATTCAAGAATTCCACAGTTTCAACAAGAACTACTACTACTAAATTTTTATTTTTATAATTTATTTTTATATTAGAAAGAAGCAAAAAATTAATTTATTGAATTTAATTTACGATAAAAGTATATTGTATTTGTAAAAAGTTCCAAATTCCGATGGAAATTATTTGTAATCAAAATGAATTAAATAATGCTATACAACTAGTGAGTAAAGCAGTTGCTTCAAGACCAACGCATCCAATTCTTGCCAATATACTTTTAACAGCTGACGAAGGAACTAATAAAATTAGCATGACAGGATTTGACCTTAATTTAGGAATTCAAACTTCTTTTGATGGAACTGTTAAAAATAGTGGAGCTATTACTATACCTTCAAAACTTTTATCCGAAATAGTCAACAAATTACCTAATGAAACTCCTGTTTCTTTAAAAGTTGAAGAGAATTTAGATAATATTTTAATCAAAAGTGACAGAGGTTCTTTTAACCTTAAAGGAATCCCCTCTGATGAATATCCTAATTTACCATTTGTTGAGAGTGGTACTTCTTTGAATATTGATCCTAGTTCTTTTTTAAAGGCTTTAAAATCTACTATTTTTGCGAGTAGTAATGATGATTCAAAACAATTACTCACAGGTGTCAATTTCACATTCAAACCAAATTGTTTAGAGTCAGCTTCAACAGATGGTCATAGATTGGCTGTTGCTTTAATTGGCAATGAAGAACATATTAAAAATAAAGAAAACTTATCTGTTAATGATGGTGATTTGTCAGTTACTATTCCAACTAGATCATTAAGAGAAATTGAAAAACTAGTATCTTTGAGAAGCTCAGAAAATTCAATAAAGCTTTTTTATGACAAAGGTCAAGTAGTATTTATTTCTTCTAATCAAATAATTACTACAAGAACCCTAGAAGGTACTTATCCTAATTATTCACAACTAATTCCTGATTCTTTTTCTAAAATTCTGAATTTTAATAAAAAAAAATTAATTGATGCATTAGAAAGAATTGCTGTTTTGGCTGATCAGCAAAGTAGTGTTGTAAAGATCAAATTAGATAATACAGATTTAGCTTCTATTAGTGCAGATGCCCAAGATATTGGAAATGCAAATGAATCAATACCTGTTTCTTACTCAGGAGAAAATTTTGATATTGCATTTAATGTTAGATACCTGTTAGAAGGTTTAAAAGTTATTTCTTCTGAAAACGTACTTTTAAAGTGTAATATTGCTACTACTCCAGCTGTTTTTGTGCCAGAAGATAATCTCAATTCTTTTACTTATCTAGTTATGCCAGTGCAGGTTCGTTCTTAACTTGAAATTACCTAAAGAAATTTTATTAAGTGAATTACTAAATTATAGTGTTAAAGGTAATATGGTCCTTAATTATGGAAATGGAGAAAATGTTTGGATGCATCCTCCTGTACATAGAATTTTAGGATGGTACTCTCGTCCTTCAAATTTTGATTTAAAGAGAAATGTTTGGCGATTAAATCAAATTTCTCAAATAATAGATAATGAAATTTACGTCAAAGGTGATCCTGCTATTTCCGATTTAGCAACTTTAAATAGGTTTCCAACTTTAATAGAAGCTAATTTGATAAATGTAAATGGATCAAAAATAGGAGTTATTGCCGATTTTTTATTTGAAATTAAAACCGGTAAAATTAAATATTATTTAGTTTCTAGATCTAATCCTAAGATTCCAGGTTCTAGTAGATGGCAATTAAATATTGAAAATATTATTGATCAACAACCTGGATTAGTATTTTGTAAAAGTAATTCTTTAGATGATTTATCTTTAATTAAATCAAGTATGAAAAATGAATTTATGCAAAAAGGAAAAAAAATTATTGATAGATTTGATGATATGAAAAATATTGCTTCTAATAGATTAGAGGAATGGCTTGAAGAAGATGAAGATATTAGCCAAAACTTAGATTATAAACAAAAAAGTTTTTATAATAAAGATAGAACATCCATACCGTTTAGTGAAAAAAAAGAAGATGACCCTTGGATATAAATAATGATAAATCAAGAAAATCTCGAAAATCATAATCTTTATGATCTTAATGAGGCCCTCAAAGTTGAAAATTTAACACTTAATGATTACGAAGAAATTTGTAAAAGATTAAAAAGAAAACCTAATAGAACAGAATTAGGTATGTTCGGCGTTATGTGGTCTGAACATTGTTGTTATAGAAATTCAAAACCTTTACTATCTAAATTTCCCACTAAAGGTAAAAATGTTTTAATTGGACCTGGAGAGAATGCTGGCGTTATTGATGTTGGAAATAATCAAAAACTTGTTTTTAAAATAGAAAGTCATAATCATCCTTCTGCTATTGAACCATTTCAAGGTGCTGCAACAGGTGTAGGAGGGATTTTAAGAGATATATTTACCATGGGTGCAAGGCCAATTGCAGTATTGAATTCATTGAGGTTTGGAAACCTAGATAGATCATCAAATGTTGATTTACTGCAAGGTGTTGTATCTGGTATTGCCCATTATGGGAATTGCGTCGGTGTGCCTACTGTTGGAGGTGAAATTGATTTCGATGATAGTTATTCAGGAAATCCTTTAGTGAATGTTATGGCTTTAGGACTTTTAGAGACTAATGAAATTGTTTGTTCTGGAGCTAAAAATATAGGATCACCAGTATTATATGTTGGTAATACTACGGGCAGAGATGGAGTTGGTGGTGCTAGTTTTGCTAGTTCAGAATTAACTACAACTTCTTTAGATGATAGACCAGCAGTTCAGGTAGGTGATCCATTTATTGAGAAAAGTCTTATTGAAGCCTGTTTGGATGCTTTCAAAACAGGAGATGTAATTGCAGCTCAAGATATGGGTGCTGCAGGTTTGACATGCAGTAGTGCAGAAATGGCTGCAAATGGAAAATTAGGTATATCTATTGATTTAGATTTGGTTCCTTCTAGAGAAGATGATATGTCTCCATACCAGTATTTGTTATCAGAATCGCAAGAGAGAATGTTGTTTGTCGTTAAAGAAGAAAAAATTAATGATCTTATTGAAAAATTTAATAAGTGGGGATTATATGCCAATGTAATTGGTCAAGTTATAGGAACTAATGAGGTAATTATTTCTCATAAAGGTAAAATTGTTGCTCAAATACCTACTTCTGCATTGTCTGATGATACCCCTGTCAATTTTCACAATGTGATTAAAAAGCCACCTGATTATTTTTTAAAGAAATGGGAATGGAAAGAAAGTGATTTACCAGAAATTAATGAGCAAAAAATATTTTCATTGAAGGAAAATAAGAATTTTTCTTATTCAGAAATTATTTTAAAACTACTCTCTAATCCCTCAATAGCTTCCAAAAGATGGATTTATAGACAATATGACTCTCAAGTGCAGGCAAATACAGTTTTTAAACCTGGAAAATCGGATGCAGCTGTAATAAGACTAAGGGAACAAAATAAAAAAAATAAAAGTAAAATATTTTCTGGTGTCGCTGCTTCAGTTGATTGTAATAGTAGATGGGTTGCACTTGATCCTTTTAGAGGAACTATCGCTGCTGTCGCAGAATCCGCTAGAAATGTTAGTTGTGTTGGGGCTGAACCAGTAGCAATTACAAATAATTTAAATTTTTCTTCTCCGGAGAATAAAATAGGATATTGGCAACTCTCATCTTCATGTAATGCAATTTCTGAAGCCTGTAAAGCATTGGAAACTCCTGTTACAGGAGGTAATGTTTCTTTATACAATGAATCTAAAAATAAAGATAATGTAATAACTCCTATCAATCCTACTCCAGTTATTGGAATGGTTGGAAAGATTGATAATGTCGAAAAAGCTATAAGTAGTGAATGGAAAAATATTGATGATCAAATCTGGTTAATTGGTTCTTGTAAATCAGAAACAACAATTGCAGCTAGTTCTTATTTGGAATATTTTCATGGAGAAATTACAGGTCGGCCTCCAAAAATAGATTTGCTAGATGAAAAGTTTTGCCAGATTTTTTTAAGAAATTCTATTTCAAAGAGTTATGTAGTTTCTTCTCATGATATCAGCGATGGCGGTTTAGCTATAGCTTTAGCAGAGTCTTGTATTTTGTCAGGAAAAGGTGCAACGATAGAATTAAAGAATGAATTAAATAGAGATGATAATTTATTGTTTGGAGAAGGAGGTTCTAGAATAATTTTTTCAATTAGCAAAATGAAACAAAATGAATGGCTTAATTATTTAAAACAAAATCAAAAAAATTGGCCATCAAGTGTTTATGTAAAAAAAATAGGGTATGTATCTAGTGAAACGCTAAAGATAAAAATTCAAGATAAAAATATCTGCAATATAAGGGTTGAGGAATTATCCGAAAAATTTAATAATAGTATTTCAGGTTACTTTTAAATATGAAAAACACTTCTCAACTATTAATCTTTTTAAAATATTAAGTTATGTGCGGAATAGTTGGAATCGTTTCCTCAGATGATGTAAATCAACAAATTTACGATAGTCTTTTGCTTTTGCAGCATAGAGGTCAAGATTCAACAGGTATAGCCACAATGGAAAATACTATTTTTCATATTCATAAGGCTAAAGGTCAGGTTAATACTGCTTATAGAACGAGAGATATGAGGAATTTAATAGGCAAAATTGGATTGGGTCATGTTAGGTATGCAACAAAAGGATCAGCAGAAAGTGTGGAAGAAGCGCAGCCTTTTTACGTTAATGCTCCTTATGGAATTGTTTTAATACATAATGGAAATTTGACAAATACAAGAGATTTAGAAAAACAATTATTTAATATTGATAAGCGGCATACAAATTCTTCAAGTGATACTGAAATGTTGTTAAATGTATTTGCGACAGAATTACAAGAACAAATTAATAATCAAGAATTAGAACCTGATATTATTTTTAATGCTGTTAAATCTTTACATAATAGAATTCAGGGATCATATGCTTCAATTGCATTAATTTCAGGACATGGTTTATTAGCATTTAGAGATCCTTTCGGTATTAGGCCGTTAGTAATAGGAAAAAGACTTTCATTAACTACAAAAAAAGAAGAGTGGATGGTTGCTAGTGAATCTCTAGTGCTTGAAAATAATGATTATCAAGTAGTGAGAGATGTAGATCCTGGTGAAGCTATTTTTATAAATCTCAATGGGGAGTTTTTTTCTAAACAATGTTCCGAAAATCCAATGTTATTTCCTTGTGCATTTGAATATGTTTATTTAGCTAGGCCAGATTCAATTATGAATGGAATTTCTGTATATAAAGCTCGTTTAAAGATGGGAGATTATCTGGCAGAAACAATAAAAGAGACAATTAATTCTGGAGATGTTGATGTAGTTATGCCTATTCCTGATTCTTCTCGACCTGCGGCAATGCAAGTTGCAAGACAGTTGGGGATAGAATATAGGGAAGGTTTTTTTAAAAACAGATATGTTGGCCGAACATTCATAATGCCTGGCCAACAGAAACGCAAAAAATCCGTAAGACAAAAATTAAATGCTATGAGTGCAGAGTTTAAAAATAAAAATGTATTAATTGTTGATGACTCGATAGTAAGAGGTACTACTTCAAAAGAAATTGTTCAGATGGCTAAAGATGCAGGAGCAAATAAAGTTTTTTTTACATCAGCAGCTCCTCCTGTTCGGTATCCTCATGTTTATGGAATTAATATGCCAAATAGAGATGAATTAATAGCTCACGATAGAACAATAAGTGAAATTGCTGATCATCTTGAAATTGATAACCTTGTCTATCAAAGTGTTGAAAGTTTGCGAAAATCTATAATAAGTGATTCCCCTATTAAAGATTTGGAGATGAGTTGCTTTACCGGTTCTTATGTAACAGGAACAGTAAATCAAGAGTACTTAAATTGGGTTGAAAATGAATATAAATCTTAGTTGAGAAAGTTTTCAAGTCGGAAACAATTTTCAAGGTACTCATCCTTATCTAATTTTAAAAAATCAATTAAAAAATTTGATTTATTTGATTTGAAATTTAATGTATTTAGGTCCAATCTTGCAGATTTATTTTTGTTAGTTTCAATATCAAGGTAATGGTTACTTGTTATTATTTTTAGGAAGTAATCGTTTTTAAGTAGAGTTTTTTCATTTAAATATCCCAAACTGTATTCATTTGAGTAATAAATGTCATGGCTATTTATACAAAATACTTTCCCTTTTTTAGATATTAAAAAAATATTTTCCCCATTATCAAAGATACAACAAGAAACGATTTTTTCAGTTGGTAAGAGTTTTGCAAGTATTAATCCTTGGGATTGTTTGGAAGTTGGTGTTAAAAATTTATTTGATAAATTAAAGTTAAAAATTCTTCCTATTGAGGTTAAAATTATTAAATTTTTGTTTCCATTAGAAATAAATGAATCGATTGTCTTTAAATTATTCTTTAATTTTGTAATTGTGAAAGTTCTATTACTTTTTATCATATCTTCATCAAATAAAACTTTTTTAAATCTTCCATCTGAATTTAATATGCATAAATAATTTTTAATTTCTTTTTTAATTGAATGAAAATTTATTATTTCATTAGGATGAATATTTCCAAGAATTTTATTATCTAATTTATAGTCTTTATTAATACTTGATTCCCAATCAATGTTAAATACTTTTCCTGTATTTGTGATTCCAATTAACTTTATATTCTTTTCAATATTACATATAAATTTTTGAATATTTTTATTATCTATAATTTTATTTACAACTTCAAATGATTTCTTATAATTACTCCAAATCATCTTTTTCAAATAAAGTCTATTGTCTATACATATCTTAGTTTTCTTATTTATAAATTCTTCTAATATCTGATTATTAAGCGCTTCAAACTCTTCATTTTGATTTATATTTTTTATGACTTTTGTTTTTCTTCTAACATTATATTTTTTCTTTAATATTAAAAATTCTTTAATAAGTAATTCAAGTAATAATTCTCTTTCGTTCAATAATTTTTGAAAATAGTTCTTTTTTTCTTCTAATTTTTTTATTTCATCATCAATTTGATTCTTTTCTAGATTTGTTAATTTTCTTAGTGGCATATCTAAAACTGAATTTGCTTGTTTATCACTTAAGAAAAACTTTTCAATTAATTTTGATTTTGCTTCTACAGAATTTTCTGATTCTTCAATTATTTCAATAACTTTTTTTATATTTTTTGTGGCTTTACGCAAACCTTTTGATATTTCAAGCTTTTCAAGAGTGTTTTTTAGAAAATAAAAAGTTCTTTTTCTAATTGTTTCTTCTCTAAATTCAAGAAAATAGTTGAGATATTTTTTTAGGTTTAGTTGTACAGGCTTGCCTTTAATTAGAGCTAGGAATATTGCTCCAAAATTTGTTTGGAGGGTTGTTTTTTTATATAAATTAGAAATAACAAGTTCAGAATTAAAATCTTTTTTTAGTTCTATTACAATTCTCATCCCATCTCTGTCGCTCTCATCTCTAATATCAGAAATACCAATAATTTTGCCTGAATTAACTAGTTCTGCGAGTTTTTCAATCCAACCTGCTTTATTAATTTGGTAAGGAAGTTCTGTAATGACTAGTGCATTCTTTTTATGTTTCCCTTTGCCTAAATTTATTTCTTCCGTATTTACAACTCCTCTTATAGTTATAGATCCTTTTCCAGTTTCATAAAGTTCTTCTATTGCACGACTATAAATTAATTCTCCGCCTGTTGGAAAATCAGGTCCTTTGATAATGTTAGAAAGTTTTTTATCACTTATGTCTTTATTTTGTACTAAAGCAACTAAACCATCTACAATTTCGCCTAGGTTGTGAGGCGGAATATTTGTTGCCATGCCAACAGCAATACCTGATGAGCCGTTCAACAATAAAAATGGAAGTTGGGCTGGAAGAACATCTGGTTCTTTTTGAGAACCGTCAAAGTTATTTGAAAAGTTTACTGTTTCTGATTCAATTTCTTCAAGAAATCCTTTGTGAGCTATTGGGGCTAATCTGGTCTCAGTATATCTCATTGCAGCCGGTGGGTCATTATCCACAGATCCAAAATTTCCATGGCCGTCAAGAGTAGGATATTTAGTTGAGAAATTTTGTACTAGCTTTACTAATGCATCATATACTGCTTGATCTCCGTGAGGATGGTACTTTCCAAGTACATCTCCAACAACTCTTGCACATTTTCTAAATGGTTTATCAGGTGTTAAACCTAATTCGTACATAGCAAATATAATTCTTCTTTGTACCGGCTTAAGACCGTCTCTTGCATCAGGTAAAGCACGTCCAACTATTACGCTCATTGCATACTCCAAATAAGAACGTTGCATTTCTTCTTGAAGTGAAATGGAAGTGAATTTTTTCTTATCCATTAGAGCGCAAAATTGAATAATTATTAATTAACTAAATTAAGACTAATAGGTAAAAAAATATTTACCAGTCTTGAACATTAAGATGATTCACTTATTTTTGATTTTGCCAGTACTACATCTTTTTTAAGTTGTTCATTTTGTAAAAGAATTTCTGTGGTGGCTTGTAATTTTTCTCCCCATAACTGTTCTTTTCTATAATCATAATTGACATATTTGGGATCTTTAGCCAAAGCTTTTTTTGCTAGTTGAATTGCTAATTTAGTATCTTGGATATTTATACAAGAGGCCAAGCCTAGTAATGGTTCAGCATTTTCCTCAATTGAGATAGCACTTTCAAAAAGTTTGATTGAGAGATTTACATTGTTTCTCTCGAAATAAGCTAAACCTTGATTATTGATTGCTTGCCAGAAATCAGGTTTAATTTTTATTGATTTATCAAACAATTTGATAGCTCCCAAATAATTCTTTTCCATTAATAAAATATTTCCTAATTGAAAAATAGCTTTATGGTTATTAGGCTCAATCTTTATTCCTTTTTCTAAAGCACTCTTTGCTTTTGTTTGTTGGGAAATTTTTAAGTAAACATTACTTTTTACAAAATATATTTCGCTAATATTTGAATTGATCTGTTCTGCTTTATTTAAAGAATTTAATGCGTTTTTGTATTTTTTGTTAGCTATTTGTGCTTCAGCCAAAATCAACCAAAGTTTTTCATCTTTTGCATTTATTTTTACAGCTAATTTAGCTAAGTTAAGACTGTCTTCATATTGACCAAAATAAAGTAGTTGGTATGCATTTTTGCCAATATATAAACTTTGCTTCTGCAAACTTTTAATTGTTGGGAAATAATAATAGGGAACTATTGCTCGAACTATTTCTATTTGAAAAAAGTAAAAACAGATCAATGAGATCCAGATTGTTTTTTTTAAAAACTTTTTCATATTTTAATTTTTTTATTCTTTATATTTGCTTGAATGTTTCTTTTCCACATCCATGGTTTAATTCTTTTTAAAGTACTTCCTTTAAGATTTTCTTGCCATGTTTTATCGTCCCAATTGAGGGACTCAATATTAAGATTTTTAATCCATTCTTTCGGTGTAGTTTCATAATTATTGTTGTACGGCACTGATTTATTCCATGGACAAACATCTTGACAAATATCACATCCTGCAACCCATCCACCTAAATTTTTTTCTATTTTCTTTGGAATAGTTTTATTTCTGCTCTCTATTGTGTGATACGCAATGCATAGATCTGATTTTATTACAAAGGGCTCTACGATTGCATTTGTGGGACAATTTTCAATGCAAATATCACATTTTCCACAAAGTGATTGATGAGGTTTATCTGGCATTAAATCTTTTGTGAGAATCATAAAACCCAAAGTAAACCAGGAACCATTTTTTTTGCTGATTAAATTACTATTTTTACCTATCCAACCAATTCCTGCCTCCTCTGCCCATGCTTTTTCAAGAAGAGGAGAGGTATCAACACATATTTTCCATTTGCAATCAGGGATTTCTAGGTTGATCCATTTACCAATATTCTTTAATTTTTTGTGAATCACTTTATGATAATCCTCACCTTGGCTAAATTTAGCTACTTTGAGGAAATTACTATTGTTGTTGTTTTCTGAATTAATGTAAGTAAATCCAACGCTCAAAACACTTTTTGCATCTTCAAAAAGTAAGCTTATATTTTTTCTTTTTTCTGCTTCCATCCATTTCATTTCAGCATGATAGTTATTTGATAACCATCTTTCTAATGCATTAGTTCTTAATTTTACGCGCGAACTACCTGGTATTGAAGCTATTCCGGCAACTGTAAAACCTTCAAAAATAGCTCTTTCTTTTAATTTTTTACTTATTTCTTTTTTGACTTGAATCGTGTCAATCATTTTTTTTTTCTTTATAGAGTTTTCTTTAAAAAGTTATATTTGGAGAATAAACTTATAAATAAAATAGATATATTTAAGAAAAATATATCCTAACTTAGTAAAAACAGTTAAATTATTAGTAAAGTTAATATAGTTAACACGTTATTTTGGTTGAATCTAATCAAAATCAAGATTCGAATTTAGGATCTAGGCTTCAACAAGATCTTAAAAATGATCTTATTGCCGGGTTGTTAGTTGTAATACCCTTAGCAACAACAATCTGGCTGTCATCATTAGTTAGTAAATTTGTTTTAACTTTGGTTACTTCAGTCCCAAAGCAACTAAATCCTTTTATTAACCTAAATCCTTTATTACAAGATTTAATTAATCTTACCTTAGGTTTAACTGTTCCTTTATTAGCTATTTTGCTTATAGGCTTGATGGCGAGAAATTTTGTAGGCAGATGGTTATTAGAATTTGGAGAAGGTACTTTATCAAAAATTCCAGTAGCTGGAGCGGTTTATAAAACTCTTAAACAATTGCTAGAAACTTTCTTAAGCAATAAATCTAATAGATTTAGACGAGTTGTTTTAGTTGAATATCCTCGTGAGGGACTTTATAGTGTAGGCTTCGTAACTGGTAACGTAGGACCTTCTCTACAGCCAGAATTGGAAGAAAATTTACTTAGTGTTTTCATACCTACAGCACCAAACCCAACTACTGGTTGGTATACACTCGTTCCTGAGTCCTCTGTTAAGGATTTGGATATTTCTGTTGAAGATGCTTTTAGAACAATAATTTCTGCTGGGATAGTTAATCCAGATGAGAAAAATAACACCTCAAATCCAACATTTTCAAAATTATTTTCTCAATTACGAGCATCCACTAATACTTCTTCTTAATTGATGCATAATAGATCTCTTTCTAGAGAATTATCTTTAATTTCTCTTGGCCTCATAAAAGATAAAGGTGATTTTAAATTAAATAAATTTCAGATAGAAGAAATTTTTGAATCTGCTTTGGATTCTTTAATAAACCATTGCAGAGACGAATTAGATAATTGCGAGTCAGAGTTAGAAAATGCCTCACAAAAAATATTAGATAGTGAATTACAAGAAGGTGTTGATTCCTCTTATTCAAATGTTCGAGATCAGTTAAAAAAATCTCTGACTAAAATTGAAACCGTAATGAATACACTCTCTGTCACTCTAGACTTTCCAAAATTAATTGTTTCTAGTGGTCAAATAGATATTAGAGAGGATGTAAATCAAAGGATTTGTAATATAATAAATAACCTTAAAAGTATTGATTCTGATATCGATCAAGTAATGGATGGCTGGAGATTAAAAAGATTACCGAGAATTGATAGGGATATTCTGCGTTTAGCTTATGTGGATATTAATTTTTTGAACACACCAGTCGCTGTTGCTTGTGATGAGGCGGTTAATCTAGCTAATAAATATAGTGATATGCAAGGAAGAAAATTTATTAATGGAGTTTTAAGGAGATTACAAACAATTTAATTGTCATAATTATTTGATATAAATAAATAGTATTTAGAAAATTTTAATTACGAACTATTGATAATAATGACTAATACTGATTCTGATAATTCTCGTGAATGGGCTGCGCAAGCTTATGCACTTTTAAAAAAACGACAGGAAGAGCAAAAGCAAGAATTAGAAAAACAGGAAGAGCAGAAGCAAGAATTAGAAAAACAGGAAGAGCAGAAGCAAGAATTAGAAAAACAGGAAGAGCAGAAGCAAGAATTGATTAAAATTCCTAATAAAGAAGATATTGCTGGACAGTCTAAAGCTATTGCTGAATCTGAATTAGGAGAATTTGATGATAATTTTACTTGGTCTGCAATGGTATTAGCTGCTCAAGGAAAAAAAATAAATCAAATATCAATTGATGAAATAGATTGGTTAACTAAATTACGGAGAGGATTAGAAGAAACCCGAAAAGGATTTGTTACTGAATTATTGGATAAATTGGGAGATGATCCTCTGACTCCTGAATCTCTTGATGATTTAGAGACTCTATTAATAAGAGCGGATGTAGGGATTGATTCAACCGACAAAGTTATAAGTTCTCTTAGAACAAAATTAAATGAGGAAGTCGTGGGTGGAGAAGCAGGAATAAAATTCTTGAAGAAGGAACTAAAATTAATTATTGATAAACCAATAAAAAATTCGGGTTCTGATCTTTTAGTTCCCCAAAAGGGTAAGTTAAATGTCTGGTTATTAGTAGGAGTGAATGGTGTTGGCAAAACTACTACATTGGGTAAATTAGCATATCTGTCATCAAAAAGTAATTATAAAACTTTAATTGCTGCTGCTGATACTTTTAGAGCGGCTGCAGTAGAACAACTTAAAGTGTGGGGAGATAGAAGTAATGTTGACGTTATATCTAATCAATCAAAAAATGCTGATCCAGCTGCTGTAGTTTTTGATGCAATTAATTCTGCAAAAAAAAGAAATGTTGATTTATTACTTGTTGATACAGCGGGCAGATTGCAAACAAAAAATAATTTGATGGATGAATTAGCAAAAATAAAAAAAATTATTGATAAAAAGGTCCCAGATGCAATTGTTGAATCATTATTAGTTTTAGATGCAAGTCAGGGTCAAAATGGTTTAAAACAAGCAAAAAGTTTCGCCAAATCAGCAGATTTAAGTGGAGCAATTATTACTAAATTAGATGGTACTTCTAGAGGAGGTGTCTCTTTAGCTGTATCTGAAGAAGTAAATCTGCCTATAAGGTTTATTGGAGCTGGAGAAGGTATAAAAGATTTGAGACCATTTAATAGTTATGAATTTGTAGAGGCTATGCTTGCAGATAAATAAATATTTAATTAATTTTTTTTAAAAACTAAAATTTAATGTTAAAACATACTTATCTATTAGATTTGTTTTGACAAATAATCAAAAAGAAAAAATATTTTCGAATAAATTCATACAAAATTTTTTAGAAAATGATTCTAAATTAACCTTAAAAAACAAATATAAATTTGCTGAAATTGCATCTTCCCTAGCATATTATTTAAAATCATTCTCCAACATTAATAAATTACTGGATTATGTATGCTTAATTTTTAAACATATTTTTTCTGAGAATATTATTTTAATTATTCCATTAAATTACGAGGGGGAGATATGGAATGAAAATATAAAAATTTCTGTTAATAATGAATATTTAACAATTCAAGATGAAATTAATAGTTTTTTGGAACAATTTCATTTTTCAAAAAATTTTAAAATAAAAGAAATTATAACTTTTGAAAATGCTTTAAAAAACAAATTTAAAGAATACAAAATTGAAACAAAAAAAATAATATCTAGAGGTAAATGTAGAGGATTTATTTATATTCTTAGCGAAGATATTTCTAGAAAGTCGATTACTCAAGATAGTAATTTTAATTTTATTGAAAATTGTCTAGCTGTTGGATTAGAAAATCACTTCTTAATAAAAACAAAGAAAAAGCATGAAAATGTAGATAGAGAAATTTCCACTGGTGCTGAAATTCAATCTCAATTACTCCCTGATTATTGTCCAATTATCCATGGTATAGACCTAGCTGCACATTGTAGACCTGCTCTTCAGCTCGGAGGAGATTACTACGATTTTATGTGCTTAAAGACGAATATCTCCGAAACAAGGAAAGAAAAATCAAGATGGGCCTTTGTAATAGGTGATGTTATGGGTAAAGGGATTCCAGCCGGTCTTTTAATGACTATGTTAAGAGGCATGCTACGTGCAGAGGTTCTTACAGGTCTGCCTCCAGATAGAATTTTGCATGATTTGAATCAACTGGCAATAGATGATTTAGATCAATCGCATAGATTTGTGACATTATTTTACTCAGATTATGATCCTAGAACTAGAAAATTGAGATTCGCTAATGCAGCACATAATCCTCCTCTGCTTTGGAAAAGTTCAGATCAGAAAATTATTAAATTAGATGCAAAAGGATTTGTACTCGGACTACAAAAAGATGCTGAATATCATTGTGGTGAAATCAAGCTTAATCAAAATGATTTAGTTCTTTATTACACAGATGGAGTAATTGATACTTCTAACTCTTTAGGAAAAAGATTTGATGAGGAAAGATTAATTAAAACCCTTACAAAATTATGCAAGCAATCTTATACATCCCAAGAAATTTTAAATAAAATATTTAAAAAATTGGATGATTTTACAGGGCAAAATAGACATCTTGAAGATGATGCCTCGATGGTTATTTTTCAATTGAAATAGATATTTTTTGTCACTTATATAAAAAAATGCTTTATTAGAGATACTTAAAGTTAATAATTGATATGGCAAAAGTTTGGAGTAAAAGGTTCGATAATGCGCTTGACCCTTTTATTGAAAAGTTTAATGCATCAATTGGTTTTGATCGAAAACTTATTTTAGAAGATTTAGATTGCTCGATTGCCCACGCGAAAATGCTTGGCAAAACAAAAGTTTTATCCTCTTCTGAAACTTTACAAATTATTAATGGTTTAGAATTAATAAAAGTTGAGTATTTGGAGGGTAAATTTTCTCCTAGTTCATCTTCCGAAGATATTCATTATTGTATAGAAGAAAAACTGATAAGTTTAATTGGTGAAACTGGAAAAAAATTACACACAGGTAGAAGTAGAAATGATCAAGTTGGTACAGATATAAGATTGTGGCTAAGAAAAGAGATTGACAATATTGAAACTTTAATAACCGATTTGCAAAAATCCTTCTTATATCTTGCGAAATCCAATATTTATACCTTAATTCCTGGATATACCCACATGCAAAGAGCTCAACCATTATCTTTGGCTCATCATTTATTGGCTTACATAGAAATGTTCCAAAGAGACCGTGAAAGGTATAAAGAAGTTCGTTCAAGAGTTAATATTTCTCCGTTAGGCGCTGCAGCATTAGCTGGAACAAAAATAAAAATAGATAGGCACTTTACAGCTTCAGAATTAGGCTTTAAAAAGATTTATAAAAACAGTATTGATGCAGTAAGTGATAGAGATTTTTGTATAGAGTTTGTTTCCGCATCTGCTATATTGATGTCTCATTTAAGTAAAATTTCAGAAGAAATAATTTTATGGGTAACTGATGAATTTTCTTTTGCAAAATTAACAGATAAATGTGCCACAGGAAGTAGCTTAATGCCGCAGAAAAAAAATCCTGACGTTTCAGAATTGATAAGAGGTAAGACAGGAAGAGTGTATGGACATCTCCAGGCATTGTTAACGATGGTCAAAGGGGTACCACTTTCTTACAATAAGGATTTTCAAGAGGATAAAGAGCCAATATTTGATACTGCAGAAACAATCTCTTCTTGTATTAAAGCAATGACTATTTTAATTAATGAGGGCATTGAATTTAATA
>QCRH01000007.1 GCA_003211955.1 Prochlorococcus sp. AG-459-O09 | reverse complement strand
TCATCAGAAAGAATTCAAAAGTCTCAGCAGGACTAGAGAGTTTAGAAACTATTAGGGTTTCATTAGACAAAAAAGAAGAACTTGATAAAGCTTTAAAAGATATTGATGCTTTGATAATTGCGACTGGAGCTAGAGCATCATTAGATTTAACTGGTCCTGCAAAGGTTGATGCTTTAGGTGTATACAGGCAATTAGAGAGTTGCAAAAGAGTTGGGATTAAAAGAGTTATTTTAGTTAGTTCCCTTTGTACTGGTAAATTATTTCACCCATTAAACTTATTTGGTTTAATTCTTATCTGGAAGAAATTAGGTGAAAACTTCCTACGAAGTTCAAATTTCGAATGGACTATTATTAGACCTGGAGGATTAAAGGAAAATGAAGATATTAAATTAGAAAATATAAATTATTCAAAGGAGGATACTCAAATTAATGGATCAATCCCAAGAAGATTAGTTGCGCAATGTTGTATAGATTCTTTAAAAAACAAAGAATCCATAAATAAATTAATAGAAGTTACAAGTTCGAATGATAATAAAAAGATATCTTTTAAAAAAGCTATGCAAATGATTTAAAAGATGTAAATATATAAATTAAAACTATGAAAATAAATCCCAAAATTGACGCATTACAATTAATGCTTACTGATTTAAGAACTAGAAATGAGCCAATAAGACATAAAGCTGCATTTAAAGGCTGTCAACCAGAATTTCAAAGTCTTGTATCAAGATTAATAAAGCAGTTAGAGGACGAATTAGTTGCTGAAAAGCTTAGTAATCGTAATAGTTAAAAAATTTAGATTACTTAAATGAAATTAAGTTATCAAATTTTGCTTGTTCTGAAAGTTCATCATATCCTCCAAAAAATTTATTATCCAAAAATATTTGAGGGAAAGTGTTATGGCTACTTTGAGCCATTATTTTTTGAAAGCTCTCATCATTGTCTATTAAATTAACTTCATGAGGGATAGATAAAGAATTAAGCAACCTAATTGCTCTTTTAGACCAAGGACAATCCTTTAAAATATATGCTTTTACACGTGATTCATTTTTCAATAAATCATTACTTGAGATATTAATAATTTTTTGTTCGTAAGAAAGTAATAATATATCAGTACCTTTTTTTACAATACATCCCTCCTCAAGATGCCCGCCAAAGACATTACATCCCTCATCTGCAAAACTCAAATGTAAATGAACATCTCCTTTATTAAAATGTCCATTTAAAGAAACTATCTCTAGATTTCCCTCAAATTTATTTATCTCTTGATTTCCTGGGCATTGAATACAAACTGTTCTAAGGTTACCAACCACTCCAGCAACATACCCGTATAAATTATTCGATAAAGAATATTCTTTAATTGAACATATCAAATCAGATTCTGGAGATAGCTTTAGGCTATGAGGCTGCATTAGAAATAAGGTATAATTTTGTAATATAAAACATCATCATTCATAAAGAAAAGTTGAGTTTATAATCTTTAGGATTCAGATTTAAATTAAATTTTAGAATCTAGCATTAAAAACCATTTATGATTTCTACTAAAAATTTAAGCTTGTTGAGAGTGTAATATATTTTTTATATACAAAAACTAATTTGTTATTAAGAAAAAATCTTAAAAATTTGACATTGAATATTCCCAACTTATTATCGATATCTCGTCTTTTCCTTGTATTTCCATTAATACTTTTTTTAGAAATTAACAGACCTGTTTATGTCTTTATATTGATTATTATTGGAGGTTTAACTGATTATTTTGACGGTTTGATTGCAAGGAAATTTAATC
This sequence comes from Prochlorococcus sp. AG-459-O09, assembly GCA_003211955.1. Lineage (GTDB taxonomy): Bacteria > Cyanobacteriota > Cyanobacteriia > PCC-6307 > Cyanobiaceae > Prochlorococcus_A. The sequence goes on along the minus strand of QCRH01000007.1, from coordinate 37,134 downwards.
TTAAAACTAGATTAGGAGCTATCCTTGATCCTTTAAGCGATAAAGTATTATATTTAATTCCTTTAACCTTCCTTTGTAAAAATAATTTTATACCCTTCTGGTCTTTGTCATTAATTTTATTCAGAGAATTAATTATCTCTAGCCTGAGGAAAACTACAAAAGACGGTTTACCAGCATCTATGTTAGGTAAATATAAAACATTTTTCTTTTTTATTTCAGTAATTACCTTCTTTACACCATTAAAAATTAGCTTATTGAATAATTTGGCTTTAATTTTTTATTGGTTAGGATTCATCCTGACTTTTGTGACATTATTAGGCTATTTAAGAATTAAAAAGAATATTATCTAAATTTTCATCAAACTCCTCATTCTTTTTATTATTAAAATCTTTCACAAAACTATCCTTTAAACCATTAAGTAAATCAAAAGTTGGCACCCACTCTAAATCACGTTTTATCTTAGAGATATCAGTCTGATAATGATTTAATCTAATTGGAAATCCCTTTCGAGATTTAGGGTCTAATTTTTGATAATCAAATGTTCTTAAAGAAATCTCATTTTGGTTTAATCCAATAACATTCGCACAGAAATAAATTAAACCCTTTATCGTAACTCCTTTTTCTCCTGAACAGTTATAAATATTATTTTTGGAATTTTCAAAATTTATGCACCTAATCATTACATCAGTTAGATCAGAAACATGGCCTAGTTGAGTAATTAAAGACCCGTCACCAGGAATTGGTATGGATTTTTTTGTAAATAACCTTTCAAAAAACCAATTTTCAATTTTATTATAATTTCCTGGTCCATAAATATAAGTAGGTCTAAAACTTGTAAAAGGAATTTTTTGTTTTTTTAACCAATTTTCTGTCTCAAACTTTCCTTTGTGCCTACTATCTGGATCAATTGGATCAACTTCGGATAAGGGTAGTTCACAATTATCTTTATAAACACCTGCAGAGCTTACATATATATATCTCTGGAAAGAGTTATCTAAATTTTCTATAAGAAGTTTGGTTTGTTCTAACTCTCGTCCAGAAATATCATAAACAACATCATACTTTTTATTTCTTAGCTTGACGATATCTTCTGAATTATTTCTATCACCCTTAATTAAATTTGTTTTTTCAGGATTACTTTTATTACCTCTCGTGAAAATATCAATATCATAATTTTTACTTAATAACTTTCCAACCAAAGACTTGCCAACAAATCTAGTGCCACCCATTACAAGAATTTTCATATTCAAAAAATATCTAACTGAAGTAGTAATCTTAAATAGAATTACATATTGAATAGTACTACTAATAAGTAATTAATGAAAAGGATGATTCTATGGACCTAATACCAGCAATTGATTTAATGAATGGTAAGTGTGTAAGGCTTTTTAAAGGCGACTTTAATAAAAGAAAAGACTTTACCAAAGAGCCTCATGAGCAAGCTAAATTTTGGGAAAACGAGGGGGCAAAATATATACATATAGTTGATTTGGATGCTGCAAAAACTGGATCCCCAACAAACGATAAATCAATAAAAAAGATTGCAAAAACAATTAATATACCTATTCAAATAGGTGGGGGCATAAGGTCTCAAGAAAGGATAGAACAATTATTTTCTTATGGTATTGAGAAAGTTATCATGGGAACCTCTGCAATAGAAAATAAAGAACTAGTTAAAGACTTATCAAATAAATTTCCTGGAAGGATAATTGTTGGGATAGATGCAAAAGATGGAAAAGTTAGTACAAGGGGTTGGCTTGAGCAATCTAATATTTTTGCCACAGATCTAGTAAAGGAGTTTTCTTCATTTAAAATTGCTAGTTTTATTGTTACAGATATAAATACAGATGGGACGTTAGAAGGGACAAATGAAGGATTCATAAAAAGCATACTTGAAATTACAGATATTCCAGTAATAGCCTCAGGAGGTGTTGGTTCGATTTCTGATTTATTATCGTTAGTAAAATTTGAAAGCTCTGGACTCTTTGGAGTAATTGTAGGTAAAGCTCTATATGAAAATAAATTTACGATAAACGAGGCTAATAATTTATTGTCATCGGAGAGATTAAATGACTTTGATCTAAACAGAAATTACTACGCTTAAAAGAGTATAAAAATTCATTTAAGGCTGGTGTTTGCAGTAATTGTTAGTTAATTTTGTATAAGAGATAAGAAATCTAGTCTTGGAATTAATTTCAAAAAAATCGATATTGATTATTGCTCCAAGCTTAATAGCAGAATCTTTATCGCTTAAGTTAACATCACTAGACCAAAATTTAGACATTAATTTTAATAATGGAACAGGTGATGAAACTCCGGATTTAGTTATATGGAATGTTCTTAATTTTCAATCAGAAGATCTTATAAGGTTAGAATTATTAAAATTAAGAGAAAGATATGATGAATCAAAGTTTCTTATAATACTCTCTGGCGAACTTGTTTATGAAGCAAATACTCCTCCATCTTTAAATGCTGAAGGTTTTCTTTTAAATCCCAGTGTAGAAAAAGTTCTTGAATCTATTGATACCATTTTAAATGGAGGAAGGGTATTTGATATTGAAAATAATTCTCGAGTTCAATTAAACAAAAATAAGCCTATCTCTTTTAGTCAAAAAATTCTAACTTCAGGTCTTAAACAAATAGATTCTGAAATTAACTATATATTCAAATATGTCAACTCTGATTCAACACCAGAATTTTATAAATTCATCTTAAAAGGAAGATTAAGAGAACTTATTACTGCAAAATCTTTTCTAATTTTCTTATGGGGTAATTCACTAGAACTATATACAGAGGCAGTTTACACTGAAAATAAAATTAATCTTGAAAATAAGAACACCGTATTCATTAAAGATAAAAACACTACAGAAATATGGAATTTAATTTTAGAAAGATTAAAAGAAAGGTATAGCTCAACTAACTTACAGGTTGAATTTAATAATTCATCAATAATTCTCTCTGGGATAAAGAAAGAATTCATTTCACGACTAATTTGCAAAATGTTAGATGAGTTAGATAATTTAGTAAAAAATATTAAGGAAAACTATAAGGAGAAAGATTTTAAAGATGATTTAAATTCTCTTATAAAAGAACTTAAAGTTAATACAATTTCAAATATCACAGACAGCTATTTTCGATTAAAAAAAGGAGGCGAATCTATTTCAATAAATGATTTTATTTATAGTGAAGTAAGTTGCGAAGAGATAGATAGAGAATCACATGAATCAATAATGTTTATTGAGCCAATTATTAAAAATGAAGCTCTTGACTATGATGGAAAATTACTTCCTCTATATGAAACAGAATCGTTTTTGATCCTTGAAAATATAATTTCAAATTGGACAATAAGGAACTGTAATTTATTAGCTTCTGAAATCTTTAATATTTGTTCTACTTGGCCTGAATTAAGGACTGTACTAATAAATCCCGAATTACAATCAACAAGAAATTTTGAAAGATTTAGAAATAATATTAATAACTACAATCGCTGGCATGACAATATTTATATGCCTATCTACTTGTATGAGAGTAAACGAGAATATATTGATATTATCGATAAAAAATTTACCCGATACTTTAAAAATGAAAATAGGGAGAAAGAATTAGAGAATCTAGAATGGCTACAAAAACAAGTTACATTGTTAGTTGAGATAAGAGATGCCGTAGCACCGCAGTTAGAAGTTGCTGTAAAGTATATCGGTAATCTTTTCGTAACTTTCCTTACAAAGGTCGTTGGCAAAGCTATCGGTTTAGTTGGAAAAGGAATCCTTCAAGGATTAGGAAGATCAAGTTCAAAGTAAGTTTTTAAACTTTAATGAAAATAATTCAATGGATCCTAATAGCATTAATTTTCTTAAGTCCATATAAAGCAAATGCCTCTAGAGATTCTGATAGTTACGATGGCAACATCTTTCCTATATACGCAGGTAATGGGGCTATAGTTCCTCCCCAGACAACTCTTCAGGAATCATTAAAAAATAAAAGAGTCGCAGTTTTATTTTTTTATATTGACGATAGCTCAGATAGTAAAGCTATGGCTCCGATTATATCTGGTTTAGACCTGATATGGAGAAATAATATAGATATCATTGCTCTAACTACTGATGAATTACAGGATAAAGAAAAGTCTGATCTTAGAAATGAGCCGCATTATTACTGGAACGGATTAATTCCACAAACCATTATTTTAAATAGTGATGGTGAAGTTAAATATGATAAAAATGGAATGATTAATATCGATGAATTAAACAAAGTTATAGGAGAACTAAAAGGAATTGATATAGAAGATACGACATTTTCTGTAGAAAGTTTTAATGAATACAACAGTATCATTTCTGAAAAAAAAGATAAAAATAAAAATTAATTAAAAAAATGATATTAATAAATATCCTCTTAGCTCTTTTAATTTTTTTAATTCTTTCAGATTTATATATTAAAAACTTACCCAAATCAAAGTTAAATCTGGTACCAATAAATTACAAAATCAAAAAAAAGGATGGTTTAAACGAATTAATTATTGATTTTAAAATAACTAATAAAAGTAAAACCAAAGAGACGATGGTATCTAATATAAATTTTAAATTAGATTTTTTTAAAAGTAAAAGTAACGAATATTGCCAAAATTTTAATTATCAAGAAGATATTTATATATATGAAAATAATAAAATTAAGAATTTAAATAATTACTGGCCAACAACAATTATCAAGTCAAATTCAGAATTATTTGTAAGAATCATATATAAGTTTAGAAATAATAATTTTAGAAAAAAAATAAAATATCTATGGTTAAAAGTATATTGGGAGAACTATGGACATTTTGGTATTTCAAATAATAAGGATTGTTTGTTAATTAATTTAGATGGTCAAAAACAAAGGCCGAAAGAAGTTTTTGAAATTCCAATAAATAATAAATATAAAGCTTTTGCTATTAAAACTGATTTACTTGGTTGCTTTGATAACCCAGTAAATACTGTGATTGAATACTGCAAAGGAATTGTAGAAAAAAATGATATTTTAACAATCGGTGAGAGTCCACTAGCGATTATGCAAAATAGATATATTTCCCCTCAAAATATAAAATATAGTTTATTTTCGATAGCTTTATGTTATTTTTTTCACCCTACAAGCAGTCTCGCAACAGCTTGTGGCATGCAATTATTAATAAATAGAATCGGAGTCACAAGAATAACCTTTGCACTATTTGTTGGATCTCTCTTCAAAATAGTTGGTATTAAAGGTATGTTTTATAGGTTAACCGGTTCAGAATCATCCCTCATTGATGATATAAGCGGTACAGTTACACCTTACGACAAGAGTATAGTTATGGGTCCTCTCAATGCGGATTTATTTTGTAAGGAGGTCTCGAACTATCTAAATATAGATGTTGCTGTTGTCGATGTTAATGATCTTGGAGGTGTGAAAGTCCTAGCTAGTTCAAATAAAAAAGTAAATATAATTCTCAAAAGAAACTTAATATCTAATCCAGCTGGCAATGGAGATGAAAAAACCCCTATAGTATTAATAAGAGAAAAAAGTAAATGAAAAAAGATACCTCTTACTCTTTTCAATCAAAAAAAGGAATGGAAGTAACTTTTGAGGAACTCCATATAAGGCACATTAATCTTTTAATAGATATTAAAAATAAGAAATTGAATAATTGGTTTTTAAAGATGGCAATTATAAATACCTTTGATGACTTAAAAATTTTCTTAAATAATCTTAAGAAAAATAAAAATAAATGCATAATTGCTATATATGGAAACGAAATTATTGGTTATTTGAATATTTTTCCTTTAAACAAAAAAGAGACTTGCTTAAAAATATCTAAGCCCAAGTTGATTAACAACAAGTGTTCTTTAACAGATAGACAATTAACTTTAGGATTGATAAAAAAATCTATCTCAATAAAAGAGATCAAAACTTCAAGTTGGATAATTAACGCTGATATAAATAATATTGACCTCATATCAACCTCCAGAGAATTAGGCTTTCAACCGTTAGGAGAGATAATCCTTTGGGATGGTTCTGATCTAAATAAATCTATAAATCAAAATACTAATGCCTATGAATTAATTAATGAATTCCAAAAAATTAATAAACAAAATATATTAAAAATAGTTAATTTCATAAGATCAAATCAATCTCCCCTAATAAGAAATATTTTAGATTTTGATCAAGACGACATTCTTAAAAGAAATAACTCTAAGAGTGGTGCCTTAATATATGAAAATTCAGTTTTATTTACAATTTTAAAAGATATTAATTATCAAAATGAAGAAATTTATACTTTAACTATAAGTAGATTTTGGGATAAGAGATTCAATTCTATTTTAAAAGAATTTATAAAAAGATTCTTTGAAAAATCACCTGTTTCATATTTAAAAACCTATAAAGAAAATTCTCAATTAAATCTTTTTCTCGAAGAATGTAATCTCAAAGAAAAAAATCAAGAAATAATTCTTATCAGGAACACAATAGTTAAGAATGAAGCCAAACAAGTAAATATAATAAATCAATCTTTGGAATCAATCTTTGAAAAATTAAGTCCAAAAGGTAATCCATATCCATCTCCTTTTCCATTAAAAACAAAGTGAAATTTTGCAAACCCAAACCCAAGTCAATTTTGAGTTTGGATATAGGTACCAAAAGAATAGGATTAGCTTATTGTGATCCCCTCTGCATAACATCAAATATACTTCCAGCAGTGAAACGGTTTGAAAATAATCAAGAGTTTAAAATCATTAGAAATTATATAAATGAATTTAATTTGACTGGGTTTATTGTGGGTATTCCACTAGATGAGGAAGGTCAAATGACCACTCAAGCTATTAACTGTAAAAATTACGGTCAATTACTTTCAAATGAATTAAAGCTTCCATTCTCTTTCGTCAACGAACATAGTTCAACCTGGGAATCTTCAGAAAGATTTGGAATAAAAAAAGATAAATCCGGATTGATTGATAGTTTTTCAGCAAAAATAATACTTGAACAATGGATCGAAGAGGGTCCTGAATTAGAAGAAATAGCTGGTAAACGTCAGATAAAATATTAGTATTAAAAAGAATAGATAATTTTTAAATGAAAGAAGCCAATTCAAATGATAATTATGATGCACAGACTCTTTTATTAAATGACTCAAATGGAAACGAGTTATTTTGTTATCTTGAACAATTAGTAAGTGTTGAAGGTCAAGAATATGCATTATTAACGCCAGTTGATACTCCAGTAAGTCTTTTTAAGATAAATGAAAAAGATGAACCTGAACTAATTGAGAAAATAGATAAAAATGAACAAATACTAAAAAATGCTGAAGCAGTTCTTCAAGAACATGATTTAAGACTTATCAGATCAGCAGTTACATTAACAGTATCAGGTGAACTTGAAGAACCAATTTACGATGAATTAGAAGAGAATTACGTCGATGATGATAGTGAGAGTTATGAATTGCTCGTTAACTTTAATCTTTTTGACCAAGAATATGGCTTATATATACCACTAGATCCTTTTTTTATTGTGGGTAAATTAAAAGACGAAGGTGCCTCATTAGTTGAAGATGATGAGTTCGATAAAATTCAACCTTTGATTGAAACTGAGCTTGAAAAAAGTAGTTCTTAAAATAAATGAGATCTATCCTAAAAGTCAATTGGGATTCAAACTTACCAATATATAATATTTCTCAATCTGAGTTGCAAAAAAAAGGAATTAATTCTTTATTGCTAGACGTGGATGGGACTCTAGTAAATAGAAAATCAAATATGATCCCAAAAGCTGTCAAAAATTGGATCATAGAATCTAAAAAACTTTTCTCCTTATATTTAATAAGTAATAATCCATCAAAAAAAAGAATCGCAAAAATAGCGAAAGAATTAAATTTAAGGTATAAATACAATGCATCAAAACCAAGAAAAAAAGTAACTTTATCTGCTATCAAAGAAATTGGCAGAGAGCCAAAAAATATAGCCATTATTGGCGACAGAATTTTTACAGATATTATTGTTGGTAATAGATGTGATATAAAAACAATATTAGTTAAGCGATTAAATAGAGATGGCTTGCCTATAAAATTTAATTTAACTTTGACAATAGAAAAATTAATTTCTAATTTTATAAAATGAAAACTTGGGTTATAAAAATTGGTACTAGTATTTTAAGAGGAACAGAGGAATTATCTACAGAAGAAGTTATTGAAAACCTTTCTAGATCCTTTACAAGTTTTCTTTCAAAAGGAAACAAATTAATTCTAGTAACTAGTGGAGCCGTTGGATTAGGTTGCCAAAAATTAAATATTAAAAAGAGACCAAATGATTTAAGTACCCTTCAAGCTACTGCTGCAGTTGGTCAAGTTAATTTAATGTCCTTGTACGATAAAGTATTTTATAAATTAGGTCATAATATTGCTCAAATTTTAATAACTAAAGCTGATTTCAATTCACGAGAATCATTTAATAACGCTTCTAAAACTTTAAAAAAATTAATCGATTTGAATGTTATTCCAATAGTAAATGAAAATGATACCGTAGCAAATGAAGAGCTTAAATATGGAGATAATGATACCCTCTCTGCCTTAGTTGCCTTGGCTATAAATGCTAACAAGCTTATTTTATTAACCGATATTGAAAATCTATACTCAAAAGATCCACGCAATAATAAAGATGCGCAACCTATTAAAGAAGTTCATAATAGTGAATTAAAGGAAATTAAAGATAAAAATATTCAAAACTCAAATAATCAATGGGGAACAGGAGGAATATCTACAAAATTAATTTCTGCCGAAATAGCAACAAAAGGAGGAGTCGAAGTCCAACTAGTTGATGGAACTAATAAAAAAAACTTAATTGAAATTTTTAATGATAATAAAATTGGAACTTTGTTTTATCCAGTAGAAAAACCTATTGGGAACAAAAAAAGTTGGCTTTCACATGCAATTCAAACAGTAGGGAAAATTACTTTAGATGATGGCGCTTATTTTGCAATTAAAAAAAAAGGTGCCTCACTTTTAGCGGTTGGTGTTAAGAATGTAGAAGGAAACTTTACGATTAATCAAGCAGTTAAAATCGTAAATACAAATGATAAAGAAGTTGCAAAAGGTTTAGTATCAATAAGTAGCGACAAATTAAGAAGTATCTTAAATAATAAAGAAAATAAAAACTCCTCGATAATTGTCGTACATAGAGATGTTCTTGCTCTCTCTTAGAAAAAAAATTAAAACTGAAAAATGCTTTTAAGTGATTTAGTTGATCTAATAAAAAAAGGAAATTCAAATTTTATTAGTGCCAATATTTTCGAAGATTTAAATATAGATGATGCTGCCTCATTGGATACTGCAGTTAAACATCAAATATCTTTTTTAGAAGAAAATAATATCCTTAAAGAAAAATTAGATCAAACTAAAGCATCAGCAATAATAATTACTAACAACGATGAAATCGTTAGTGCCCTAAAGAAACTCAATATATCAAACATAATCGTTAAAAATCCAAGAATTGCATTTGCAGAAGTATTGGATTGTTTATATAAAACTATCAATTTCAAACCAGGAATTCACGCTTCAGCGGTTATAGACAACACAGCAATAATTGGAGCAGATTGCCATATTGGACCTAATGTCTATATTGGGGAAAATACTATAATTGGAGACAATAATCATATTCTTCCTGGATCATCAATTTTAGGCAATGTTCGAATAGGAAATAATAATATAATTCATCCAAATTGTGTTATTTATGAAAATACCACTCTAAAAAATAATTGTGTAATTAATTCAAATTCTGTTATTGGATCAGAGGGATTTGGTTTTATTCCTAAAAATGGCAAATGGGTAAAGATGCCTCAAAAAGGTGGTGTAAAAATAATGAGTTTTGTAGAAATTGGAACGAATTGTTGTATTGATAGACCCGCAGTTGGATTTACTTTTATTGATGAGGGTACAAAGTTGGATAATTTAATACAAATAGGTCATGGAGTAAAAATTGGAAAGAATTGTGCATTAGCAGCACAAGTTGGTATCGCTGGAGGAGCAAATATTGGAGATGGTGTTATTTTGGCAGGGCAAGTAGGAGTCAATAATAGAGTAAAAGTTGGTAATAATGTCATAGCGAGTTCAAAATGCGGAATTCATTGTGACATAGAAGATGGCAGGGTAATTAGTGGTTTCCCCGCGATGGAAAATAAATCTTGGCTAAGGAGTTCAAGTATTTTTAAAAAATTACCAGAATTAGCAAAAAAACTTAGACAATTAGACAAGCAATAATTTATTGTTCTATTAAACAAAAATTTAAATGAAGAAATATAAGATTGTTTTATTGTCAGGAGACGGAATTGGACCAGAGATTTCAGAAGTTTCAAAAAAAGTTTTAAAAAAGCTTTCAAAAAATCATAATTTAGATATTGAGATTATTGAAGAATTATTTGGAGGGATAGCTTATGAAAAATATGGGACTCCTGCTCCAGATAAGACACTTGATCAATGCAAAAAAAGTGATGCTGTACTTTTAGCATGTGTTGGAGATATTAAATATGACTCTCTTGCAAGAGAATTAAGGCCAGAAAGTGGATTACTAAAGTTAAGATCTGCCCTAAACCTTTTCGCAAATATAAGGCCTGTCAAAATGAGAAAATCTCTATTAGATGCAAGTACATTAAAAAAGGAAATCGTTGAGCATGTAGATCTTATCGTTGTAAGAGAATTAATAGGGGGAATTTATTTTGGAAAACCAAGAGGACATATAACAAATACAAAAATCCCAAAAGCTTTCAATACGATGGTTTATGATGCGGCCGAGATAGAGAGAATAACTGAAATAGCAATAAAAATTGCTAACCAAAGAAATAAAAAAATATGTTCTGTTGATAAATCAAACGTTCTTGAGGTTAGTCAATTGTGGAGAGATACAGTTTTAAATATCACCTCAAAAGATAAAAATATATCTCTAAGCAATATGTACGTTGATAATGCAGCAATGCAATTAATTAGAGATCCTGGTAAATTTGATGTAATTTTAACAAGTAATTTATTTGGAGATATTTTAAGCGACTTAGCCGCAATGTTAACTGGTTCTATTGGTATGCTTCCTTCTGCTTCTCTAAACAATGATGGGCCCGGAGTTTTTGAACCTGTTCATGGTTCGGCTCCGGATATAGCTGGTAAAAACATAGCGAATCCTATAGCAATGCTTTTATCTGCTTCCATGATGTTAAAAATTGGATTAAATGAAGAAGAAGCTTCAGAAAATTTAGAAACTGCCATTGATAAAGTTTTATCAAAAGGATTTAGAACAGCAGATTTAGCTTATGGATCTTCCGAAGTTTTATCTTGCAGTGAAATCGGAGATAAAATAATGGATGAAATTTAAAAAAAAATTAATAAATAAAAAAATATTTTTAAGTAAAACATAAAGTTGGCATATTACCTGTCAGAATCATGAGATATTGTTTTTAAAAAATGTCAAAAAGTCATCCAGTAGTCGCTGTAACAGGATCTTCAGGAGCAGGAACAAGTACAGTAAAAAGAGCCTTTGAGCATATTTTTGCCAGAGAAGATATTGTTCCCGCAGTTGTAGAAGGTGATAGTTACCACAGATTTGAAAGAATGCCTATGAAAAAAGCGATGGCAGAGGCTCTTTCAAAAGGTGAAAATTTCTCTCATTTTGGTCCAGAGGCTAATCTTTTTGACAAGCTAGAAGAACTTTTTAAAATTTATGGTGAAACTGGAGGAGGAAAGAAAAGATATTATCTACATAGTCTTGAAGAAGCAGAAGAACATAATGCAAGACTTGGCACATCCTTGGAACCTGGACAATTTACTCCATGGGAAGATATTCCTGAGGGAACAGATGTACTTTTTTATGAAGGTTTGCATGGCGGGGTAGAAGGTGATGGATACAATGTGGCATCTTATGCTGATTTACTTGTTGGTGTTGTTCCGATAACAAATTTAGAGTGGATTCAAAAAATCCATAGAGATAACGCAGAAAGAGGTTACTCAGCGGAAACCATTGTAGATACTATATTGAGAAGAATGCCTGATTATATAAATCACATTTGCCCACAATTCAGCAAAACCGATATTAATTTCCAAAGAATTCCTACAATTGACACTTCTAATCCTTTCATATGCAGGAATATCCCAACTCCTGATGAGAGTTTTGTGATCATACATTTCAGAAAAGGGGCAAGAGAAAAATGGGGGATTGATTTTCAATACTTGCTTGGAATGATTAACGATTCATTTATGTCAAGTCCAACAAGTATTGTTGTAAATGGAGGGAAAATGGGATTCGCAATGGAACTAATTCTCACTCCAATAATTCATAAAATGATTGAGGAGAAAAATAATAATTAATTTTCGATTATCAATTAAAATCATTATATTTTTTACTTTGAGGAGTTTTTAATCTAGAGGATCTCAAATTTTTATATATCTTTCTTGATAAAAGTACCTTATTTAGACTTAAATAGAAAAAACAGGAAACGTTGTGTCATTAATCGACTGGTTTGCCGCAAGGCGTAAAGATCAATTTGTTGGGAAAGTTTCGCAAGATACTGATGAGGGAGATGGTTTGTGGGTTAAATGTTTAGAATGTTCGCAAGTAGCCTATAGAAAAGACCTAATTTCAAATTTCAATGTTTGTAGTAATTGTGGACACCACAATAGGATTAATAGCGATGAAAGGATAAATATAATTGCTGACAAAAATTCATTCGAGGAATTTGATAGTTCACTAAGTCCTACAGATCCTTTAGGTTTTAAAGATAGAAGAGCGTATGCTGATCGAATTAAAGAAAGTCAAGCAGGCACAGGTTTAAGAGATGGAGTCGTAACAGGTATCTGTTCTGTAAATTCAATGCCATTAGCATTAGCTGTTATGGATTTTAGATTTATGGGAGGATCCATGGGTTCAGTAGTTGGAGAAAAAATTACAAGGATAATTGAGAGAGCAACTCTAGAAAATTTTCCAATTCTTATTGTTTGCGCATCAGGAGGAGCAAGGATGCAAGAAGGTATGTTAAGTCTCATGCAAATGGCAAAAATATCTGGAGCATTAAAAAAACATAAAGAAAAAAATCTTCTTTATATGCCCTTGTTAACTCACCCAACCACTGGAGGGGTAACAGCAAGCTTTGCAATGTTAGGTGATTTAATTTTGGCGGAGCCTAAAGCTCTTATTGGTTTTGCTGGAAGAAGGGTTATAGAACAAACATTAAGAGAAAAATTACCCGATAATTTTCAAACAGCTGAATATCTACTTGAGCATGGTTTTGTTGATGTAATAGTTAAAAGAAAAGATCTCAAGGATACTCTGACTAAAATTTTAAAAATTCATGGTGTAAAAGAGCTTGTAAAAGCAAAAATGTAAAATGAGAATTATTTCAAATTTCTTTTATTTTTCTTTAAGCCTATTATTTTTTATTTTAAATTTTGCTCCATATTCTTTTGGAATAGGAAATGTTGACTGGGTCCTACTAAAAGAGAATAATGAAGGGAAAGAATGGCTTGATAAAGGGAGTATTAAGCAGCTTTCAAATAATGAAATAAGTGTTTTAACAAAGTTCTTTAAAAATCCAACTAATTCCGATGATGATGGAGAGTTATCACTTTATGTTATGAGAATTAATTGCGATGAAAAAAAGTTCAAAGATACTTCCATAAATGGAATACCTCAATTCAATTCAAAATGGCAAACTTCTAATAATGATGAACTCATAGATGTTGTTATTGAAAATAGCTGTTCAGAGTTTATTAATGGATAAGAATGAATCCTAAAAATAAAAAATTAAAAATAGCAATCGCTGGACTAGGGTTTGGTAAAAAAGTTCATTTAGAGGCAATAAAAGAGTCTGATTACTTAACTCCTGTAGCTATTTATCATTACGAGAAAAAACAAAAAACGATATTAGAAAAAGAAACGGGCTTAGATTTTTTTCATGATTGGGATGACTTAATTAAATCTCCAGAAATTGATGGGATCATTATTGCTACCCCTCCTGAATCAAGATTTAAATTAGCAAAACAAGCTCTTGAGAATAATAAAAATTTGCTCCTAGAAAAACCCGTTTCAATATCCTCCTCAGAAATTGAAGAGCTTCAGAGAATATCTTTGATTAATAATTTAAGCGTATGTGTTGATTTTGAATATAGAGAAGTACCTCTTTTCCTTCAGACAAAAAAACTTATTGATGAAAATATCTTAGGAGATATATATTTAGTCAAATTAGATTGGTTAATGGACAGCAGATCCGATCCCAAAAGATCATGGAATTGGTATTCATTGGAAGAAAAAGGTGGAGGAGTTATTGGCGCCTTAGGTACTCATGCATTCGATATTTTGAATTGGTTTTTTGGAGAAGCAATAAACGTGACTGGCAAGTTAGCTACATCAATAAAAAAAAGACCTTTACCTAATTCATCTAATTTAAATGATGTTACGAGTGAAGATGTATGTTTAGCCAATATAGAAATGTCAAACTACAGCTCGAATCTTATTCCATGTCAGGTATCTTTATCATCGATTTCTAAAAACGGTAGAGGATTTAGTTTAGAAATATATGGAAGCAAAGGTTCACTTATTCTTAAAAGCGAGAACCAAAAAGATTATGTCCATGGTTTTAATTTGAAATATTCAAACAACGAAAATAAAATACAAAATCTAACAGCAGATTCAAATTTTAATTTTGAAAAAACATGGACTGATGGGAGAATAGCTCCAGTTTTAAGAATTCAAAATTTATGGGCTGAGAGTATTTTTAATAAAACACCCATTATCCCAGGCTTATGTGAGGGACTTGCTAGTCATAAAGTTTGCGAGGCTATAAGAGAATCTTCGAAAAGCGGATTAAGAATCAAAATTTAAAGCTATACATCTATAAGTAGCAATTATCACTCGATAAAGTATTGGATTGATTTTATTTTTTTTTCATATTCTGGAAAAATCAATTGAACTGAATTATTAAAGAATGGCTTTAAATTATTACAAAAATGAGCTTAAAGAGAATGCTCAATTACTAGCTTCTAAGGGGAAAGGGATATTAGCAGTAGATGAATCCACTAAAACAGTAGGTAAAAGACTCGCTGGAATTGGCGTTGAGAATACTGAAGACAATAGGAAGGCATACAGAGGAATGCTTTTTACTACAGAAGGTCTTGGCAAGTATATAAGTGGTGCAATCCTCTTCGAAGAAACTCTTTATCAGAATCACCAAGATGGTGAGTTAATGGTTAAGAAACTAAATGATTTAGGTATTATTCCAGGTATAAAGGTCGATAAAGGGCTAAATCCACTTCCTGGAGGAGGAGATGTAGAAACTTTTTGCTCTGGCCTAGATGGGTTAGTTGAAAGAGCAGCAAAATATTATGAACAAGGTGCAAGATTTGCAAAGTGGAGAGCAGTTCTGCAAATTACAAATGATGGTTGCCCTTCAAAACTATCAATTCAAGAGAATGCTTGGGGATTAGCAAGGTATGCAAGATCAGTTCAAGAATCTGGTTTGGTACCAATTATTGAACCTGAAATCTTAATGGACGGCGATCATACTATTGAAAAAACTGCTGAAGTCCAAGAAGAGGTAATAAAGCAGGTTTATATTGCCTGTCAAGCAAATGGAGTTTTTCTAGAAGGAACTCTATTAAAACCCTCTATGACAGTTAATGGAGCAGATTGTCCAAAAAAGGCTGATCCAATGAAAGTTGCTGAAATGACAATCAGAACTATGGAAAGATGCGTTCCTGCATCTGTTCCTGGAATAGTTTTCTTATCAGGAGGGTTAAGCGAAGAAGCTGCTTCTGTTTACTTAAATAATATCAACACTCTTTACAGGAAAGCTTTATGGAATGTTTCATTTTCCTATGGAAGAGCACTACAGCATTCATGCTTAAAGGCTTGGGAAGGAAGCGACGTTGAAGGAGGTCAAAAAGCACTAATAGCAAGAGCTCAAGCAAACTCTGAAGCTTCAAAAGGTGCCTATGTAGCAGGATCTCAACCTTCATCTGATGAGCAATTGTTTGTAGCAGGCTACACTTACTAACTAAAAAATTCTAAAAATATACTCTGGGTCATAAAATTAGTTTCTTTAATTTAGTATTTTGTATATCTAATGACGTGACATTTGATACCTCTTTATACTAAACTCGCGGAAACATATGCTTTTATGGCATTTAACTTATTTTAATTATGGCCCTCGTTCCACTAAGACTACTTTTAGATCACGCTGCTGAGAATGGTTACGGCATTCCAGCTTTCAATGTTAATAACCTTGAACAAGTTCAAGCAATCATGGAAGCAGCATATGAAACAGATAGTCCTGTAATCCTCCAAGCTTCAAGAGGGGCAAGAAATTATGCAGGAGAAATTTTCCTACGTCATCTAATACTTGCCGCTACAGAAACATATCCTAATATTCCAGTAGTGATGCACCAAGACCATGGTAATGAGCCATCAACATGTTATTCAGCAGCAATAAATGGTTTTACATCAGTAATGATGGATGGTTCTCTAGAGGCAGATGCAAAAACACCTGCTAGTTACGAATATAATGTTGCAGTAACAAAAAAAGTAGTAGATTTCGCTCATTCAGTTGGAGTTAGTGTTGAAGGAGAGTTGGGTTGCTTAGGTTCATTAGAAACAGGAAAAGGTGAGGCAGAAGATGGTCATGGATTTGAAGGTGAACTTTCTACAGATATGCTTTTGACTGATCCTGAAGAAGCTGCAGATTTTGTCGCTAAAACAAAAGTTGATGCATTAGCAATTGCTATAGGTACAAGTCATGGTGCATATAAATTCACAAGGAAACCTACAGGAGAAGTTCTTGCAATAAGCAGAATTGCTGAAATCCATAAAGCACTTCCAAATACACATCTTGTAATGCATGGATCTAGTTCAGTGCCTCAGGAATGGTTGGATATCATTAACAAATATGGTGGTGAAATTCCTCAAACATATGGCGTTCCTGTTGAAGAGATTCAAGAGGGAATAAGAAATGGAGTCAGGAAAGTCAACATTGATACTGATAACAGACTTGCTTTTACTGCCGCGGTAAGAGAGGCAGCATTTGCTGACAAGTCAAACTTTGACCCAAGACATTTCAACAAACCTGCTAGAAAATACATGAAGCAGGTTTGTCTTGACAGATACAAGCAGTTCTGGTGCGAAGGTCAAGCAAGTAAGATCAAGCAAAACAGCACCAATTACTTTGCTGATCTTTACGCTAAAGGTGATTTAGATCCAAAAGTAAACGCTACTGTTTAATTTATAACTGAATCAAACAAAAAAGACCTCCAAAATTGGGGGTCTTTTTTTATTTCAATATTAATGATTTTAATGTAAAGAGACCATCAGTCCCACCAATTATCTCGTCACATGCACGCTCTGGATGAGGCATTAAACCTAGAACATTTCCCTTTTTATTAGTTATGCCTGCGATATCGAATGAGGATCCATTAGGATTATTTTTATATCTCAAAGCGATCAATTCATTATCTACAAGTTTTTTTAAAGTATCAGAATCACAATAATATCTTCCTTCCCCATGCGCTATGGGTAACTTAATAGTTTGTTTTTCACTTCCATCATTAAACCAACCTCCTTTTGAAGAAACAATATCAAGTTCAACATCATCACAGATGAAATTAAGGTTTTTATTTGCAGTAAGGGCACCAGGCAAAAAGCCTGATTCTGTCAAAATTTGAAACCCATTACAAATTCCTAAAACTCTTTTTCCACTTTTAACAAACTCTTCCAAAGCATTTATTAATAGAGAGAATCTCGCAATTGCTCCGCATCTTAAATAATCACCATAGCTAAATCCTCCTGGTAAAACTATTGCATCTACATCGCTTAAATCTGAAGACTCATGCCACAGGTATTTTGTTCTTATGTCTAAACAACCTTCCAATGCCCATGAAACATCACGATCACAATTAGAACCAGGGAAGACAACAATTCCTACAGTAAAATCATCCATCTTATAATTTTTCTAGTGAATACTCATAATCTTCAATGACCGTATTTGCGAATAACCGATCACACAATAAATCAATTTTTTCTCTTACTTCGTTTTCACCATTACCTTCTATTTTTACTTCAATCATTTTTCCTATACGTAGTGATTTTATTCCCTCGGCTCCAAGTTTTATAGAAGCAGATTTGGTAGCTTCTCCTGCTGGATCTAAAACTGAGGGTCTTAGTCTTACAAATACTTTTACAGCAAATTGGTCCAATTAAAAATTAATTTCTACTAGAAGATTAGTTTAAATTTTAATAAAAAGTACTATTGATTAATAAACAAATATTTTTTTACCTTAAGGTTTTCTGAGTTATTAAATGTTTATGTAGCCTCTACCAAAACAAACTAAGCAAGTCCTTCTTGAATTTTCATGTGTTTTAAAATTTCCTGCCCCTACACATTTTGAACATTTTATTTTATCAATTGAAGTAACATCGTCAGAGATTATTTGTTTTAAAGCAATTTTTGGATTTTGCATCTTGGGCTGTCTATTGAAGTAAGTATCTCAGCAGCTGATTTTAAAGTCAAATTGCTATTTTTGGGTCACTTAAAATCTTAAATTTCTCTTTAATTTTTCTATTGAAAGTTTTTATTGATTTTACATCAAAGGAAATTATTACTAATTCAAGTCCAGCATTATCATTTGGTCTCCAACAATTGTTTGGAGCTTCTTCAAACCAAGTATTAATTTTCTTTCCAACAATTTGTATTTGTAAAGGCAATGATTTGTTTGGAATCCAAATACGTCCTTTTATTCGAAGAATGTTTAATTCATCCAAGATTTTTGAAATCTCCTTTTCAAACTCATTTTTTTCAAGGAAATAATTTAATTTAAATGAATCTGATACAAGCTCGACATGATTATGATCATGTTCTTCCGTTAAAAATTCTTTATAAGTCTCTTTTTTAAAATTAAAGTCAAATAGATAATTTAAATCAATTTTGCCATTCTTTGATTTAAGGACTGGTGTAGATGAATTAAATCTTCCTTCAATTTTATTTTTTACAACATCAAACTGATCATCATTTAAGATATCTGATCTAGAGACTAAAACGATATCAGAAACTTCTAGTTGCTCCTCAAAAAGTTCATCTATAGTGGCGTTGTGATCAATTTTATCTGTTTCATTATATTGTTTTGTTATTTTATTTAAATCATTAATTGGTGAACCATTAAGCATTGATTCTCCATTAACGATACCAACAACAACATCAAGGTAGATGGAAGACCTAATCTCAGGCCAGTTAAGTGCTTGAATTAAGGGAATTGGTAGTGCCAAGCCACTTGTTTCGATAATTATTGATTCTATAGGAGGATTAAATTCTAGGAGAGCTTTTATTGATGGAACAAAATCATCTTGAACAGTACAACATAAACATCCATTGTTTAATTCAATTACGCAATCGTCTTCAGATTTATCACAGTTATCACAACTTTTAATCAAATCACCATCAATTCCAACATCACCAAATTCATTAATTATTAAACCAAATTTTTTATTACTCTCTTTTAATAGATATCTTAGAAAAGTTGTTTTACCTGAACCAAGAAATCCCGAAACAACTATAACTGGTATTTTTTTTTTCATCCTTAATGATTAACAACCCAGACTATATTCTGTACTTTCTCCTGTAGAACTATTTGTGCCATTAGCAATCGCACATAATTGTTTTTGTTGTGTACGACTAAGAACAGCATCAGTAAAATCTGCACCATCTATTTTCGCCCCTTCAAAATTACTCTCCATTAATAAAGCATTAGTAAAATTAACATCCGAAAGATCAGCATCTGTAAAGTCTGTTGCATAAGCTAGCGCATCTCTTAAATTTGCTCCAGTAAACTTTGAGTTTTGCAATTTACTATTATTGAACACCGCCCCTTCTAAATTACTTTCACTGAAATTAAACCCATTCAAATCAAACTTAACGTATTCGTTACCACTTAAGTCTTGACCATGCATATCTGGCTCTAAATTAAGGTCTTGCTGGTTTCTAATCTCAGGAGGTCTTTTAGCCCATGCAGAATTTACAGAATTAAAAAATAAAATCCCAATGAATATCAAAGAAATTAATGCATTCTTTAGTGAGGGGAAAACAATTGATTTAATCATAATAAGACTGTATTTTAGAACTTAAGTATTTAAAGTTTGTAAGAGTATCTTAAAGGAAAATATATGGCAATGTCACTAAAGGTTATTGTTCCTCCTCATCCATTAATAAAACATTGGCTTTCAATATTGCGAGAAAAAAATACTCCAAATATTTTGTACTCAACAGGATATGAGCAATTAGGGAAATGGCTTACATATGAAGCATTACGTAATTGGCTGCCATATAGAAAAGAAATAGTAAATACTGATAATGGAGACGCAGATGGATTCTTTATTAATAATGATTATCCAATAAAAGTGCTCGCAATGTTGCCCGAAGGGTTATCTCTTTGGTTTGGATCTAAAGAAGTAATTCCTAATTCAACCCTCTCATTAGGAGAACTTCCTAAAACTATCGAATCAAATGAAGGAGTTATATTTTATTCAGAACAAATAACGACAAAATCAGCAACATTAGATACTTTAATTAAATTAAAGGAATTAGGTGTTGATTCAAATAGGATTCTTTTAATAACTGCTATTTGCTCAAATAAAGGGTTAAATGAAATTGCGAAATTACTCCCTAATCAGGTAATTTACACTTCTTGCATAGATGAGGAAGACGAAAAAACACAATTATTAGTACCGGGTATAGGGAATCCTCTATCGCGTTTAAGTACTATATTTCAAGATAAGAACTAATATAGAATATAGGAGTAAATATTTTACCAATGTCTGAATACAGAGATTCGTCTTCAAATAATCTTTTATCATTAATTAGCGGTGCTTTTATTGGAGCAGCAGGTCTAGCTTGGTGGTTAATATCCGAAGCAGACAAAAGAAAGGAAGAAAAAAAACAAAAAGCAATGATGTATTCCTCCAGAATTCAAGACGGCTCAGAAGCGATTGATTCAAATGAAAATATAAATGAAGTTGAAGGAGAGAATCTGGAGAAGAAAGTTGAGCAACTTAATTCTGCAATTGCTGATGTGAGGAAGCAACTTGAAGAGTTAGGGCAATAGAATAAAATAGGTTCTCAAATAATATGAATAAACTCAGATCATCTGCAATAACCCAAGGTGTGCAAAGATCCCCTAACAGATCGATGTTAAGAGCTGTTGGATTTAATGATGAAGATTTTAATAAACCTATTATTGGAGTTGCAAATGGATACAGCACCATAACACCATGCAATATGGGTTTAAATAAGTTAGCTCTAAAAGCTGAAGAGTCAATAAAAAGATCAGGTGGGATGCCTCAGATTTTTGGGACCATAACAGTAAGTGATGGCATTTCTATGGGAACAGAGGGCATGAAATATTCTCTAGTTTCAAGAGAAGTTATTGCTGATTCAATTGAAACAGCATGCAATGCTCAGAGTATGGATGGAGTACTTGCTATAGGTGGATGTGATAAAAATATGCCGGGTGCCATGATTGCGATTGCAAGAATGAATATTCCCTCAATTTTCATTTATGGAGGGACAATAAAGCCTGGGAAATTGCATGGAGAAGATCTTACTGTTGTTAGTGCATTTGAAGCTGTTGGACAATTAACTTCAGGCAAAATTAATGAAGAAAGGTTAATCCAAGTTGAGAAAAATTGTATTCCTGGTGCTGGTAGCTGTGGAGGAATGTTTACAGCAAATACAATGTCTGCGGTTATTGAAGTATTAGGGTTAAGTCTTCCTCACAGTTCCACTATGGCTGCTGAAGATCTTGAAAAAGAACTTAGTGCAGATAAAAGTGCTGAGATTTTAGTCTCTGCAATAGAAAAAAATATAAGACCTCTAGACTTAATGACTAAGAAAGCATTTGAAAATGCAATATCAGTAATTATGGCAATTGGCGGATCAACAAATGCGGTATTGCACATCTTAGCTATTGCGAATACTGCAGGAATAGATATCAACATTAATGATTTTGAAAGAATCAGACAAAAAGTACCCGTTATTTGTGACCTTAAACCGAGTGGTAAATATGTGACGGTGGATCTTCATAAGGCAGGTGGGATTCCACAAGTAATGAAAATACTTTTGAATGCAGGATTAATTCATGGCGATTGCAAAAACATTGAAGGCAAAACTATCTCAGAATATTTACAGAATATTCCAGATAAGCCTCCAACAAATCAAAATGTCATAAGAGACATAGATGACCCTCTTTATAAAAAAGGACATCTAGCGATATTAAAAGGTAACTTAGCGAGCGAAGGTTCTGTAGCCAAAATTAGCGGAGTAAAAAACCCTGTATTAACAGGTCCCGCAAAAATTTTTGAAAGTGAAGAGGATTGTTTAAAATCGATATTAAATAACGATATTAAAGCTGGTGATGTTGTTGTTATTAGAAACGAAGGTCCTGTAGGAGGTCCAGGCATGAGAGAAATGTTAGCTCCAACATCTGCGATTGTTGGTCAAGGGCTAGGGGAGAAGGTGGCTTTAATTACCGATGGCAGATTTAGCGGGGGTACCTATGGTCTTGTTGTGGGTCACATAGCTCCAGAGGCTGCTGTAGGAGGAAATATTGCTCTAATAAAACAAGGTGATTTAATTACAATAGATGCTGTAAAACAACTAATTGAAGTTGATTTATCTGACGAAGAATTAGAAAAAAGAAAAAAAGATTGGGTAAAACCTATTCAAAAATACAAAAGAGGAATTCTTTCAAAATATTCGAGAATCGTAAGCACATCAAGTTTAGGGGCTGTTACTGATTTATAAATCAGCTCAAATTTTATTTTTTTTATCGATAAAACTTTTTATCCTATTTGCTAAATTTTCCAATCTAGCGTTGTATTTAGGTGAGTTGCATTTTTTTCCATTATTGCTATCCATCCATAATGTTTTAACTCCGCACCATAATATTGGTTCATCAGGAAAATTAAGCTTAGAGATTACTAAAACCAACTCTTTATTTGATTTAAAAAGTTCTAATTCAAGATCATAAATTTCTAATCTTTTGCCTTCTTTATCTCGACATAAGATATTAACTGTTAAATCAATATCTTCATCTTCGAATTCATATTCACCATTTATTTTTACGACAGAATGAACAAAAGGTTTATTTGTTAAATCTGCTGACTTAGCGATTAAGCTCTCTATATTTTTAGGTGGATTTTCAAATAACACTTATTGATTTAATTAAAACTTTTATTGAACCCTGTTTAAACTCATTATTAAGTAATCCATCATCACCAAACTTAGAGTGTAGTAGTTGTAATCTTTTAATTTTAGATGGCTTGAATTTAAATGGAAAACGTACTTTATTAGCTCTTACTGAAGGTTTTAGCTCACTAAAAGGAATTTGAATATTTGTTGTCCCGAATTTTTTTGTTGGGAATGATTTAATCCATCTAAGTCCACCCGGAATAAATTCGGTTAGTCCTAGCAGATCATCTTCACAAGCGACAGCAAATTTAAAAGTTCTTCCTTGTCCATCAATATTTAATTCAAAGGATGAATACTCAGATACATTTAAAGAAGGTTTATATATAGACGATCTACAACTAACAAATCCTCCTGCTTTCTCGATAATATTACCCTTTAAAATCAAACCCGAATTTGAAATTTCACAAAAAGCTGAACTTGATCCGCCCATAACAGTATCATTTAATGTTTTCCAACCATCGAACTCCTTTTTCTGGAATAAAATTTTTTTCTTACTCATTAAATAATTTAAATTATTAATAGACTTTAACTAAATTTCTAATTCTTTTGCTGATTCCTGATCACAAAATATTGAAATTTTATTAATAGATTTTATTAATTTTGATGGTGTTCTATCTGGTGGCTCTTTTTCATCTAATAACCTCTCAAGAGCAATTCTTTTAGAAGCTCCACTAACTAAAAATATTATCTTTGAAGAGGCTGAAAGAACCTTTGGCGTTAATGAAATTCTTTTTAAACCTTTACCTTCATTAAAAATAACAAAATCATCTACATTATTATTTTTTTGATAAGGGAATAGTGAGGCTGTATGACCATCGTCTCCAAGACCTAATAATGTTAAATCAAAAGTTGGAGGGTTTGATCCGCATTTTTCAAATAATTTAGAAATAAATTGATTTTTTGTAGCTTCATCATCAGCATTTAAATCATTAAAAATTTCATAAAAAAAAGCTTTAGATCCAAAATTAGTTAACAATGAATTCTTCAACATTAACGAGTTACTCAATTCTGAATTTGGATCAACACATCTTTCATCCCCTAAAAAGACATCAACCATATCCCATTTAAGATCACTTTTTGATAAAAGCTTATAGACAGATTTAGGAGTTGAACCTCCACTTACACAAAATTTGAATCTTTCTTTATTCTTTAATGTATGAACAATTTGGCTTTCAATAAACTTAAAGACCTCTGAGGATAGTTCTAACTTGTCTTTGTAAATGTAGAGTGTATATCCATTTTTAACCTTTTCAATCATTTCATCCATTCAGTATGAAAACTACCTTCCTTATCAATTCTTTCATATGTATGAGAGCCAAAACAGTCTCTCATAGCCTGAACAAGATTCTGAGGAAGCCTATTGGTTCTATAACTATTCAAATAATCCAAAGTACTTGATAGGCATGGTACTGGTATACCTTTTTTTGTGGATAAAGATACTACTTTAGCTAAGTTATCTAATCTTGTCGCTATTTCATTATTGAACCAATCATCAAAAATTAAATTTTTTAGATTAGGGTCTTTGTTATAAGCATCTTGAATTTTACTTAATAATTTTGATCTAATTATGCAACCACCTTTCCATATTTGAGCAATTGACGGCATATTCAAACCATATTTATATACTGCAGATGCTTCTCTTAAAATATCCATACCTTGGGCATAGCTAGCAATTGTGGCAAGGACTACAGCATCAAATAAAGGTTTCATTCCATCTGATATATTTCCTAAATCAAAATCCTCTATCTCTTTAGATGGAATAGTTTTTTCAATCTCACTACGTTGCTCTTTTAAAGAACTCATTACTCTTGCATTTAAAGATGCATAAATAGTTGGAACTGATACACCCAATTCTAAAGCACTTACAACAGTCCATAACCCAGTACCTTTCTGGCCAGCTTTATCTAATATTTTTTCGACGACATAATCTCCAGTTATCTCATCTTTTGTATTTAGACAAATCTCTGTTATCTCAACAAGATAGGAAGCTAATTCATCAGTCTTATTCCACATACCAAATACCTCTGACATCTGCTGTCCATTCATACCTTTGACTCTCTTCATAAGGTCATAAGCTTCTGCAAGTATTTGTTCAATTCCATATTCAATTCCGTTATGAACAGTCTTTACAAAATGACCTGAGCCTCCTGGTCCAACATATGCAACACATGGACCATCTTCAACTTTGGCAGCCATTTTTGTTAATAAGCTTTCTATTGCATCATATGAAGCCTTAGTGCCACCTGGCATCATACTTGGGCCTTCTAGAGCTCCTTTGGCACCACCTGAGACTCCCATTCCAATGTATCCAAAACTTTTACTTTCAAGAGTATTTACCCTTCTTTCTGTATCTTTAAATTGAGAATTACCTCCATCTATTAATAAATCTCCTTCCTCGAGATAACCAGAAATATTTTCTATGACAGCATCTGTTGCGGGTCCAGCTTTTACCATCATTAGAATTCTTCTAGGCCTCTCTAGCTTGTTAACAAATTCTTGAAGAGTTTCAGCTCCCTCTATATTCTTCCCAAGGCCACGACCCTGCAAAAATTCTTCAGTTTTTGAGTAAGTCCTATTAAAAACTACACTAGAAAATCCATTTCTCTCTGCGTTAAGAACTAAATTTTCGCCCATAACACCAAGACCTATTAAACCAAAATGTGCCTTGGACATAAAAAATTAAAAAACTCAATAAATATAGTTTGCCTGCAACTCAACAAAATTGCTCAAAAAAAATTCTTATGTCAGCGAAAAATGATCGAAAAGATTTAAATAACAGTTCCGTTTGCGATAGTTGCATTTTTAACTACTACAACAATCCCATTTCTGATATAAAAGCCTAAATCTGGCTTATCTGCTTCTTCAACTCGATCTTTATTAATGATCACGACATTATCACCAATTCTTGTATTCTTATCTAGAATTGCTCTTTTTACAGTAGTTCCTTCCCCTACTCCAAGAGGTGTTCCACCTCCTTTTCTTAATTGAATCCTCTCTTCAGGTGATTCAAAGAAATCAGCACCCATAACAAGAGTGTCCTCAAGTACCGAATCACTTTCAATCCTGCTTCTTACACCTAGAACACAATGCAAAATACTACATGACTTCAAGATTGTACCTTCACAAACTATTGAATCAGTAATTTGAGCATCTACTAGTTTAGAAGGGGGAAGAAATCTTGGTCTTGTATAAATTGGAAATTTTTCATCATAAAAACTAAATGGAGGTTTTGGTTGCTCAGTCAAGGCAAGGTTTGACTCAAAGAATGCCCCAATGGTACCTATATCTTCCCAGTAATCATCGAATACATAACTTTTAAGAGTGTCGCCTCTATTCAGGGCTTCAGGAATTATATCCTTACCAAAATCCGTATAACTAGGAAATTTATTTAAAAGATCGAAAAGAGTATTTCTGCTAAAAACGTAAATACCCATAGAGGCTAGATAAGGTTTTTCTGTAGCTGACTCTTTACTTAATCCAAATTTTGAAGTATCTACTGCCATTGCCTTCAACTTCTGTCCAGTGGGCTTTTCACTGAATTC
This sequence comes from Prochlorococcus sp. AG-459-O09, assembly GCA_003211955.1. Classification (GTDB taxonomy): domain Bacteria; phylum Cyanobacteriota; class Cyanobacteriia; order PCC-6307; family Cyanobiaceae; genus Prochlorococcus_A. The sequence continues at coordinate 10,339 of QCRH01000007.1, read as the reverse complement.
TTTTATATTTCCTACATCGTCTGTTCTCATGAGGCCAAAACCTTCTGCTTGAGCTTCATCAACAGGCAAAGCTGCAACAGTTAAATCAGCACCATTATCTCTATGATGTTGAACAAATAAACTGTAATCCATTCTGTACAGTTGATCCCCTGACAAAATTAAATATTCATCAACATCCCATTCTTGAAATAACCATTGGTATTTTCTTACAGCATCAGCAGTACCTTCAAACCATTTGGGACTATCAGGAGTCTGTTGCGCGGCTAAAACCTCCACAAATCCTTGGCCGAAAGGGCCATTCAAATTATAAGTTCTTCCTATATGTCTATTTAGAGATGCACTATTGAACTGGGTCAATACGTACATTTTTTCAATACCTGAATTTATACAATTACTAATTGGGATATCTATTAAACGATACTTACCTGCCAACGGCACAGCAGGTTTAGCCCTCATTTTTGTTAAAGGGTAAAGTCTAGAACCTTTTCCTCCTCCGAGGATTATGGCCAACACACGCTTCATTAAATCTAATGGAGGTAGATATACAACTACTTAAAGTAACTGATTATGGGCATATTTAGAAATACTAATGGTCAGTTTACGAAGGTATTTCGATAAATCACTAGAAAAACTTAATATAAATGAGAAAAATTAGTTATTTTTGTCCTCTTCTACTAAAGAAAACAATTTTTCAACGATTTTTAAAGAAACTTGCCTTTCTTCTCTTGATTGAGGACTTCTCAGCTTGGTAACAGGCGTGTGAAGTATTTTATTGATAATTCCTTTTGTAAGCGCTTCCACAACTTTTCTTTCTCGAGCCGAAAAATCTGGTCCCATCCTACTAAGTGCTTTTTGCAATTCCTCTTTTCTAATTAACTCCAAATCTGATCTAAGTTTATTAATTACTGGGACCGCCTCTAAACTTGCCCACCATTCTAGAAAAATGATCCTTTCTTCTTCTACTAAAGATTCCGCTTCATTTGCTATTTTCTGTCTAAATTCTTGATTTCTTGAAACAACCTCTTGTAAGTCATCAACATCAAATGATTTTACAAATTCATGTTGTTTGACATCATTAGATATATTTCTCGGTACACCAATATCAATAAATTTAAGTCTATTACTCAAATTTAATTTTTCAATTTTTGCGAGATCAATTATTGGCTCTTCAGAAGCAGTACTTGTAAAAACAATGGAAGATAGTGATATATTTTCTTCTAATTCGTTTAACCCTCTACAAACAATCTCTAAATCAGGGAAGTCTTGAGCAAGATTTAATGCTCTATCAATATTTCTATTTAAAAGGATAAGTTTATGACATCCTTTTGATTTTAAATGAGTTATTAAAAGCCTACTCATTCTTCCCGCACCAACAACAAGAACATTCTCTGATTCCAAACTTACAAGAGTATCGAAACCCTTTTCTTGGCCAATTTTTAATTGAGCAAGTTCTACTGCTGCTGAACTAATAGATACGGCTCCAGTTCCTAAATTTGTTTCAGATCTTACTTTTTTACCTGTACTAACCGATTGGGTTAATAATCTATTAAGAATTGGTCCAGTAGATTGATTCTCTTGACCTAATCTCATCATTTTTTTTACTTGCGAAAGGATTTGTCCTTCACCTAAAACGAGGCTATCGAGTCCTGCCGAGACTTTCATCAAATGCAAAACTGCTTCTTCCTGTCTAAAGCAAAAAAGATGTGGATTTAAATCTTCAAAAATAATTCCAGAATATTCTGATATAAATTCTTTTATAGATGAAATTCCAGTATTTTTATCCTTTACTAGTGCATATATTTCCAGCCTATTACAAGTACTTAAGATTGACACCTCTAATACATCAGAGAAAGCTTTTAATGCTTTCAATGATTCTGTTATGGATTGGTCAGGAATACTTAATTTCTCACGCACTTCAACAGGTGCCGTGCGATGACTTAGTCCGACGACAACAATATGCATAATATCAATAATAAATTTTTAAAGGCTGATACTCTTAGCACCATCTTTTATATGGACAGTATTTGTGAACCTTGCAGTACTATCTAATGTACTAATAACTAGACTGCTTGTTCTAACACAATCCCTTTCAAATTTAACTCCGTCAAATAGTAATCCATCAGTTATTCCACTTCCAGCAAAAACAACATTTTCTCCCGATGCCAATTCATTAGCTTCATAGATTTTATCTATATCGGTTATGCCCATTTCATTAAGACGTTTTATATTTCCTTCTTTTGTGTAATCAGCCCATTCAGAAGTTTGAGCGATTGCTGGATCATAAACTAGTTGTCCTTGAAAGTGTCCGCCCAGAGCTCTCATTGCAGCAGCTGAAATAACACCCTCAGGAGCTGCACCTATCCCCATCAAGCAATGTGTTCCAGTTCCTGCAAAACCACATGCAATCGCAGCTTGAACATCACCATCAGAAATCGGTTGTACTTTTGCACCACATCCTCGAATCTCTTTAATTAAATCTTTATGCCTAGTTCTATCCATTACAACAACAGTAAGCTCATCAATAGAAAGACCCAAGCAATCACTTAGTATCTTCAAGTTTTCAGTAGCTGAATTTCTAATATCTACTTTACCTTTCGCAGCAGGAGGTGCAGCTAATTTGTTCATGTAAAAATCAGGAGCATTGAAAAGACCACCCGTATCAGAGGCAGCTAAAACAGCCATAGATCCTCTTTGATTATTCGCACAAAGATTAGTTCCTTCACAAGGATCTACTGCAAAGTCGACCCCTGGACCACTTCCACTACCAACCTCTTCACCTATATAAAGCATAGGTGCTTCATCTCTTTCACCTTCTCCAATAACAATTTTCCCTTTCATTTCAATTTTGCCCATTCGCAATCTCATTGCTTCGACAGCTGCAGCATCAGCTTCATCTTTTTGACCAAGTCCTGTTAGTTTTGCTGAGGCAATAGCAGCTTGCTCGACAACTTCGAGAATTTCTTGAATTAAAGTTTGATTCACAATTAAATTTTGAGGATTTTCTAAAAGGTTTTGAGTATGATCTCATGAAAAATGTCATTTTTTATGAGAATTATTATGCTAGTAAGCTTTTTTTAACTCTTTACAGCTGTTACTTTATCAGGCCATGACTTGAAATTAGGAATAAACAACTAAATATAGTATCTTTATTAAATATTTTAAAAATTAAATGACTGAGTCAAATCAAGCAAATTTAACTGGCGTTAATAGACCAATTCAAATAATTCCTTCAGTTTTACCAGCAGATTGGGCAAATATGGGGGCATGTGTGAAAGAACTCGAGGAGGCTGGAGTAGATAGAATTCAATTTGATGTGATGGATGGAAATTTCGTACCAAATCTTACATTCGGTCCTGAAATGATTGCTGCATGCAGGAAATATTGCAATGTCCCTTTTGAAACTCAATTAATGGTGAGCCAATACAACTGTGAAACCATGCTTGAATCTTATGTAAAAGCTACAAAAGGGGCGAATGGCGAACCAGGAGTAGTTATAGTTCATGCCGAAGCAAATATTCATTTGCATAGAGTTCTCGGAAGAATTAGAGATTTAGGTGGATCTCCTTCTGTTGCTTTAAACCCTCATACTCCTTTTGAAATGATTAAAAACATTATGGATATGGTAGATCATGTTTTGGTTATGACAGTTAATCCAGGCTTTGGTGGACAAGCTTATATACCAACAATGCTTAATAAAATCAGAGAGATAAGAAACTTTATTATCGAAAAAAACTTGAATGTCGACATTGAAGTTGATGGGGGAATAAAAGCAAATTGGACTATTTCACAATGTGCCGATGCTGGTGCTAATTGTTTTATTGCAGGTAGTGGAATGTTTGCTTACCCAACATTAAAAGAAGGATGTGAAGACTTGAGAAAAGTTGCACAAGAAGCACAAAAAGGGAATGTCCTTTCTGAACCTCAATAAATATTCTTGGTAATTAAGAAATCACCCAAATATCCAACCATAACTATGCAAACCTATTCCTAAGAAATTTACTCCTAAATAACATACTAAAACCACTAAAAAACCTGTAGATGCTAATAATGCTGGTCTGCGTCCTTGCCAACCCTTGCTTATTCTCATATGCAGGTAAGCGGCATAAAATAACCATGAGATAAATGCCCATGTTTCTTTTGGATCCCAACTCCACCATGTGCCCCAAGCCTCATTAGCCCAGACCGCACCTGAAATTAAACCAAGAGTCAAAAGAACAAAGCCGATTAATATAGAACGATAACTTAATGTATCTAATTCTTCTGAATGAGAAAATTCAATAGGTTCAACTAAATCATTTAAAGGATAATTATTTGAAATTTTAAACCCTCCAATACCTGTAGAACTACTTCTGATTTGGAGAGGCTTATTTTTATTAATGAACAAAACAGAAACTGAAAGTAAAGAACCTATTATTAGTGCCGCATAACTAAGCATTACGACACTAACATGCATTACTAACCAACTAGATCTTAAAGCTGGAACCAAGTTGGATGATAATTTCAAATCTTCGGGCAACACAAAACAAGCAAAGGCCACAGTCAGCAACTCAATAGTTATGGAAATTGAGGGAATTATTGGAGATTGATATTCCCTTTCAATCAATAGTTGTCCCATTGTGATCCCCCAAGCAAGGAAATAGAGAGATTCATACAAATTGCTGATAGGAAAGTGTCCAGAAATTGACCACCTAAAAAGTAATTGAAATGATATTAATAAATTCACTAAAATAGTTAAGATTTTTACAGTAAGAGAAGACTGTTTTTTGAAAACTGCAAATAAAGATATTGGTAAGTTAATTAATAAAAAATAAAAGACTAAAAGACCCAAGACTGAAACTGGGTCATACAAAAAATTTTTAAAAAGATTATCTAGAATCATCTAAGAAATTCATCCGATTTTAATATTCTATGACAAACAAATAATAATTTAAATCATTCTTATATGAGTAAATCTTTAATAAAAAAGTTTTAATTTATTTTGAAAAAAGATTTCAAAGTTTAAAATTATCTCCTAGATAATACTTTTTGACTATTGGATTATCAGCTAATTCACTTGATGAACCGTTAGCTAAAATTTTTCCTTCACTTAATACATATGATTTGTTAGTAATTAAAAGTGTTTCTCTCACATTATGATCTGTAATAAGAATCCCAACCCCATCACTTCTTAATTTAAGAATTAGTTTCTTTAAATCATTAACAGCCAGAGGATCTATCCCAGCAAATGGTTCATCTAATAACAAATATTTTGGTCCTTTTCTACCAACAGTGAGAGCCCTGGCTATTTCACACCTCCTCCTCTCACCACCTGAAAGTTGATAACCATAATTATCTACAAAGTTATTCAAATTAAATTCATTAATTAATTGTTCTCTTCTATTTCTAATTGCCGCTCTACTATAAGATGAATTCTGCAAAGCCAAATCTATATTATCTTTAACAGTTAGGTCCCTAAATATACTCGCTTCTTGAGTTAAATAACCCAACCCAAGTCTTGATCTAATTGGGAGAGGAAGATCGGTTATATTTTTTCCATTCATTATAATTTCACCTTTATCAGGTTTTATATTACCAACGGCAAGATTAAAAGTGGTAGTTTTCCCTGCACCATTAGGTCCCATCAAACCTACAACTTCCCCTGGATTTACAGTTATGGAAACATCATTTACGATTAATCTTCCTTTAATTGAAAAGGATACATTATGAATCTTTAGGTTCATTTTTCTTAAGATCGATTAGTTATCTTGTTTTCTTGAAAAAAAATTAGGATAGAAAATAATAATTTCATTAAAGATAAATATATATTCATATTCATCAAAGAGGTTTCAAAAAAGGCTTATCGTTCTCATTTAAATGCTCTTTAAATTGTAATTTCCTCAATAAATCTTCCAAACATTGGCAGAAGGATTCTAGATCAATTCCTAAATTAATCTTAGTTCTAGTTTTTATTCTACCTAAACCCTCTCCAAGTAAAATAGTAGCTCCATTCAAATTACCCTTACTTAAGTGAAACTGAGAAACAGATACTTGTAAAATTCCCTGGATAACTTGTCTTTCGTCACCATCAACGGAATTCCATATTTCTTCAAAAGCATCATGAGCCTCATACCATTCATGATTGTTAAAAAGATTTAAAGCAGTAAAAAGAGAATCTTTAAAATTTTTTGTACTTTCTTCGTTCATGCAACTAATAATTAATTTCTTTTCTTTTTATTTATTTTTCTCATTCTTATTGAATCAGGTGTTACCTCTAGCATTTCATCTGGACCAATATATTCGAGTGCTCTTTCAAGGGTAATATCTACAGGTGACTGCAAAGTATCAAGTTCTTCTGCCCCTGCAGACCTCATATTAGTCAACTGCTTAGTTTTACATATATTCAACTCAAGATCTTGTGGTCGATTATTCTCCCCAATTATCATTCCCTTGTAAACTTTAACTCCAGGTTTAATGAAATAGACTCCCCTATCTTCAGCATTTTTTAATGCATAAAATGTGGCTACACCTTCCTCAAAAGCTATAAGGACTCCATTTCTTCTAGTTTCAAAATCTCCTGTTTTAGGTTTATATTCATAAAATGAGTGACTCATGATACCTTCACCTCTTGTTATCCGAACAAATTCTCCACGAAATCCAATTAGTCCTCTTGATGGTACAAGAAACTCTAATTGAGTTCTCCCATCTGAACTTGTCTGCATGTTTTTCATCTCTGCCTTTCTCGATCCAAGTTTTTCTATGCAAGAACCAACGGATACTTCAGGCACATCTAGGACCAAAGTCTCTATAGGCTCACATTCAACATTATCAATTTCTCTAAAAATTACTTGAGGTTGTGAGATTTGAAACTCAAAACCCTCTCTTCTCATAGTTTCAATCAATATCCCTAGATGTAATTCTCCTCTTCCTGAAACTGAGAACTTATCAGGAGAATCAGTTTCTTCGACCCTTAGCGCTACATTTGTTAAAAGTTCCCTTTCCAATCTATTTTTTAATTGTCTACTAGTAACAAATTTCCCTTCTTTACCCGCAAATGGAGAATCGTTAACAACAAAAGTCATATTTAAGGTGGGTTCATCAACTTTGATTAATGGGAGAGGATGAGGAGAATCGGGACAAGCTATGGTCTCACCAATATTGACGTCATCAAAACCAGAAACGGCAACGATATCCCCTGCAAATGCTTCATTTATATCAATCCTTTGTAATCCTTCGAATCCAAGTAATTTACTAATCTTTCCTTTAATAGTTTTACCATTTTCTTTAATTAAACTAGCTTGTTGACCATTTTTTATGGTTCCATTATGAATTTTCCCAATTACTATTCTGCCTAAGAAATCAGAATAGTCCAAAGTAGTTATTTGTAGCTGGAGAGGTTTATTAGAGTCACCTACTGGAGGAGGAACGTGTCTGATAATAGCTTCAAAAAGAGGCATCATATTGTCACTATTAGATTCCATCTCCTCTTTTGCGAAACCAGATAAGCCACTCCCAAAAAGATAAGGGAAATCACATTGATCATCATCAGCTCCTAATTCCAAAAACAAATCAAGGACCTTATCAATTGCTATTTCTGGTACTACTCGTGGTCTATCAATTTTATTTACAAAAACTATAGGCCTAAGACCTTTTTCTAATGCTTTTTTTAAAACAAATCTTGTTTGAGGCATAGGTCCCTCATTTGCATCAACAATAAGCAGACAACCATCTACCATTCCCAAAACCCTTTCAACTTCTCCTCCAAAATCAGCATGTCCAGGTGTATCTATAATATTAATCCTGGTGTCTTTAAAGTTAACTGCAGTATTTTTTGAGAGAATTGTTATCCCCCTTTCTCTTTCAAGATCATTTGAATCCATTACACATGTTGGGATAACTTCATTGTCTCTAAATATTCCAGATTGAGATAACAATGCATCTACGAGAGTTGTCTTCCCATGATCTACGTGAGCAATAATTGCAACATTTCTAATTTCTTTTATCGAAAATGACATTTATAGAATTTATATAAATAGTAGATTGACTTTGTTAAGGCTAACTCAAAGTATGCTTATTATGAGAATTTTCTCTTTAAGACTTTGAAAAATATAATCTAATTGGATAATTAAATTAATCAATTGGATTTAAAATTTTCTATTTGACCTTTCAAAAACTTTTAATGCTTCAATTGACCCCTCATATCTCCAATGCCAGGGTTCGTAATCTATATATTTATTATCTTTGTTGAACGATAACTTAAAGTGAAACTTAGCTGCATTTTTTGTTAGCCATCTAAAGGCGTCAGTATTTTCGAAGTTGGTTTCAAAATCTGTCTCTCTTTGAGCAGCATCACCAATATCGATTGCGAAGCCTGTACTATGTTCAGAATATCCTGGAGGAGCTGACACTCTAGCTCTTTCTGCGGCTTCTTGATTTCTAATAGATTTTAAAGAATAAAAGATATCGTTCTGCAAATTTATTGATCTATAACCACTCAAGAAAACTAAGTATATTCCATTCTTTTTTGCTTCATCCCTCATCTCTAACAAAGAATCACGCATATCAATGTGAACTTGAATATTGGGCTCAATTAAAACTAGTTTCTCCTTAGGAATTTCCGCATATGGTAAATGGCCCAAAATTCTATAGTCGCGATTTGTCTGAGCCTGAAAATTGATATTGCCAAGAGATCTTATTTCTATATATCTAATTAATCGCAATGCAAAGAGAGAAAAAAGGAGGCAAAGAAATGGAGAAAATATTAATAATTTTTTTAATAATGTTGAATTTGGGTTATTTAGGTAAGTTCTTTTGGCAAGTGGTATATCAAATTGATCGATATCTTTGTTTAGTTCCAATATTTAAGAAGTGAATTTGGAAAAGATATTTCGATATTAACTATTATTTTAAGAAATGCACTTTTATAAGCAAAAAAGATGTAGTTTTTATATACAGTATTATTTTTTTGATATGTTGAGGGTAGCTGTTATTGGTGGAGGTCCAAGTGGTTCATGTGCAGCAGAAATACTTGCTAAAGCTGGAATAAAAACTTGGCTCTTCGAGAGAAAATTAGATAATGCAAAACCATGTGGAGGAGCAATTCCACTTTGCATGGTCGAAGAATTTGATTTGCCTGCGTCAATTATTGATAGAAAAGTAAGGCATATGAGAATGATATCTCCATCAAATAGAGAGGTAGATATAAGTTTAGATAGAGTTTATGGGAAAAGTGATAATGAGTTTATTGGGATGTGTAGAAGAGAAGTTATGGATGCCTTTATGCGCAAAAGAGCATCAGATCTTGGTGCAACATTAATAAATGGATTAGTTACTTCTATTGATACTGGCGATAATAATCAAGGGCCATATAAGCTTTCCTACTCAGATTTTACGAATGGAGATAAAAAAGGGGAACTCAAAGAGCTTACTGTTGACCTTTTGATCGGAGCTGATGGAGCCAATAGCAGAGTTGCAAAAGCAATGGATGCGGGGGATTACAAAGTTGCTATAGCGTTTCAGGAAAGAATTAAATTACCTAAAGAAGAAATGAGTTACTACGAAGATCTTGCTGAAATGTATGTTGGAACTGATGTTTCTCCTGATTTTTATGGGTGGGTATTTCCTAAATATGATCATGTTGCTGTGGGTACTGGAACCATGCAAAAGAATCAGTCATTAATTAAAGGACTTCAAGAGGGTGTAAGAAATAGGGCAAAGAAAAGACTTGTTAATGGTGAAGTAATAAAGGTAGAAGCTCACCCGATTCCTGAGCATCCAAGACCAAGAAGAGTAGTTGGAAGAATGGCATTGGTTGGTGATGCAGCTGGTTATGTTACAAAAAGTTCTGGAGAGGGTATTTATTTTGCTGCAAAAAGCGGAAGAATGTGTGCTGAAGAGATTGTTGAAGCATCAAAAAACGGTCAAGTAATTCCATCAGAAAAAGATTTAAAAAACTATCTTAAAAAATGGGATAAAAAATATGGCACAACTTATAAGGTGTTAGAAATCCTTCAAAATATTTTCTACAGAAATGATTCTGCTAGAGAAGCCTTTGTTGAGATGTGTGATGACATGGATGTACAAAGACTTACTTTTGATAGTTACTTATACAAAAGAGTTGTCTCCATGAAGCCATTACAGCAACTTAAAATTACAATGCTTACACTTGGTTCGATTCTAAGAGGGAAAGCCCTGGCACCTCTAAAATATAAACCCGTTGATAGTGCTGTTAGGGAAAATAAAGAAGTAGAAAAAATGCTAGAAAATTATTCAATAAAGGGAGGCATTAAAGTTAAGAGTTCAAAAGTGTAAAGTCGGCTATTTTTAGAGAATAATTTCTAATTAAGCTCAACAAATTGAGTCT
>QCRH01000006.1 GCA_003211955.1 Prochlorococcus sp. AG-459-O09 | reverse complement strand
ACAAACGATTTAATCTCGGACATATTATTTGCTTTAAATAAATTCTGAAAATTGAGAGATTTACTTAAAAACCCTATTTGGAAAAATTTAGAGTTAGGATATTCGATTCCTGATAGTATTCATGCTGTTTCTGTAGCATTACCAACTTGGAATGATGTAATAAATTACGAGGAAAAAAATCAAGAATGCATGAATTTATTGAAGTCCATTTACCCAAGATTCGGGCTAAACCCCATAGTGAAAAGATTATGCGAAAAAGTAAAAAACGAAAACTACTATAACAATAAAAGTATCTGGCCATATCCGAATGAAAGCATAGCTTTCAAAGCCAAAAAATACATTGATAGAAATACTTCTGAACAATTCTCATTTATAGAAAAAAGAGATAATTTAGCTTTCTTAATAACTGAAAAAGAAGGAAGTATTTATGCAAAATCTTTTTGGCAACATACTGGTCTTGGTATGTCTTCAAGGGCTGCTGCTATAGAACTAGGTCTTGAAGATTGCCCTCCAAAATCTTGCGTAAATGAATGTTCTCAAAGAATAAAAAATAGAATTTCTAAATCTACAAAAATTAACTCTAATGATATTCACTTAACTTCATCTGGAATGTCTGCATTGCATACATCATTAGAAATCGTCTATAAATTATTTCCAGCTAAACCAACACTCCAAATTGGTTTTCCATATGTAGATGTACTTAAATTACCAATGAATATCTTTCATGGAGCCAAGTTAATTACAGAAGAAAATTGCGCGGATATTGAATTAGAAATCAAAAGAATAAATCCATCAGCATTAATTATTGAACTACCAAGTAATCCAATGCTCAAATGTGTAAACATTAAAAAAATTTCAAAAATAGCAAAAAAGTTAAATATTCCCTTAATTGTTGACGATACAATTGGTTCAAATTTAAATATAAACTCCCTTGAACATGCAGATATAGTTTTCACTTCACTTACAAAAATTTTTTCGGGTAGTGGAGATATTCTTGCAGGATCATTAATACTAAATCCAAAAAGCAAATGGATTGATCAATTTAGAAATGCTTTAAAAGAGATTAATCTTCCAACACTTTCCGATGGAGATACAGTTTATTTAGAGAAAGTTAGTAGAGATGTAAATCAAAGAGTTTTTGAACAAAATAAAGCATGTTTAGAGTTAAAAAAAAGATTAGAGACCCATAGCGAGATTAAAAATATTTTCCATCCTGAAAATTGTCCAAATTTTAATTCTTTACTTACTTCTGATGGAGGATACGGCTGCTTATTATCTTTTGAATTAAAGGGGGGATTGAACAAAGCTAAAAAATTTTATGATTCTCTACAAGTATCTAAAGGACCTAGTTTAGGTACAAAATTTACTCTAGTTTGTCCTTATGTTTTACTAGCTCATTATGACGAGTTGGATTGGGCTGAAAGTTTTGGTATACCCCCGCACCTTATCAGAGTATCAGTTGGATTAGAAGACCAAGATCAATTATGGAAAAGCTTTTCTGAAGCACTAAATAATTTCTAAATTCCTAGTATTTACCGTATAGAAACTCATATACTCTTTTTCTGAATAATAGTTAGTATTAATATATATTTTCTTAATATAAATGGCAAAAATTTATGAGGACAACAGTTTTGCTATTGGAAACACTCCATTAGTAAAATTAAAATCAGTTACTAAAGACGCGAAAGCTACAGTACTTGCAAAAATTGAAGGTAGAAACCCTGCTTATAGTGTCAAATGTAGGATTGGCGCAAACATGATCTGGGATGCAGAGAAAAGTGGGAAGCTTACAAAAGACAAAACTATTGTTGAGCCAACTTCTGGAAATACAGGAATTGCTCTAGCTTTTACTGCTTCAGCTAGAGGTTATAAACTGATCCTTACAATGCCAGAATCCATGTCAATTGAAAGAAGAAGGGTTATGGCAGTGTTGGGTGCTGAAATTGTTTTAACAGAGGCATCAAAAGGTATGCCTGGAGCAATAGCTAAGGCTAAAGAAATTGCAGAAAGTAATCCTTCTCAATATTTTATGCCAGGTCAATTTGATAATCCAGCAAACCCTGAAATTCATTTCAAAACTACTGGACCAGAAATCTGGGATGATTGCGATGGTGAAATTGATGTTTTAGTTGCAGGGGTTGGAACTGGCGGCACAATTACAGGAGTTTCAAGATACATTAAGCAAGAGAAGGGCAAAAATATTACTTCTGTAGCTGTAGAACCCTCACATAGTCCTGTTATTACACAGACAATGAATGGAGAAGAGGTTAAATCTGGACCACATAAAATTCAAGGAATTGGAGCAGGATTTATTCCTAAGAACCTTGACTTGTCAATTGTTGATAAGGTTGAACAGGTAACAAATGACGAGTCAATCGAGATGGCTCTTAGATTAGCAAAAGAAGAAGGTTTATTAGTTGGAATATCTTGTGGAGCTGCTGCTGCTGCTGCTGTTAGATTAGCTGAACAAGATGAATATGCGGGAAAAACTATTGTAGTTGTTCTACCTGATTTAGCAGAGAGATATTTATCATCAATTATGTTTACTGAAGTTCCAAGCGGAATCATTCAAGAACCAGTCAAAGCCTAAATCTATTTTTTCTCCAGTAATGAATCTGGTGAAATATACATAGCATCGCCATAAGAGAAAAATCTAAATTTTTCTTTTATGGCTTTTTTATACAAATCTAATAATCTTTCTCTACCAATCATTGCACTTACTAATAATAATAATGAACTTTTAGGAAGATGAAAATTAGTTAATAATCCATCAACTACCTTAAATTTATAACCTGGCTTAATTACTAAATCCACGTATTTCGCTATGGGAATAAAGTCATTAATTTCGTGAGAATAACAACTTTCAAGAGCTCTCACGCTAGTTGTACCAATAGCAATTATTCTTCTATCTGTTTTCTTTATTTTTTTTATTTCCTCCACTACTTTCTTATTAACACTTACCCATTCTTTATGAAGTTTTAAGTCACTTAAATCTTCTTGATCAATTGGTTTGAATGTTCCATAGCCCACGTGCAAAGTTATCGGTAAAATTATTACTCCTTTTTTTTTTAGATTGGAAATAAGACTTTTGCTTAAGTGTAAACCAGCTGTTGGTGCAGCAACTGCCCCCGGATTAGTTGCATACTCAGTTTGATAACTTTTCTCATGAAAAGATTCTGCTTCGGAATTATTTATATAAGGAGGGAGTGGGATTTCCCCGTATTTATCAAGAAGGTCATTCATTGAATTGAGACAAGTTATATTTTCTGGGAATTTAATAAATCTCCCTCCAGTTTCTTCATCAACCCCATCAACAATCAAATTAATATCTTGTACTAAAGGAGATTTTAATTTTAATTTTCTGTTTATTTTTAACTTTTTCGCTGGCTTTGCCAAACATAACCAAACACATTCATGGGATCTTTCTAAAACTAATAATTCGACTAATGTCTTATTTTCTAATTCAACCTTTAACCTAGCTTTCATTACTTTAGTATTGTTTACGACCACAAGATCACCTTCTCTAAATTCATCTAAAAGATTTTTGGTAAATTTATTAGTTAAGCAGTCTTCTTCTAAAACACTATTTCTAACTATCATCAATCTTGATTCATGCCTAATTGCAGAAGGTTTACATGCAATTAATGAAGGATCAAGTAAATAATCATAAGCTTCAAGCTTATAATCTCTTTCTTCATTATTAATTTGAGAAATCAATTAATTTAGGAGACAAGAGTGTCTGGCTCACTTTCAATTAGGGATGCCAAGTCTTTTAAGAATGAAGCACCATCAGCTCCATAGATCACTCTATGATCAGCTGTTAGATTTACTTGCATTATTTTTTTAACAGATATTGAACCATCACTATTAGCAACAACGGTAGGTTTAGATGATGCTATGGCTAAAATAGCACCGGTACCTGGAGGAAGAATTGCGTCAAATCTATCAACTCCAAACATCCCAAGGTTAGATAAAGTGAAGGTTCCAGTTGAGTATTCATCAGGTTCCAATTGTTTTGATCTTGATCTTTTTACGAGATCTTTCCATTCCCTAGACAATTCAAATAAATCAGTATTGCATGGTTCTTTTAAAACTGGAGTTATTAGTCCACCATCTTCCATCGAAACAGCAACAGCAATATTTATATTTTCTGGATAAGAAATTCCATTTTCTGAAAAACTTGAGTTAACTTGAGGATGTTTCTTTAGTGTCTTTGCAACTGCCTTTACTAGTAAAGCAGTCATAGTTACTCCGTTCTGTTTTACTTTTTTGTAGAAATTATCTAATTTATCTGTGTTGATGGAGTATCCCACCCTAAAACATGGCACATCTAAACTAGATTCCATATTTTTATTTACCGCTTTTTGAAGAGTATTAAATTGAATTGTTTCTCCAGGATTACCAAAACTATTTCCTGAAGTTTCTGGTTTACTTTCAACTCTCAAATTTGAACCAGGAATACTTGCAGGAGAACCACCTTCTCCTATCCATGGTATTGAAACAGGTTGGCCATTAGCTTTTAAAATATCATCAGCTTGAATCCTTCCGTGCGGACCAGATCCATGAACTTTTGCTAAATCAACACCCATTTGAGAGGCTAGTTTTTTAGCTCTTGGAGATGCAATTATCCTCGAAGAAACATTATTTGTAGCAGCATTAATTTGATCGCTGTTAAAAGACGGGGCTGCCTTTTCACTATTTAATACGACTTCTTGTGCTTCTTTTTTGATATTTTCAGTCTGGACTACTGGTTTTTCTTCAGTTTTATTGCTTACCAATTCAAGTTGGTCTGAAGTAGAAACTTCGGGTTGATTTCCTTTATTTTGTTCTTGTACAGAAGCTATCTCATCCTCATTTTCTACAATGAGACCAATTGTTTCTCCAACAGGTGCAGTGCTGCCGGCAGGCATTAAAACTGCTGCAAGATATCCATCTTGAAAAGATTCAACATCCATATCTGCCTTGTCGGATTCAACAACCAAGACAGATTCGCCTCTTTCAACCTTATCTCCCGGATTTTTCAACCATTCCACAATCTTGCCCTCCGTCATAGTAGAACTCAAGGCAGGCATGAATATTTCGTGAGACATAAGAAAATTGTTATTGCTTAAGTTTTAAGGGATTTTTACCAAACTTTCAAAAGTTTTTATAATTAAGAACCCTTATAACTCTTGATCTAATTATACGAAATCATGTTCACAGTGGGAACTCTTAAAACTTAAGAAAGTAATAATTTAGATCGATTAGAATTTAAAATTTTTCGCAATTAAGATTTACTTATTTTTATCAAAAGTACTAAATCTTTTTATTTAATTATTATCAATAGATTGAATAACTCCATCTTTAACAGTAATTGAGACTTGCATTTTTTCGATCAGATTGTCTCCCACAGTAACATCACAGAAACTATCCACTTGTCCTTGATCAACAATTTCGTCCATTTTTAATTCGCGAACCTGACTCTGTTGTTGAAGTAGATTTCTTTTTTGTTCTTCAATTTCATTTCGTTTTGCTGCAACTTGTTGTTGCACTTGACTAACTTGTTCTTGAACTCTTGGATCTAGAGGATTAACCGATTGTGATCTAATATTATTTACTATTTGCTGCCCCTCCTGCTCAAGTTGAGATAATTGCTGGTCAATGTTTGAAATTGCTTTACTTAATTCTTTTTCAGCATCTTCCTTCCAAGTTGGTGTAACTACAGCTTTAATAGCTATTGAGCGCTTTATAGATATTGAGTTTTTTGTTTCCATAAAAAATTAAATTACCTTTTTAATATAGATAGAACAAATCAAATTTTCTTACTAAATTTGTTTTCATACATATTTTCTATTTGTAATAAATACTTTTTTTCTATTTCTTTTCTTTTTTGTTTAAGAGTTTGTGTTAACAAGCCATTTTCTAAAGTAAAGGCATCAACAAAATAACAATCTAATATTTGTTCTTCTGATCTTGCTCCTAATCGACTTTTAAGCAAATTATTAATTTGTAATTTAAAAAATTTAGCAATACTTTTATTCAGGTTTAATTGTGAAAGGTCTTCTTCCAAAAACTTGTTTTTAACCAATTCAACATTAGGAACTACAAGGGCTGTTAAACATTTCTTGTCTTGTCCTACTAGTTGAATCTGATTAATAAATTCAGAACTAAGGATTTCGGTCTCAAGCGGATTCGGTTCTATATTTTCACCACTTGATAGCACTATTGTATCCTTGGCTCTTCCTGTTATAAAAAGAGAACCATTTGGTATTAGGAAACCTAAATCACCAGTATCAAACCAACCATCCTTGGATAAAACATCTTTTGTAGCTAATTCATTATTAAGATAACCTTTCATTACTTGTGGTCCCTTAACAAGAATTTTTCCAACTTCTCTAAACTTCAGAATCCTTTTTTTATCATCATTTACTATTTTTATTTCAGTAAATGCTAGAGACTGACCGGATGATCCTCTAACATTAAATTCTCTTCTCCTACAAGTTAATACTGGACTAGTTTCTGTTAGGCCATATCCCACCAAAACATCTACACCTAAAGATTCAAAAAAAAGATCCACATGTTCTGGCAATGCCCCTCCGCCGTTTATAGGAAATTTCAGTTTTTCTCCGCATAGTTGTCTAAGAATATTCGGCCATAAAAAAATAGTAGATAATTTATGTAAAGGATATCGACCAATAACAGAAACCAGTAAGGGGATTTTTGATTTAAAAGTTATTTGATTGATATCTAAATTTCTTATCTTTCTTAGACTTCTTTTGAAAACTGAACTATTACCTATCAAAAATTTAATAAGTTTTTGTTTTTTGGAAGGCATTTTTTT
Organism: Prochlorococcus sp. AG-459-O09; assembly: GCA_003211955.1. GTDB lineage: Bacteria > Cyanobacteriota > Cyanobacteriia > PCC-6307 > Cyanobiaceae > Prochlorococcus_A. The sequence continues at coordinate 45,714 of QCRH01000006.1, read as the reverse complement.
CAACGCCTGAAAAAAACCATCATGTATTGCCTCCCACAGTCTTGGTACAGTAGCCATGACAACAGGTTTAATTTGTGTAATATCATCTTTAAGAAATTTTGGAATTGTATAGTATTGAGAACAACCACATGAAAAAAAGAAGTATTCAGCACTCCTCTCATAAGAATGCCAGATAGGCAACACGCTTAATACAGAGGTCCCAGGTTCTGGATCAGCGATATAGGCTAAATTGATTATTTGATGTAAAAAATTTGCATGAGTCAAGGGGACACCTTTAGGTTTTCCTGTTGTCCCAGAAGTGTAAAGAATAGTAGCGACGTCATCAATTTCTGGATTAAATCTTTCAAAATTATTATTTTGTGAATTTTCTTTTTCTACTGAACTTATAAATTTACTCCAACTTATTAAACTTTCAAATTGTTCATCTTCTAAATTGATTATAAATTTCAGTCTTTTTTTTAATTCTTCTTTGTTGTTTAACTTTAGCCAAATCTCCTTAGATTGAACTATTAGACCTACTGAATTAGAGTGCTCAATAATATACTCTAATTCTACTGAAGGAGAATTAATACCTCTCACTGCATTTATAGCTCCTAAACGCATTAAGCCTTGATCTACTACAAGCCATCTTGGAGAATTTTCAGATATTACAGTAACTACATCCCCCTTTACTAAACCATAATTTTTAAAAGAAAAAGAGACTTTTGTTATTAAATCGGCCAGCTCAGAATAAGAAAATTTTTCTTTGTATTTCCCTCTTAAATCGCAAACAGCTAAAGTATCACCATATTTAAATTTTAATTTTTCCCAAATTTGATCTATATGATGAAGGTTCTTAATAAAATCTCTATTTTTAGCAAATTTATCTTTTTTAGAAAGAGGTTTGGCTGAAGGCCAGTATGCTAAATCACACATATTAAATTGATTTTGAAATTTTAATTTCTATTTTGATACAAAATCAAAATTAAATTCTTCCTGAATGATTTTTTTAACAATTCTCTTGACTTCTTGAATATTTAAATTTTTGTTGTAATCAATCATATTTGCCATAAGACAATTTTCGATCCCGCAAGGAACAATTTTATTAAAGTTTTCTAATTCGCAGTCAATATTGATTGAAAATCCATTTATTGTAATCCATCTTTTACAACCAATTCCAATTGAAGCAATTTTCTTATTTCCTATCCAAACACCAGTGAAACCCTCTCTTGAATAACAATTTATATTAAAAGTTCCAAGAATTTTTATAATAATTTCTTCAATTTTTCTTAAATACCAATTTAAATCTTTATTAAAATTTTTCAAATCTAAAACCAAGTAAGTTACTAATTGTCCAGGCATATGACAAGTAACCTCACCACCTCTATTAATCTTAAAAACATCATATTTATCATCATCCAAAGAAAATAGTAAATTATCGTAATTAGATCCTCTACCTAACGTATAACAGAGTTTATGCTCCCCTATCCAAATAAAGTCAGGGTTAGAATTATCTAAAATCAATGCCTCCTGATATTCTTTTTGTAATTTATAAACTTCATTAAAAGAAGAAATATTATCAGGTTGTTTAATTATTGCTGTTCTATTTTCCATATTTAAGTAGATTTAGAAAGTAAGTAAATATTTTTAGATTTGATATGAAAATTTTAATCCATGGAAAGAATCTTGAGCTCACTGGAGCATTAAAAGAATATACTGAGGCAAAGATAGAAAAAGCAACGTATCATTATAAGGATATCGTCAAAGAAGCTGACATACACCTTTCAATTGAAAAGAATCCAAGAGTTTCGTTCCAAACTGCTGAAGTTACTATTTTTGCAAATGGTACCGTAATTAGAGCTGAAGAAAAAACTGAAAATCTATACTCAAGCATTGATTTAGTTTCAAATAAACTTTGTAGAAAATTACGTAAATACAAAGAAAGAAACAATAAAACAATTCATAATAAACAATTTAAAAATAAAGATTCTTTACCAATTGAAAGTATGGAATCAAGTTTTATAGATAAAGCTTTATTTGAAGAAGGAACTGAAGCAAGTCTGCCTGAACCATCTATTAAAAATAAATACTTTGAAATGACTCCAATTTCATCAGAAGAAGCAAGAAAACAATTAGATCTAATTGATCATGATTTTTATGTTTTTCGAAACAAGAAAAATAATGAACTTCAAGTTATATATAAAAGAAATCATGGAGGTTATGGACTGATTCAATCTAAATAAGTTTTAAATGCCCAATATTGAATATGAATTAAACGAGAAAATTCATGCGATTATTATTAACCCTTATTTATCTTGGGAAGATTTCTGTTTGAATTGCGATTTAATAAGAAAATACAATATCAAAAATATTTCTACTTCACTAAATTATTTAACTGATCTTAAAAACTGTTTAGGTAATTACAGTGCGGATATAAACGCACTTATTTCTTACCCTTTAGCAGATTTACCAGTTTCATTTATTGAAGAATTAGTTTGTTTTGCAAAAGATAAAGGTGCAAAAGGAATTGAATATATCCCAAACTTTATCAATTTATCCAAAAGAAACTTAGAAACTTTCGCTGCTGAAATTGAGCAAGTTAAATTATCTGGATTACCAGTTTCAATAATCATAAATAAATCAAAGCTACAAAAAGAAGTTTTTATTATTGCGATAGAAATATGTTTGGAATTAGGAATAAAAAATTTTCAATTCGGGGACGGGTTTGGTTCTCCTCTTACATCTAATGATGTCCACGAAATACTAAAAATAACAGGCTCACAAAATCAAATCAAAGTTGTAGGTGGTATAAAAAAACTGACGCAAGTAATTGATTTGTTTGATAATGGAATAAGTTTCGTGGGGACTTCCAATTTTTGTGAAATTTTTGAAGAAGTAAACGTTATTTAAATGTCTGGTTCTGGTGAGTGCAGACTAAAAGGTCTCTGTATTAAAGCTTCTCCATTAGGCGAGAATGACAGATTAATAACTATCCTTACCGATGAGCAAGGGATTGTTAGACTAGCAGTACCTGGTGCTAGGCGTCCTAGAAGTAGTCTTGCCGCAGCTACTCCTTTAACATATTTAAGTCTGCAGATTTTTGGGAAAAGAAATCTTAAATCTGTACGTCAAATTAAAATATTAAAAAGCTATTCTGGTCTCGGAAAAAATATAGAATGTCTTGCAGCCGCACAAGCAATAACTGAATTAACTTTTTTATTAGTGGGTAATAATGACAAGCAACAAAACTATTTATCTTGTGTTCTTGCACATCTAGATAGGATTTATTTGTATGAGGAATCTAAAGAAGAAGATATTAAAATGCTCTCAATGAGTATTCAATCTTTAATCCATCTATTAGCCATTGGAGGCATAAATTTACCAATTCATCATTGCTGTAAAACTGGAGAACCTATTATTCCGCCTCTAGGAAATTGGGAATGGAATTGTTATTATTTGCCAAGTGAAGGTTTTTCCTCCACGGAAGATCCTCAAAGTAATTTAAAAATAAATGCATCTGAAGTTGCTCTATTACAGAGACTTCTTTTCCCCGAATTACCAATAAAATCTAATGGAGAGTTATTGGGACCTAAAAAAGTCTGGCTTAAAATACTATTTATTATTGAAACTTGGATCTCTACTCAATTAGAAAAAGATTTATCTTCACTAAAAATGTTGAGAGAAATTTATAGTTAAAATTTTCATAAACTATGAATAAATTTTAAAATTATGTTCTTGGCTGCTCTGACTGTTAATTTAATAAATAGTTAATTCAATCAATGTGGTTCATGTTGCCTGGTTGGGTAAGAAATCTCCTTTTTGTGGAAATGTAACTTACGGTAATTCAACTACTGAGAAATTAAAGGCCAGAGATCATAAAATTAGTTTCATTCATTTCGACAATCCTTCTAGTGCAAATTCATCAAATCCATTATTTCTGGCAAATGATCCTGATGTAAGTCTTCCATATTTAATTAAGTCCCAAGTTTACACAATACCCTCACCAAGAGCAGAAAAAGAGCTAAGGCTATCATTGGAAAGATTAAAGCCTGATTTGGTACATGCAAGCTTAACTTTATCTCCTTTAGACTTTAGACTTCCAGAGATTTGTGATGAAATTAATCTTCCACTCATAGGAACATTTCACCCACCATTTGACGCAAACAATAGAAATTTAACTGCTAGCACTCAGCAGTTAACATATCAACTTTATGCTCCCTCTTTATCAAAGTTCGATAAAATAATCATTTTTTCCGAACTGCAAAAAAATGTTCTTTATAAATTAGGAGTACCTAAAGAAAAACAAATAATTATTCCAAACGGTGTTGATGAGAATATTTGGAAACCTTTTTGCGAAAAAAATAAAACATATGATCAGGTAAAAAACAAACTTGGAAATGAAAGAATCTTTTTATATATGGGTAGGATTGCCAATGAGAAAAATATCGAGGCACTTTTACGTTCTTGGCGTCAGACAAAAACTCAAAATTGCAAATTAGTTATTGTTGGAGATGGACCAATGAAGCCAACACTTGAAAATAGTTTTTCCAACCTTGGTAATGAGAAATTAATTTGGTGGGGTGCCGAATTAGATTTAGAAACTAGGGTAGCAATAATGCAAATAGCAGAAGTATTTTTCTTGCCAAGCTTAGTAGAGGGTTTATCATTATCACTTTTAGAGGCAATGTCTGCTGGTACTGCTTGTGTAGCTACAGATGCCGGAGCGGATGGTGAAGTTTTAAATAACGGAGCAGGAATAGTAATTTCAACTGATAATGTGGCCGCACAATTGAAAACTATAATCCCAATTCTTGTAGAACACCCTTCATTTACAAAAGATCTTGGAAAAAAAGCTAGAGAACGTATACTTGAGAGATATACAATTACTAAAAATATAAATTCACTTGAAAAAGTTTATATGAATTTAAAAAGTAATTTCACGAACTAACGAAACTCTTTACTTCGATTACTAGCTGAAACTATTGATTCAATTAATGCTGACCTTACACTTTTTTGCTCTAAAACCCTTAAAGCAGAAATAGTTGTTCCCCCAGGAGAGGTTACTAAATTTTTAAGCTCAGAAGTAGTAAGTTTATTTTCCTTTATTAGACAAATAGTCCCTAGTATCATTTCCATAACAAGTTCCTCTGAAATTATTTTTGGTAATCCACCACTCAATCCTCCATCACTTAATGCCTCTATAATTAAAGCAATAATTGCAGGTCCTGATGAAGTTAAGGCTAAAAATATATCAAGGTAATTTTCAGTAAATTCATAAATTTTACTAGTATTTTCAAATAATTTTTTTGTAAATTTTTTCTGATCTTCTGTAATTTCTTCTCCCCAAGAAATTCCTGTTAAACCTTTTCCAATAGTTATTGGAATATTTGTAACCACCCTCACACATTTATGATTAGGGAACTTTTGAGTAAGTCTATTTATTGAAACCCCCGCAAGAATTGAAACTATTAAATTATCTTTGTTTTTTACATGATGATCCTCACTTATATCATTAAGTTGTTGTGGTTTTATCGAAAGAAGTTTATATTCACAATCCCAAATTATTTTGGACTCTTTAGAACCTGATTTATAAACATTTATATTATATTTATAATTTTTTTTTATATTTTCTAAGCTTTTTTCTGAATTTACAAGACAAAAAACATTCTCTGGCTGAATTAATTTGTTACCTAATAGAGGAGTTACTATAGCACTTGCAATATTTCCAAAACCAATTACGGCAATTTTATCAGTCACAGATTAATCATGAATAAGCACTTAATTTTGAATTACCCCATGCTGGTTCAGGAGTAGTATTTTTGCCCAAACTATATTGTGGAGTATTTTCTGAAGGCACAGAAGAAGGAGAAGCTTCTTCTGGTGAAGAACTAGTTACATTTACACAACTTGGAGCAAAAAGGAAAATACTTTCACCTACTCTCTCTTGATGTCCATCAATTGCATATGTGCCCCCAGCAATAAAATCAACCGCTCTTTGCGCTTGATCAGGATCCATCATAGTTAGATTAAGAATTACGGTTTTTCTCTCTCTTAATGCTTGTATAGCTTGAGGCATCTCATCAAAACTTCTTGGTTCCATTAAGCTTACTTCTGAGGATGAATTTGAAATTCCTGGCATACCAACCACTTTTGATGATCTGTTGTTATTCATAAAATCGAATGGGTTTGAATTTGCAAGGGCATTTGCATTCTTTGGATTTTGTTTGAAATTATTAATATCATTTAATTCATCCTCTGACGCATAATCCAACTCATCAAAATCATCATCGAGATACTCATCACCTGCAACAACTGCCTTTAATCTAGAAATAAGTGACACCTTTTAAATCCTCTTGAAATTGATTACTAAGGTTTAAGAACCTTAAGTAATAGATTCATTTTTTAAATGAATAAACTACCTATACTTAAATAACGTTAGTTGAACTTTACTGCAAGTTTATAGATAAGATTTTTATAAAAAAATAACTAATTAAGATCTTCTTCCAAAGATCAATGATCCTAATCTTAACCAAGTTGATCCGGCATCAATAGCTTCCTCCCAATCACCTGACATCCCCATGGAACAATCTGGTAGATGAAGTGAATCAGCGAGAGCACGACATTTTTTGAACAACCCTGAATTTTCTTTAGAGCTAAGTCCTTTAGGATTAATAGTCATCAAACCGGTTAATGAAATATTTTTCAACTCTTGAATTTCTATCCATTTCATTTTTAAAAATTCAGGATTAAAGCCTCCTTTAGTAGGATCATCACTCAACTTAACCTGCAACATTATTAATGGATATCTCTCCTCTTCACTTGAAATACTAGAAATTTTTTGCAACTTTTCAAATGAATCTACTGAATGAATGTATTTAAAATTTTGTACTATCTTTCTTATTTTATTGCTTTGTATTCTTCCAATAAAGTGCCAATTAATTTGTTTAAGGTCTTTTAAGATTAATTGTTTTTCAAACGCTTCTTGAAACTTACTTTCACCAAAATCGTTCTGACCAATATTTTGAATAGTTTTGATTTCTTGACTTTTAAATCCTTTACTTACCGCAAGAATATTTACATTTGATGGGATATTATTTTTTATTTTTAAATAATTTGCAGGGTTCACCTTTTATAAGAAAGTTTGCGTAAATAAATTCTCCCATTTAGTTAGCTCTTCAGATCCTTGTCTTCTTGCTTTTTGAAGGTTTAATTCGGCCTGATTACGGGCATCTAAATAAGGTATAACTTCAAAAAAAACTTCTCTCTGTCTAACTTCTACCAAGAAAAACATTTTTTGAGCGTATAAAGTCGCATAAATATCTCTCCCATCATTTCCAGGAGAAACTTGATATAACATGCCAAATGTTGGATGGTTTAAATAACGCTCAGAACTCAAACCTAAATATTGTGTTATTTATAATGCACCATACAGTTTTCTAAGAAAAATTGCTATGCAAATAAAACAAATCGATAATGTATTAACAATTACATTGATAGATTTTAAAGGATAAAGAGTTCTAAATCTGTTGGTTTTTATAATAATTTTTTTCTTTGAGAGTAATGATTCTGCTCCATGATCAATTCTCAGAAATATATTTTGAAATAACCTTTCCACTAGGATTAATAAAACATTAAAGGATTTCTTTAATCCTAAATTTCGAAGATTTATTGATCTAACTGAAACTGATTTAATGATATTTTGAAGTTCTTCCTGCACAAGAGGAATAAAACGTAATGCAATTAATAACTGAAAAAGCCACTTACTAATTGGCAATCCAATCTTTCTTAATGGATACATAAACCAACTTAATCCCCATACAATGTCTTCCTGCAATGTGGTTAAAAGCATCAAATTAACACTATGAATAACGGTAAATATCAAAGTGGAGGTTTTTATTCCTAGTTCAAAGGCTTTTCTTGATATGTTGTACGGACCAAAATTAATAAACCATATTTTCTGCGAAGGAATTTGCAAAATATTCCATTCTTTTTGGCTTTCCAGCACTAATTGCAACTCATTGGGATTTCTTAAGTAGCCATCAAGTGACTGAATATCAGACGAGGCAAGTATTGATATACATCCAATTAATAGTGATAAACATGAGAGTAAAAATAATGATCGCCACCATACTCTTGATGGCAATAAACTTAAAAAAGTAATTAATAGTAAAAAACCAACTAAACTCAATCTCCATATTGGACCTGCCCAAATTGGAGTGATTAAAAATATCATTACGATAATTATTTTTAATCTAATATCTATAATTCTTAGCCAACTTCTATTGCCATGAACGTATTGACCAACAGAAAATTTGGTTAGCAAATTCATTAATCTTTTTGAATTAACTCAATATTTTCTCTTTCGACTTCTTTATTTAAAGCTCTTTGCTGTTTTCCTCTCCAAAGTAAAATGAGAGGTGTGCCTTCAAAACCTAAATTTACTCTAATTTGTTTTTCAATATATCTTCTATAAGTAATTCCGAATAATTTAGGGTCATTTACAAAAAGAGTAAATGTAGGAGGTTTGTTCTTTACTTGAGTACCGTAATAAAGCTTACCTTGCTTGCCGCTTCTCTTCGTTGGAGGACTTTTCCAACTGATGGATTCTTTGAGTACTTCATTAACTACAGAAGTTGGAACTCTTCTTCTATGTTGATTTACAGCATTAAGAGCATGCTCAAAAATATTATCAACTCTTTGTCCAGTTAGAGCAGATATAAAAATCATGTTTGACCAGTGTAAAAAATAAAGTTTAGATCTTAGTTCTTTTTCTACTTGATAAATTGTTGAACTATTTTTTTCTACAAGATCCCATTTATTAACAACGATTATGCAAGCTCTGCCCTGTTCCTCAATTCGCCCTGCCAACTTCTGGTCTTGATCAGTTACTCCATCAATAGCATCTATAACTAAAACACAAACATCACTCCTATCAATCGATTTAAAAGCTCTATTAATACCAAAAAATTCGGTACCATATTTAACATTTTTCTTTCTTCTAATCCCTGCAGTATCAATAATTTTCCATTGATGATCACCTTTTTTTATTAGAGTATCTATTGAATCAGTTGTCGTTCCACTAATATCACTCACTATTGCTCTTTTTTCTCCAGAAATTGAATTTAACAAACTAGATTTACCAACATTTGGCCTGCCAATAATTGACATCATTATCTTTTCTTCTTCATCCTGAATATTATTTTCAGGAAGTTCCCCAATAACGAGATCTAAAAGATCACCAGTACCAGTACCATGAATAGCCGAAACAGGGTTAGGTTCGCCCAATCCTAATTTCCAGAACTCTGAAGCTAAGGATATTCCAAGAGTAGTCGATTCGCATTTATTAACAGCAACAATTATTTTACAGCTTGAGTTTCTTAACCATTTTGCTATTGATAAATCACCATCTGTAACGCCTTGATTCCCATCTACCACCAGTAACGCGAGTGAAGCCTCTTCTAGAGCCAAGAAAACTTGTGTCCTTATCTCTGGGAGAAATTCACTATCATCGTCAAAAACTAAACCTCCAGTATCAACAATTTGAAATTCCTTACCTCCCCATGAAGCATTTTGATAAGTTCTATCTCTTGTAACACCAGGTTTATCAAATACTATTGCATCATTACTTTGGCAAAGACGATTTACTAAGGTAGATTTCCCAACATTCGGTCTTCCGATAATTGCTATTGTAGGAAGAATCAATTCTTCTCTCCAAAGAAAGTAGTATCCATTACAACTATACCTTTAATAGAATTATTTACCTTATTCAAAAAAAATTATTTGATTTCTGGATCGCCAAAATGTCCTTTAACTGGATTAAGAGGAGGTGAACTAGGACTTGGCATTAATCCAATATCTTTTGAAAAACAATCATTTTCAATCGCCCAATAAATCAACCAATTTACTGCCGTCGCTCTTCTAGTTCTTCTTGGATAGAGTTCATTAATCTTATAACCTTTAAAATTAAGAAAATTTTTCAATCCCTGTTTATAGTCTTTTGGAATTGATCGAGTCAAATGTACTGAGGCTGGTCGCTCTGAAATGATTTGAGGAGCTTTTTCAAATTTTTCTGACCAATAATTAGGAGTTAATGCACTAGAAACCCAATTATTAAAGGTTGTTTCTCTAATATAAAAAAGTCTTTCCCAAACTAATTCACAAACAAATACGTCACTAACCTTATCTTCAAGAACAAGAAATAATAGATCCTTACATATTGGCCATGTAAATTGATTTTCAACTAATTTTTCTTTTTTATACATTAATCGAACCTTATCAAAATCAAAGAAAAATAAGGCATAAATTCCTTTTTATATTGGGATGCATATTGAATAATTTGATCAGGCATACCAACACTTAAAGCTATTAATGATGTATTGATGATATCCTCTTTTTTTAAAATTTCCCTGACTAAATTCCATCTTTTGCCAACTTTCATAATGGCCAATACCGTTTTATTTGACTTACTTTCCCTAATTAGGTTTGTTAATTCAAATTCTGAAGAAGGACATTCTTTGATAATCAAAGTCTCACCTTTTTTTACCAAATCAAAATCATTCAAAGCTGCTGCTGCTGAAATAGAGGAAATACCAGGTATGGTTTTGGTAATAATTTCAGCATGATTATTTTTTATTAACCTCAAAATATTAGAAGAACTTGCAAATAGGGAAGTATCTCCAAGACAAAGTAAAACAACTGATTCTCCGTTTTGTATAAATTTCACAATTTTTTCTACAGCATTAGACCATATTTCATCTGGATCAAAATCCTTCCTAGCCATTGGAAAGATGATAGGGATATTTTTTTTAAATTTGGTATATTTCTTGACTATTTCCGCAGCGAAACTCTTTTTATTATCATCTGAAATTGGAAAAACTATAACTTTCGCCTTTTTGATTGCATCTACAGCAGCAATTGTTAAAAGCGATGGATCTCCAGGCCCAACACCAACGATGGTTAATGTTGGTAAATCAGTTTTATATCGATTAAGTAAACTTAAAAACTTATTTTTTATCATTTTTATTTTATTATTTTTAGCTATGTACCCTTGGCATCATAAAAGTTTCAGCCAGTATTGCTGACTCAATTTCAGACAGTTCCTCTAACCTTTTGAAAGTTTGATTTTTAGAGAATTTAGTTTGCGCTAGTTTCCAGTAAACTCCAAAATGTCTAGCCTCACTCTCAAGCAGAGACTCATAAAGGGATTTAAACGATTTATCTTCAGAATTCAGCGCAAGCAAGCTTAATCTTTCATGACTTCTTGCTTCAATAAGTCCTGCTATTAAGAAACTATCAAGCATTCTATTGGGCTCTTCCTTTCTTATATTCTTTGACAATTCAGCTCCATATGGAGGCGGTTTTAAGGACTCAAGAGAATGTCCAAGATCCTTTAAAAAATAAAGTATTTTTTCAAAATGTTCTAATTCCTCTCTCGCTATTGGACTTAGAACTTCTGCCAGATTTGATTCAGATGGATATCTAAACATCAATTGAATAGCTACTCCTGCTGCTTTTCTTTCACAATGAGCATGGTCAATAAGAATATCTATTGGATTAGATAATGCGAGTTTGATCCACTCATCTGAGGTAAATGACGATAAATATTTAATATGAGAAGTTGGCCTTTTAAAATCGACTAGCATTTAATCTTTAATTCTTAAATATCCAATGATTCCGTCAAGAGCTAAGGAATAACTTGATATGCCGAATCCACTAATAATTCCTATAGCTTTATCTGTAAGAAAAGATTCTTTACGAAAATCTTCTCTACTGAAAATATTTGAAATATGTAACTCTACAAAAGGAATTTTTGATCCAATTAAAGCATCACGAATAGAAATCGAGGTATGAGTAAAAGCTCCAGCATTTATAAGAATACCATGGATACTTTTTACAGATTCTTGAATTTTATCTACTATTTCTCCTTCGTGATTACTTTGAAAACATTCAAGATTAATACTTTTTTCTTTAGCAACTTTAGTTAAATCTTTTTCTATATCACTCAATTTTTTATTACCATAAATTTCAGGTTCTCTAGTGCCCAAAAGATTTAGATTTGGTCCATTTATCAATAAAATATTCATCATCAAAAAAGTCTTTTCTTTATAAATGCTATCTAGAAAGAAACAAAAAAACCAAAACAATTTCACACAAAGTGTCCATTAACTGATAAGTTCAAATAGTGGGGGTCGGTGCCCGAGTGGTTAAAGGGGGCGGACTGTAAATCCGCTGGCTCTGCCTACGTTGGTTCAAATCCAACCCGGCCCACTTTAAAATTGCCCTTGTAGCTCAGCGGTAGAGCACTCCCTTGGTAAGGGAGAGGTCTCGGGTTCAAGTCCCGACGAGGGCACTCGCGGGATAGCTTGGTATCAGTGAGATTAATACTATCGCAGAAAGAAATTATTCAGAAGTGGACGTCCGTTTTCGGCTCCAATTTCTGTTTTAAAGGCAGATATCTGAAGGTGCATCAAACAAAAGATGACACCCAAAGGCAACAATTCAGAAGAGGCGGAAGCGGCTGGCAGGTCCTTATCAGAAGGCAGAATTATGTAGGCCCAAGGTCCAGAACATTTCTTTCCAGGGACTTGGCGGAATCCTGGGCGGATGCAGTCGAAGAGAGGGCAAAAAAAGTTTTTCCGAATATCCCTATCACCCTGGAAGAGGCAATCAATGACTATATAAATGGTCCGCTGCTGCTGCACCGCAGCGCGGAGAATGAAAAATATCCTCTCAGGGCGACGGCAGAAAGCTGGCTTGGAGATATTCCACTAAGTGATCTGCAGATAAAGCATTTTGCAGTCTGGAGAGATGAAAGATTACTGAAGGTGAAACCAAATACAGTGATGAGGGAACTGAGGATATTGAGAGTATTGATTGACTGGTATGACTGAGTTCTCAGAGGTCAGCATTTTACCTGAAATTCAGATATATTTAACAGAGATTGTCTTCAGAAATGCCACTATCTTCATACCGGATGCATAGAATTTATCTTGCAGCAACCATGAATTATGGTCTGGGTTCTGATGATCCAGAAGAGTTGGCTTACTACAACAAAATCAAAAAAGAGTTAGATAATATGAAAAAAAGACCAATTTAAAAAGGGTTACCCCTTGATTGGGATTCCTCTGAAAGAATGGATAAACGAACCTGAATACTTTTTTATTAATTAATGGGAGTCTAATACTTATTGGTCTGCCTTAGTTGATGATTCTTAAAGGCAAAAAAGATCTTAATTGTTTAACATTTTATCCAAATTCAAATTCAATTGTTGATCCTTTATCCGTATAAGGTAGTACCTCAAACCGTACATATTTATTAGTCGAATGGCCTGTCTTACTAGTTAGAACATAGTTGTAGTCGTCATGAGCAAATGTCTACCAAATCCAAACTAAAAGAAGATTATAAATCTGAAATTGATGAAAGATCAGAAGAAGAACTTCTTGAGGAGGAAATCAGGAATCAGCAAACATTGGATAGTTTTGTTGAATCTGATAAAAACTGGAGCTGAGCAAAATTTATTTATTAGGAGAAAGTTATGTATTTAAAAAGATCACCATTCTCAATTCTAAATAAAGAGAGAAGAGAAATTGACTATATCAAGGGAGTTTACAAGAGGAAAATACAAGCTGAAATTGAATCCTATAAAGATCCCGAAGATGAAGATAAGAGAGATACAATCCAAGTTCAAGATATATTAATGCTTGATACTATCTCAATTTAGTTATTCTTTTTTTTCTTTTTCTTCTTATCTTTTTTTTTCTTCTTTACTTTTTCATAAACCTAATCAGCCTTCCGTTTAATACTATCCACCTTATTTGAGACATTCTTTAAAGCTTCTGCTTGATCTTTTTCAAATACAGTATCTTTTACCTCAATAATTTTAACTGGCTGTTTTTGAACTTCAGTGTCTTTTGTCTCTTAAGTTTTAATTCTAAACTTACCTTTTATAAAATTGGCTATAAAAAGAAGATCAGGAACATGGGCTAGACCACCTATTAATATTCTTGTTTCTGAATAATCCATTTAATAGTTAAAAGTTCTGAGAAATTTAAGCATAAATTTAATTTTTAAATTGGTTTTATTAAGCCAATAAATATTTAGTAATCATTTCTTGATTCATAGATCAAAAATCTTGCTATTAATTAAGTAGAGACTTTTTTATTAAATGCCATTAGACGTATTTCTAATGAACATGTGTGTTGTTGTTATAGCATTGCTTATCAGAAGAGAAATCAAACTTAATAAGGCGAAATAAATTATGAAAACACAAATTTTAAAAGAGCATTACATTCCAAATATCCATGCTATTACTATTTTACTAATGCTTCTCATATGTCTATGGTTACCTCTAGCACTCAGATTCTTATTAATAATTTAGTCGAATTAATTATTTAATAATCTTATCCTTAAACTCTGCTATATCCTAATTTTGTTTTAAAGATCTTATATGGAACTCCTGTTTCTAATTATTTGTATAGATTTAAATAGTTAGTGTTTCGACTACTCAGAAACCCAACTTGTGATTTTCGTTGTGCTATAAATATGCCCTCCAGATTCTATATTATTGATGGTTTCTGGATCTGAAAAAACATGCTTAGCCACACCTTCTTCAGCTTGATGAATAACAATAACTTCTTTTGGATCAATTAAATTTTTGCCACGATATAGAGGAGTAAGTCCTACCGTTTTATGAAATGCATCTATCTCTGGACTATCAAACATTTTTACCCACTCCTCAAATGTATTTGAAAGTTTAAAGGTGAAAACCGTAGTTTCAATAGTCATAAAAAAAAGCTAATTGCTATCTATTTTAGATCGACTGTCAATAATCAAGAAAAAACTGGTGGATAAGGTGTTTGTCCATTCATTAATGATGTGTCAATTGGTTTACAGATATTCATCAGAGCATCTTGTCCAAAACCTGGACCAGAGGGACCGTCTATAAACTCCTGAAACACCTCAGCTGAAATACCCTCTTTTACTTCCCAAAAACAATATACAGGACCAGTTTTAGTTACGGCATTTGCAGAATGATTAAAAAATCCTTTTTCTTTATTAGCTGTAACCGCATCATCCCATCCACCACCTGGTGACATTGCCGCATAAGCTGTTTCCCACCATTTTTCAGCTTTTCCTACCTTAAATTCATGATGAACAATATAAAAAGTTGATGCCATAAAAATAATATTTAATCTGATAATAAAGTTACTTGATCTAAGTAAAGGTAGTATTAATTTATTTTGAATTCCTAAATAAAAAGGGGCCTAAAAGCCCCTAGCGATCGACTGTTAATATGTACAATCTAAATCAGAATCCAGATATTGCTTCATAGAAATCAGCATCTGGGAGTATTTCCTTTAAGGGTTCAATCTCCTTGGCAGGGCCTTGGACCTGCACAGTAATATCTGACACTTCATAAAGCTTGGGAATCATATGTCCCATATTATTGAGATTAAATAAAGCGGCAGTACCATCTTTATATGCCTCTCTTACATAAGCTTTATCTGACCCGCATGTAGTGATATTAAAAAAAAGGCAGTCAGGTTCACTAGCTTTAGTCAGTACCAAAATTTCTTCTAAAAGAGCTATGCACTGGTCCATCTTCCCATCTTTGATTGTGAAGTGGGGATGGATAGAAACCATGGTTGTATCGAGAGACATGAATTTATAAATATTTCTTCTATCTTTTTAGCAACTAATCTTTATGAACAAGTTAAAAATATGGATTATCTAAAAATTAAGAATTTTAATTTGGTATCGCATGTACCGTTTATAAGTTTTTTGGAAGCTATTAATTGGATATGAGTTATTTTGCTGAACCAAACCATATTGAATATGATGCATGGTTCGATGAAAACATCGACCCAGTGGATCTTGTGACATACGTAGATGAAAAAGAGTTCAGTGATTCTGTACACTTTAAGTTCCATAAGATGTCCACAAGAAATTTAACGATTGGTTCTTCTGATAATTTTCACTGGTAAGTAAAAGATTTTTCACGCTGTAGATATTTATGAATCTTACGCAGAATATGTACCATCACTTTCTCTTCTTGCCTTAGCTAATACAATTTCATCTAAAACTTTTTCAATCATATAAGCACTTTTTTTACCAAAGCATTTTTCTTTTTTAATGCTCTCAAAATCATTTTGGATTAAATCATTATGTTCACAACAATCGCATTTAATATCAATTTTCATACCTCTGAAAACCTCCAAAGCCCTAGAAAAAATCCATTGCTGAACTGAAATACTTTCCCAACTATCAAAATTCGACCATTCATCAAACTCCCTTTTAAGGATGTCTTTTAATCCATCAACTTGATTTACATATACTTGATATGAATCTTTTCTTGATTCATCTTTAATACCAATTGTTTTGACAGAATTTTGATTCATGCAATATACATTTATTAAGTAACCTTATAAATCTAAAGTAAAATTTATAAATCTATAAACGAAAAAATGTTTAAATAAGATCATTAATTGCTTTATCTAATCTAGAAGTATGTTTTGTATTTCTTAGCAATTCAAAATCCTTAAAATCAAATCCAGGACCAACACAACAACTGACCAAAGAAAATTCTCCTGTACTTTTTGCTGCTTGCCAGTAACCAGATGGGATCATTTCTACTGGATTATTAGAATCTAAAATTAAATTTCTTATTAACTTATTATCATTATCTAAGCACCATAAATTCAGAGGATCGCCCCTTAGATAAATCCAAATTTCATCTGCATTTTTTACTCTGTGCCAAGCACTTTTTGCATCTCTCTCCAAAAGATAATAAATTCCTGTAATAAAGTTTCTACTTTGGCCGTCTTCCCTTATTAGAGAATTTTTACTCCTTACTATCTCTCTAAACCATCCACCTTCAGGATGAGGAGATAAATTAAATTTTTTAATTATTTCTATGTTTTTTTTATTATGATTCACATCACAAAAATATCTTTGAAATTTCTCTTTAAGTTAATAGTTACCTGAAAATAAATCAAAATAAAGTATATTTTCTAAAAAATTAAGCACAAATAACTGACAAGTCTACAAAATTTTTATTTTCATCTGCCAGTTCAGTAATGATTCTATTGAGCCATTCAGAGGTCGTTTCACAATAGCCTACATTTAAAATAGTTTTTTGATTTGCTGTTTCTTGTTTATTCATAGGTTAAAGTATTTTTTTATAAATTAGTCTTTAATTAAATCTATGTGAATAAGTCTTAATTACTATCTATTTTAAAAAGTTGTATTTAATACATATTTAAGAACTGCTAGTAAACAAATAAAATTAAATCGTTGACAAGAAAATATATACAAGTAAAAGTAGAAAAAATTTATTATTTAACCTATGAATAACATCAAGATTGAGGAATTGATGAAAGTTAGGTTGAATGGTATTGCTAATAGAATTGGTCAATTAAGCAAAAGGGAAAGTGAGTCTTTATTACTTGAGCATCTTGAGTGGTTGGAGGGAGGATGGGAGACTGAAGAAATCTTATTTTTAAAAAAGCCCTACAGAAAATGGTGGTTTTAACTCCACTTCTATAAATAATTAATGATGGCCTAAGGGCCCAGGGCCAGATCCTATTTTATAAGAATTTTCTAAAGATTTCTCAACAAATAATTTCGCTTTTTGTATGGAATCAAATAAATCAAAACCTAAAGCCTTGTAACCACAAATAGCAGCACTCAAAGTACAGCCGCTACCGTGGGTATTTTTTGTATTTATGAAATTATTAAAGAGCCACTCTTTTCTACCATTTAAGTCAAGAAAAAAATCCTTCCCTTTCATATCTTTCAAACCGCCACCTTTTATAAGTACAGCTTTAGCTCCAAGACCAATAATATTTCTTGCGGAATTTTCGAAATCTTCTGTACTCCTTATTTCTAAACCAGAAAGTAGATTTGCTTCATAAATATTTGGAGTTACCAAATCCGCAATTGGTAATAAGAGTTTTTTATAAGCATTAATCGCAGAATCTTCCAGTAATTTAGAACCTGTTCTTGTAACCATTACTGGGTCAATAATTTTGGTTATTTTATATGTATTTAATTTTGAAGCAGTATCATTAATTATCCTTTCATTTAATAACATTCCAGTTTTTAAGGCATCAATACCAAAATCAGCAAATAAAATATCTAACTGATTTAATAAAGTATTCTTCTCTACTGGTTGAACGCACGTAACCTCTATACTATTTTGTGCGGTAATACATGTAATAACAGAACATCCATGTACTTTAAGGGCCATGAAAGTTCTCAAGTCAGCCTGTATGCCTGCTCCACCACCGGAGTCACTACCGCCTATTGAAAGTGCAATTTTAGAATACATAATTTATTAACTCGTTTTTAAAAGTACTATAAATAAATTTTTATTTAAATCAGAAATCTGAATATGCATTAAAAAAATCTAACTCTAATTCCATAGCTCTCCTGTATAAATATTTGGCCTGATTAATATCATATGTTTCTTTATTGGTCTCAATAAGATTTTCAAGTGAATCTGCTAGCTTTTCAAAGCTCTCATCAGAGTAAGTAATTATCCATTCTTTATATTTAATGTCAAAATCCTCTTTATACAAACTTTTACCTATCCAAGAATAAAGTCGCATACATGGAGTCATTGCAAACATTATTTCAAGAGAGCTAAGTCTTTTGGAAGTATCATCAAGGAAATCTGTATAATTTTTTGTAGCTTTTTTTATATAGTTATTAGATAAATCAATATCCCATTCTTTTGCATAAGTTTCATGAAGTATTAACTCCTCTGAAACTCCCATTAAAAGTTCACTCAACTTCCTTATTGAATATTTATCTTTTGATTTAGAAACTGCAAGACCATATGCCTTAGCAAAAGTCTCTAAAAAGAAATAATCTTGAGCTAAATATTCTTGAAATAGATTTTTAGGGAGACTTCCATTCTTTAAACCTTGAACAAATTTTGTATTTAAACTTAGCAAAGCAATCTCATAATTATCCTCCCAAAGTTTTTTTGTTATTTTCATTTTTTTTATTTTTGGTTATTCTAAAATTTTTTATATTTTTTACCTACAAACTTAATCTTATTTTTCTAGGATTAAAAGAAAAAATTATGAAAGAAATAAATATCTTATGGTTTAAGAAAGATTTAAGAATTTATGATAACGAAGCTCTTTGTGAGGCTATAAAAGATTGTGATATCTTACCTATTTACATTATTGAAGTAGATATTTGGAGCCAAAATACCCATTCACATAGACAATGGCAATTTTGCAAAGAAAGTTTAATAGATTTAAGGAATGCACTTGCTGAGATCGGACAACCATTAATTATTAGAACTGGAAATGTTATTAATATTTTTGATGAAATTAGTTCAAAATTTAAAATCAAAGGTATATATAGCCATCAAGAAACCGGAGATTGGCTTACTTATAAAAGAGATCAAAAAGTAAGCGAATGGGCTTCAAGCAAAAATATTATTTGGAAGGAATTTCTACAATTTTCAGTTTTTAGAGGAAATGTAGATAGGAATAATTGGTCTAAAAAGTGGCAAAAAAATTCCGAAAAAAACTTACTTAAAGCTCCATTAAAAATTAATTCTATTAACTTTAATATTGGAGAAATACCCTCAGACGAAATTTTTACCTTTAAAAAAGAAACTTGTCCAGGAAGAATGCAAGGTGGAAGAAAGAAAGGTTTAGAAAGAATGCAATACTTCTTTAGTAATAAATTAGATTCTTATTCAAAAGATATATCTAGCCCAGAAAAATCATTTGATAGTTGTACAAGACTATCCCCATATATTTGTTGGGGATGCATTTCATTAAAAGAAATTTTTAATAAGGCAAATATATCAAAAAACAATAATTCCAGGATGTTAAAAAGTAGATTAACTTGGCATTGTCATTTTATTCAGAAACTTGAAAGTGAACCAGAACTAGAGTTTAGGGAATTCCATCCTTTTTTTAAAAATATTAGAGAAAAAAATAATGAATTACTATATTTATGGAGTTCAGGTAATACGGGCTTTCCTTTTATAGATGCATGTATGCGCTCATTAAATTTCAATGGATGGATTAACTTCAGGATGCGAGCTATGTTAATGTCTTTTGCCAGCTATAATTTATGGCTACCATGGCAAGATTCAGGTTCTGAATTAGCAAATAAATTTGTAGATTATGAGCCTGGAATACATTGGAACCAATGCCAAATGCAATCTGGAACTACATCTATAAATACCAATAGAATTTATAATCCTATTAAGCAGGGAAAAGATCATGATCCACAAGGGAAATTTATAAAAAAATGGATACCAGAATTAAAGGATATCTCACTTAATTTCATTCATGAACCCTGGCTATTATATAGATTTAATAAAGAAGAATATGAACAAATTAATTACATAAGACCAATAATTGACATCCCAAATAGCACTAAAACTGCAAAGAAGAAAATTCAGGAGATCACTAAAAAGGATGGATATTGGGATATTTCAAAAGAAATTTATTTAAAACATGGCTCTAGAAAAAGGCTTAGAAAAAATATAAATAATAAAAAAATTGTTTCTAAGGAAAAGGAAATACAATACGAACTGAAATTAGATTTCTAAATTTTATTGTCAGAAATTTCCAGATTCCTTTTAGTGCATAGGAAAGTTTTTAAAATTTTGAAATTCAATATATAAATCCAAGATGAAGTAATGTAAGCTTTAATCTATTTATTAGGTTTTATTAATTATGTCTGAAAGATTTGAATGGGACGACACCAATAGTTCAGGTATATGGTGGAGTACTAATGTAAGTATTAGAGACGAGTGCATTTTGCTTAAAGAAGATACTAAATGTGAAGATTCTGAAATCGTGGAACTTCTTAGGAGTATTGCACAAAATATTGAAGATAATGGCCTATAATTTCTAAAGGATATTTCCTCTGTTAGAAATTTTCAATTCCTTTTACAGCTTTTATTAATTCGATACTAATACCTTTTTCACTCATTGAATGACCAGCATCACTAACAATAATTAATTCAGAATTCTTTAATTTCCTATTAAGATCCCAAGCACTCCTAACAGGACATACAATGTCATATCTACCTTGAATTATTTTTGTTGGAATCGATTCTATTTTTTTTATATTTTTCAAAATAAAATCATCTTCTAAGAAAATATTATTAATGAAGTAATGACATTCTATCCTTGCAAAGGCATCTGAAAAAGAATTAATTTCGGACTTATCAAAATCGAATTTTTTATTTATTAAATGACTAGTTGAGAGTTCCCATTTTGTCCAAGCTGCTGCTGCTTTTGATCTAAGATTTGCATCTGATGATGTTAGATATTTATAAAAAGAACTTATCAAATCATATCTTTCTTCTTTTGGTATTACAGAAATATATTCTTCAAATTCATCAGGGAATATCTCACTTGCACCATATTGATAGAACCACAATAATTCAAACTTTCTACATAAAAATATTCCTCGCAAAGTTAAGCTCGTAACTCTTGAGGGATTTTTAATTGCATATATAAGTGAAAGTGTTGAGCCCCAAGATCCACCAAACAAATGCCAACTATCTATTTTTAATAGAATCCTTAATTTCTCAATATCATCAACTAAATGATTAGTCGTATTTTCTTTTAATTCTGAGAAAGGAGTTGAAGAACCGCAACCTCTTTGGTCAAATTGAATTATATCGAATTTATCTGGATCAAAGTATCTTCTATATCTTGGTTGACTTCCTCCTCCTGGGCCTCCATGAATAACTAGTATTTTTTTACCATTTGGATTGCCAGATCTTTCCCAATAAATCTTATGAATATCACTTACTTGTAAAAAACCCTTTTCACGAACTTTAATTTTAGGAAACAAGACTTGATCTTTCATTGTGAAATATTTTTAAACACTTAATAAATCCATATTATCCAAAAAGAAGTCTAGTTTAGAAGTAATTTGTTAAAAAAAAAGGACTGGTGGTTCAGTCCTTTTTGATATTTGATTTCCTTCTAACAGGATATAAAATTACATATTTTAAAGTCTATTTACTCATAAACCTATAATACGTGAATTCGGGGATTTCTCTCGATAATTTCAGTCCCTATTGTCGCTAGTAATTATAAAGCGAAGTCTTATCAGACTAATTGATTGAACTTTAATTTTCGAATAATCCCATTCTCAGGAATACGCTTCCTATATTTTGGAATTTGCTAAATTTCAGGCGGACTATCAATCATTTAGATTGCCTCCGAACTCAACATTTATAAATTACTCCTTTTTATATTTTCAGTAAATCCGTAAATATGCTGATTTACTTTTTTCTTAGTTTGTAAGAGGATTTTAATGATCCTTTGTTTTTTATAGATAAATATAAAAATTAAAGTCTATAATCCTTAGTTATTCAGATTCATAGAGCAAAATAGATTCAATTATTCTTTTATCATTCTCAGAAAGTTTATAATCTTCCAATTTCCACTCTACAAATTTTACACACTCATCAATAGAAGGATTCTTATCCCGGCACTTACGCCACTCTCTAATCCAATCTGCCAAGGCAAAAGTTATTTTTGTAGTAATCATATTTACCAATCAGGATAATTATAATCTCGGCCAATAGGTTCTTCATAAAATTCCCCTTCATTTATACCTTTATCATATTTTTCAATAATCTTTTTAGAAGAAGCTATTGAGGGAATTAAATCTCCTACATATTTTGGCTCCATCTTGATTGATATAATGATTTGAATTATTTATTATTCTATATAAGAATTTAATAAATAGATTATTAATATTCATTATGGATTTCATCAAGAAGAACAAGATCTTAACACTAATGGCGTTAATTGCAGTTTTATCATTTGTATTAGAAAAAGTAGGCATAATACACCCTTAAATTGATTTAGTTTATTTGATAAATACTTCCTAATGAAATAAGTAAACAGATACTATTACTGCAAAAATAAGCAATGGAGATAATAATGTAAAAATTAAAGTTGAAAGATTAATCAGCATAAATTTTAAATAAATACACAAATTTAATAAACATCACTTTTAAGCATTTGCAATAAGTAAAATTTAAATTATTACGATATAAAAAAACATTTGATTAAAGAAAGATATAAAGAAGAATATGAAGAGGGCTCAGACTTACTATGGCCTAGTGATAAAGAAGATAAAATAACTCGGCAATTTTATAAAGATTTATCTAATCTTTCAATTAAGATAAACTATGGTAAAAAGAAAAAGCTAAGATTTTTTGAACAAGTAGTTAGAATAATAAAAGGCAAAGGCTGGGGTTAATTAATATTCAAATTAAAATGAAAAATGTAATGATACTAATTAGAAGTTTTTTTCTTTTAAGACCAAGATTTTTATCCACTATATTTTTTATTCCTATTCTTTATGGCATTGGCTGGGCTTTATCTCAGCCACTTTTATTATTTAATTTTGAAAAAGAAAATTTATCCTTAATTGGTACTATTATTACTTTCTTACTTTTTATCTTTTTACTCCCATATTGGTTTTATATCAAACGAAACAAATCAAGTGCTTGGATACTTCTTGGGATAACAAAAGACAAATTCTTAAAAAACTTTGTCAATTTTTCTCAAGGTATTTTTTTTGCTCTAGTTTTAATAATTCTAATTCTGGTACCACTATTGCAAAAAAATTATATTTCTTGGATAGGTGAATTCTCGCCAATAATATTGTTAAATTCTATTATGTTAGGGTTAGGTGTTGGATTCGCAGAGGAAATTATTTTTAGAGGCTGGTTACTAGAAGAATTAAAATTTGAATATGGTACAAAAATATCAATAGCTTTACAAGCTATAATTTTTAGCTTCGTTCATAATTTATCAAATGAGATCTTTTGGAACATAGTAGGATTACGTTTGGGATTGATTTTACTTGGGATATTTCTATCATTTGTAAAAATAAGAGATAAAGGTTCTTTATGGAATTGCATAGGAATTCATGGAGGACTTGTGGGTATCTGGTTTTTATTAAATAACGGATTAATAGAATTCAAAGAAAATACGCCTTCTTTTTTAGCAGGGCCTTTTACACAAAATATTCCAAACCCAATCGGAAGCTTTAGTGCAATTTTAATATTACTTTTGTTATGTATTTTTTATACATTAAAATCAAAAAAGATTTTTACTAGACGTTTTAATTAGATATAAATACCGATTGATTTTTGATTAGTAATTGTCAGATTAAAATAAAGCTTAATACTAATATGAACTTAGAGGCAGGAATAAGATTTATTGTGTTTTTAATAATTTTTGGAGTTACAAACTATCTAATGATGTTGAGAAGATATGAAAACGAAATCAAAAAAAAGAAATATTTACAAAAGGAGAAAATTTCCAGGCTATACCCTAAAGGTTCATTTATTATCTGAAATTTAAAAAAGTTTATGTAGAATTGCCTCACCATTTTTTATTAGTTTTTTGCCAACCTTCATTTAACAATTTTTGCCACAATAATCTTGCTTCTTCTATAACAATTTTTTTTCTAGTTTTCATTAATGGAGGACTTTCTCCATGAATTCCCATAATAATTCCTTCTTCAATAAACATAAAATCAATAGATTTATTGGAATGCTCTTCATCTTTGTAGAAACGCATCACCCCTACAAAATTGGAGTCAATTAACCAGAAATCATTAGTTGAATTCAATAAACCAAAATAAAATTAAATTTATCATATGTTTGATTGCAATCTGCGAAGAAAATATTTATTTAGTTTATTCATATTTGATATGTTTTTTCTTTTTGCCTACTTTTTTTCTTTTTGCCTACTTTTTTTCTTTTTGCCTACTTTTTTTCAATTCGCCACGTTTTTTCTTAAACTCAACTCTTTTCTTTTTTGATGATTTAGTGAGTTGTGTAGATTTTCTTAATTTAAATGGTTTATTTAAAGCATTTTTTATGATTGAACTAAATTTGATTAAAGCTAGCTGCCTATTTAATAATTGATTTCTGTGTTCTTGAACCACTAAACGTAAGCTATTATACGCTAATTTGTTTTTCAAGTTTCTCTTAAGAATTTCTTTCTGATAATCATTGAATACTTTGGAATCTTCTAAATTAAAAATAATCTCTACTCTGCTTTCAATTTTATTTGCATTTTATCCACCAGGACCGGAGGATCTGGAAAATCCCCACTTAATTTCGTTGGATGGGATTAATAATGTTTTAGTAATTTTTAAATCCATTTTTAGTTCTTTTTGATTTAGATCTCTAGAATCATCTCCTTAATACTTTAAAAAATACCTTAACATTCGATCGGTAAATACTGGCCGGTTAAGTTAGGTAAACCGAAATTCGGTGTATTTGCCGTATCAATATCTTCGGTATTTATCCTTTTATATTTCAAAGAATTATCAGATATTGAATTTGTACTAATTCAAAGGTCACTTATGTATTCAATGTTTGATCTTCTTTTTGAAACACCTTCATATCGCCCAGTATATGTTATTTCCGATAGTGAAATGAAGGAGTTAAAGAAAAACCAACATCAAGAAGAGCTTGATGAAATTACAAAACAAAAAGTAAGACTTGAAGATGCTTTTAAAGCTCAACTAAAACATCTTGAAGAGAGAGAAAAAGAAGTAAAAAAAGAACTTAAAGTACTCTCAGCCTCAAAAGATAAATAATTTATTTTTAGAGAAATTACTTTTTTCAAAGACGGTTAAAAACCGTCTTTTTTAATTCTTCTAGTTTTAAGGTATCTATTAAATCCACAGATTTTAAAAATATTTTCCATAATTAAAAAATGGATAACAATAAAGAAAAAATAAGAATGTTCTTACCTTTTAGCTGGGTAATTTGTG
This sequence comes from Prochlorococcus sp. AG-459-O09, assembly GCA_003211955.1. GTDB lineage: Bacteria > Cyanobacteriota > Cyanobacteriia > PCC-6307 > Cyanobiaceae > Prochlorococcus_A. Next base: position 19,929 of record QCRH01000006.1, on the reverse strand, counting down.
CAGCAATATCTTTTGCTTATATAAATTCACATTTAATAAATACCTAATACAGATGTCTTATCCCTCACAAGATGAAATACTTGCATCTTCAAAAGGGTGGGTAGCATCTTTTTTAAATTTTCTTCCTGGTTTAGGATCGGGTTACTTATATCAAAGAAGATGGAAGCCCTATTTTTTTACCATCACTGCTAGTACTGCATGGTTCACTTTAGGTTTTTTTTTACAAGGAGATTCAGAACCCTCTCAAATTGAACAAATAATTGGAATTTCTGGTCTTTTTTTTATATCAATAGTTACAGTTATAGAAGCCAACTTGGCTTTCAAAAAAGCAAGTAATAAAACAAAAGCTGAAAAGGAGAAAATAATTTCCTCAAAAAAAAAAGGATGGTTTAAATAATTCAAAAAATTAAATCTAAAATAATATTTTATTAGTTCTCAGTTGCTTAATTTAAATAAATAATTACCATAAAAGGCTCTAATATAACTAAAAAAATTTTTTTAGTTATAAAAAAATAAAATTTCCTCTTCTTTAAGACCTTCCCATCCCGAGTCTATTAATAATTGATTCAATGTTTCTTTATCAAAATGCTTGGAACCCGTTTTGACGCATCTATTTCTCATTGATTTTTTAACACCACTCCTTTGTCTTTTATTCTCCTCATCCATAATTCTTTTATACAGATTAAGCATTTTTTTAGGGATTGGAGTACCGTCAAGATCCACTCCATTTTCAATAGCAAGATCAACAGCCTGCATTCCCATTTTCTTCATATATTAATAAAAGCTGAAACCATAATAAAACAAGAGTTATTAATCTAAAGTTCTTTTAATAATAATTTATTGATTTTGAATTTCCTTAAGTACTCTAATAGCCTCTTTAATGTGTTCAGGACCATTCAATAAATCTCTAAAAATATGCCTAACTGTCCCTTTGCGATCAATAACATAAGTTACCCTACCATCCATAAAACCTAATACTTTAGGGACTTTAAAGGTTTTCCTAAGAGAGTCATTTGTGTCGCAAAGTAGTGGATATTGTAATTTATTTTTATTAGCAAATGCCAAATGACTTGAGGTACTTCCATTACTTACTCCCCAAACTTGCGCACCTAATACTTTAAATAAGTCATATTTATCTCTAAATCCGCAAACTTCTATAGTGCAACCTGGCGTATCATCTTTTGGATAAAAAAACAAAACGAGGGGACTTTTTAATCCCTTATTTGATCTTTTAACTCCATTTTGATCCAGTAAAGAAAATTCTGGAATTTTATCTCCAATCTGCACAACAATTCTTATAAAATTCCATATTAGAGGTTAATATGTTTTTTTTGTGGCCTTCAAAGTAAATAACTAATATTAAAGTCAGTTTTTTTGTTTTAAAAGATACTAAAAAATTATTGAAATAAACTAGGGTGGATTTATTAATTCAATATTATGGAATTAATAATTTATATTTTTTTATTTCTTATTCTTTTTTTGGGAGTTATTTTTAATTTAAAAATAACTAATTTTAAAAAAGTTAAAGAAATACGAAACAAAGCTAAAGATTATTCTAAAAAGAATAATTAAATATGTATTACCAAGATTAAAATTCAATTTTTTCATTTGGAGTAAATACTGAGCAATATTTTTTTACTAGGTCCTTGGGCTGATTAATGGAAGAATTCGTTAATTTTAATTTTAGTTTTTCTATAGCCTGAATAGCATTAATCTCACCGAGTCGATATCTTGCACAGGTATCCAACACTTTAAACATTTTTGTGGTGACGGCTTCAGCTGGATAAATCAGAAAAAATAGGTAAAAAACAACAAATAAGTACTTCATTTTTTTAAGGTAATAGATATTTAATTAATAGTTTCAATAATTTAGAAAAAAATTAATTAAGAAAAAGATCAAAATTCAAAAGAATAAACTAATTTGAGTTGAATCTAGGTTTTCTTTAAAATAATAATAAAAGAAATTAAGATAAAATAAGTGATAGTAATAAATAAATTCGGTGAAAATGAGAAAATTAATAGATAATCATAAAACTCTTATAAATTGGTACCAAAAAAAATTCAAATTGAGTGATTATCAATTACTTTGGTTAGTTTTCTTTAAAGGAGTATTAATAACAATAATATTTTCCAAAATTTTTTAATATTAATAAAGCGATCCCAAGAATGAAATTTTCACATGATTTGACTATATTGAATAGTAGATTTCCTAATTAGTTAAATAGTTATCAGCTATGAATATTTTTGGTGTAGGTTTGCCTGAAGTTACAGTAATACTTATCTTAGCTCTTTTAATTTTTGGTCCAAAAAAGCTTCCAGAATTAGGAAAACAGCTTGGCAAAACTTTGAAAAGTCTTAAAAAAGCGTCGAATGAATTTCAAAATGAAATCGATCAAGTTATGAACGAAGAAGATAAAGATGAATCTCTTAAATCTGTAGAAAGCAATCAAACCAATGAAATTAATCAAGAAATAATAGATTCAGAAAACAATAATTTTTCAAATAAAGAGAAAAGCAACAACTAATATCTTGGATAGGCCCATAACCCCAATAGACGAATTTGAAAGAGCATTAGATAAAGCAGCTCTTACTAAAGAAGAATATGAATTGATAGACTACATCCGCTATACAAGTGTTTTTACACAGCCTAGTCTTATTAAAGATTTAAAAAGGCCATCAAAGCCTCCTATTTTGTCAGTTATATGTCAAATTTGCAGAAAAATTGGTTCTGAGATGCCAGATCATTTCAAAAAAGTAATTGAGTGGTCAATTGAAAACAGTGATCACGATACAAAATGGGATGCTCATTTAATTTGCGCAGAAGCATTGAATATAGACAAAATACCATTAAGTCCTATTAATGGAACAACTTTATTTGATGTTCTTGTTGTACACAAAGAATTATTTCTTGGCTTTGATTGAATTAAATTAATCATCTAAAGGCACAGAATCAGTATCTATCACTTCCGAATCATCATAATTATTTATTTTATTTTCAATCCAGTTATTTATAAAACTAACTAAAGGCAATGAACCTCTAAAAATAAAAATAGAGGTAGGCAAAGCGCTTAATAAACCGACTAAAGGACTTTTAAAAAGTAATCTTCCCGCCTTAATGTTAAATAAAATAATAAGCGCTGAGGGAATTATAACTTTAACTACTGTTTTGAGCGCCTCAAGCCAACCAACACGATATATCCACCATATTAAAACTACACCAATTATGTAAAGGAATAAGTAAGTCATAGAAATAGTATAATATTTATCTATTTATCTTGTTCTTACTAAGAAAAAGATTTTATAAATTTTTTTAACATCAATCAAATTCTAGTAATGAGTTTTTCTGAAATAAGAAAATTTTTAATTAAGATGCAAACTGATGAAGACTTAAAAAAGCAGGTTACTACATCCTCTACAGCGGATGATGTAGCCTTAATAGGTCAACGCTTAGGTTATGACTTTTCAGGAGATGATCTCTTAAGATTTAATGGACAAAAAGTTGATAAAGTTACAGTAAGGAAGGTAGATCATCCAGGAGAATACCACTAAATTAAGACTTAACCCATATTGCAAGCCCTCCGCCCCTGCCTCGAGCACATAACCAATTATCTTTATTGCTAATTCCTACAAGTGAGAAAAAAGGCATTTTTTTATTTTCTGGTTTTTTTAATTCCTTTTTAAATATTAAAAAATTACTAATACTAATTTTCAATTCTTCAAAATAAAAAGCCAATAAAGGTCTAAGCCCTTTTAATTCTGCGCTGCCCATAAAAGTAATATTTAGTAATCCGAAATTAATTGAATTTTTTATTTCATAATTTATTTGATCCTCTTTTTTTTTACTTTTTAATTCGAGTCTTGCCGACAATACTTGAAGAATCGAACTGGAAATATTTTTGATTTCATCTGACTCCTTTCCCCATACATACTTAAACTTCCATATTCCTAACAATTCCTCATATACAATTCCGCTGCCATTTTTTTGAGAATTTTTTTCTAATAGTTTTATCTCATTAATATCAGGAAAGTGTTTCATGATAGATTTTAATCTAAGAATCAAATACTAAGATAACTTCACAAAAAATGTTCTTAGTTAAAAAATCTCTCCAAAAAGATTTCTTTGTTTCAATATATTTCTAAAAAAATAATTTTTTGGCACACATAAGGAACAAGTTCTCGTTATTATGTTTACATAATGTTATTAAATTAATGGATTTTATTTCTAAAAGCCAAGGATACATACCTCTTAAAGCTGTGCCATACATATTCTTCCTTGCTGTTGTACTAAGTATTACAACTTCAACTAATACATTTGTTTAAAGGTAATTAGTTTTTTGAGAAAAGAAAAGTTAATATTTAATGAAAAAATTCGATGTTGTAATCGTAGGTAGTGGAATTGGTGGATTATGTTGTGGTTCGATTCTTGCTTTATCAGGCAAAAATGTTCTTATATGTGAAGCACATAACCAGCCTGGAGGTGTTGCTCACAGTTTCAAAAGAAAAGGTTACACTTTCGAATCAGGCCCTTCATTGTGGAGTGGAATAGGTAAATGGCCGACAACTAATCCCTTAGGGCAAATTCTTAAATTACTTGATGAAGAAGTTGAACTATTTCAATACAAAGGATGGCAAGTAATTGTCCCAGAAGGCAATTTTAATCTTGATGTTGGGGAAGAACCTTTTAAACAAACAATTAAAACTTTAAGAGGTGAGAAATCTGTTAAAGAATGGGAATCATTTATTTCCGGAATAAAACCTCTTAGCCAAATAATAAATGAAATACCTTTGCTCTCATTTTCTCCCGAATCAATAAATTTCTTAGATCTAATAAATTTAACCTCAAAATTTTTACCTAATATCAATCAAATACCAAAAATTAATAAGGGCTTTGGGAATTTAGTAAATAATCATCTAGAGGACCCTTTTCTCAGAAATTGGGTTGATTTATTGAGCTTTTTGATTAGTGGTATGTCAATGCATGATACAAATACAGCTGCGATGGCTACTTTATTTAACGAATGGTTTGAACCAAATTCATACCTTGAATACCCTAAAGGAGGTAGTGAATCTATCGTTAAAGCCTTAATTAACGGATTTAAAAAAAATGGAGGAGAATTAATTCTCTCTTCGAGAGTAAAGAAAATTAACTTCAATAAAAATTTAGCGACAGGTATAACTCTTAGTAATGGTTCTAGTTATAGTTGTGAATCCGTTGTCACGAATACTGATGTTTGGAATTTAAAAAAGTTAATTCCAAATGAAATTTCAAAAAAATGGAATACAAAAGTTTTGAACCCTAATAAATGTCATTCTTTCCTTCATATACATCTAGGTTTTGATGCTGATGGTCTTGAAGATTTACCAATACATGCGATACATGTAGATGAGTGGGAGAAAGGTATAACCGCAGAAAGAAATATAGCTGTATTTTCAATCCCATCTGTTTTAGATAAAAATATGGCCCCTAAAGGGAAACATGTTCTTCATGGATATACTCCCGCAAATGAACCTTGGGAAATTTGGGAAAACCTAAATCCAAAGGAATTAGAATATAGAAATTTGAAAGAAGAAAGATGTTCAATATTCCTTAATGCAGTGCGAAAATTCATCCCTGACATAGATGAAAGGATTGATTTAAAGATGCTAGGAACCCCAATCACTCATAAAAAATTCACCAATACTCATTGCGGTAGTTACGGCCCTGCATTATCTGCAGCAAAAGGTCTTTTCCCAGGATGTAAAACTCCAGTGAAAAATTTATTTAATTGCGGTGCAAGTACATTTCCAGGTATTGGCATACCTGCTGTTTCAGCAAGTGGTGCTTACGCAGCTGAAAAAATTATTGGTAAAAAAGAATTTAAAACTCTTCTTAAGAAAATAAATTTATAAATCAAGTTTTTTTATACCTCAACAAATACTTAGTTAAGAAATAAGAATAAAGAAAGCAAAAACGTTCAATAATGATAATCTTTATCTGAACATAAACTTAACTTATAACTCTTATATGTTTTTCTTATCAATTCCTCAAGCTTGGCATTTAGTTGGCACTTGGTCAGAACAACTTCCAAGCGAGTCAAATCTTATAGGAATGGGCCAAACAGAATTAATGATGACTTTACATTCAATATTTGTTCCTCTTTTACTTGTAATTTCATATTACCTATTCAATAGACTTAATAAAAACGAATCAAAGAAAATTAAAGGATGATCATTTAAGGTTTACTTAGCTGAACTTCTTCTAACTACTTTTCTCCCTGTAGAAGTATCAACTCCGCTTGAATCCTTAGTTTGTGAATTAGTTTCAATATTATCAACATCACTCTTATCCATTTCTGCGCAAACACCTACAACCATGGCAGCCTGCATTTGATCTGGCAAATCTCCAATAGTTAATAAGGCCTTTAAAACTAATTGAAGTCGAGTTTGCCGATCTATTTCAGGTCTTAGTTTTTTTACGGTATTCCAAAGTTCTTGGGTAACTTCTTTTAAAAGTTCTCGATCTACAGCCAAACTAAATCCTACTAATCTTTTTACTAATCTAACAAAAAATTCGATCTCGTAAAATAATATTCAATAAAAAGATTGTTAGTTGAAATTTTTCTAAGCGAATACAAGTTGCATTTGTTGATGAAATTCATTCTTCTCTTGCAAAAGTTTATCTTTTTCAATCTTTTTTTGATTAAAAGTTCTATAAAATTTTTTTTGAATCTTTATTGGGGTATTTTCATACTTTGCATTTATGCTTACTAGAGAATTCCACTCTTTTGAATTAAAAGGAGCATAAGGAGAAGATGAAATCACTTTCATATCTTAATAGTAAATCTGTACTAATACTAGTACATATTTACTATAACGCAAGAATTCCGTCCACTGATCTTAATTTCTAAATGCCTGTGAAAGTGGATTAAATTTTTTTATCTTATATGAATTATTTATAAGTTTCACAAATGAATCAATGTATCATAAATAACTTATTAATCCCTTTTTTAAGTGTCTTAAAACTTTTCTGACTAAAAACCTTTTAAAACAGTTAATTTGTTGAAATTAACATTGACAAGATATTTTTAATAATCCTTCCTATAAAAAGATTAATCAATTAATCAAAAATGCTTCTTAGTAATCAAAAGAGACTAAAGATCCAAGGAATAATTAATAGAATTGCTCAAGATGAATCAATTACACTAGAAGAAAGGATATATGTTGAGAAATTTGCACACCATAATTCGACAATTTCTCTTTGGCTGAAAAAAGCTAACAGCTTTAGAAGAAATGGTACAAAAAATGATGGTGGAATTGATAACCTCTTACAATCATTTGGGATAGATGGACTAGATAAAGAAAATCATTTCAACCCAAATGAAGATGATATATCGGATTGGTTTGGAGGTGCCCCTGGTTGGTTAAGGAGAAGCTAGTTTCATTAATTATTCAACTTACCCAGGCTGTCTTCCACAAATATATACTCACACAAGATATGGATACCCAAAAAAACCAAGGTATAATTTTTATAGGAACTAAATATTTTTTTGAAAAGGTTTTCATATATATTTTTCTTTTAGATTATTTCTTCCTTACCGTTTTTGAGAATAGGTTTAATTGCTCTATTTAGAGATTAAAAAAAATTTGAAACTTCAAAGACATTAAATCACTTTAATTTGATAAAAAGTTAATCAGCCTTAATCATAAAAATCTAAGCAACTTTATTTTCAATTTTCATTGAAAAATTTACTTTTTTTGCCTCATCGTGTTCTGAATTATTCCAATATTTTATAAGTCTTTCTAATTCATTAATCCTCTTTTGGGCATTTGCAATTTTTTCAGTAGTTGTCATATAAAATTTTTAACTATCCAATTAATGCATGAAAAAAAAATATTTCAATGGAAACCGCAATTTATAGACTATGAATATTAAATTTTGGTTAATAGTTTTATAAATTATGGACCTCAAGTGAATAAGTAATTATACTTAAAGAAAAACAAAAATTTATGAAGAAATTAAATTCTTTTATTTTGAATAATACTGTCAACTTCTTAGACTTAATATACTCTGGTAGAAATTTACAAAGATTTTGGGTTTTAGAAGTCATAGCTAGATCGCCTTATTTTGCATTTCTTTCAGTTCTTCATTTTAAAGAATCCCTAGGAATTAAAAATGAAAAAACAATGATTTTAATGAAAGAACATTTTTATCAAGCTATTAACGAAACTGAGCATCTAAAAGAAATGGAAAAAAGAGGAGGAGATAAGTTCTGGATTGATAGATTTTTTGCGAGACACCTTGTGCTCGTTTATTACTGGATCATGGTTTTTTATTATTTCTTCTCTCCAGCTAATGCTTATGATGTAAACATAAAAATTGAAGAACATGCATTTAAAACTTATTCCAAATATTTAAAAGATAATCCAAATGATCAAAAAATAAAAGAAATTGCTCAAGATGAATTAAATCATGTCCAAGAACTTAACGATGCCTTGTTAATGCTTAAAGTTTAGATTAGTGATGAAAAATCTATTAGCAATATTGAGATCATCACCGTAGAAGTCATTAATCCTAGGCTAATCATGAATGAGACATAACCTTTTTTTCTTGGTAATTTATAAAAAGATAATCCAATTATTAATAACATTATTAATGAGAAAAAAATTATAATTTTTTCATTTACTAAATTGAGATGAATAACTAAATTTGTTTGTTCAAAAAATTTAAGGAATTTAGATAAGACTAATTCTTCCTCTATTTTTTTAAAATAGTCAAACAAGCTTATAAAAGCAGAACTTAATAAAGATAATGCAACAAGTGCAGTAACTGGTTTTGTTAACCTGTTAAGTGTTCTATTAAAACTTGCTAATAAGATAAAAATAAATAAAGCCGTAAGAAGAGGTATTAAAGGTATGAGAATTGTTGTATTTATGAAATTCCCCACGAAAGTAATACGTATCTAACTTAAGATTTTATATTATTTTGACGCGTTATTTCATTAAGTAAGATTTTTAAAATCTTAAATGTAATTAGTACCTATTGCATTCTGTGTAAATTGATACCAAAATTAAATTAGTATTGATTAATAAAATGTTAGCCATTTCTGGAATTATTATTGCAAGTGCTATCTTTCTCGTAATTGTATATTGGGAAGTTAAGTTCCTATACGCCAAAACTACAATAGCAAAGTAACATTCACTCAAAACAGGAAAATTTAAAACGTAGAAAATTTAAATAAAATTTAAGAATTTAAGGTGACAAAAAAAGCTCTAAATATGAGAGAATAAACACAAATTCCAAATCCTCTAATGAGCGAAGTCCAAAATCCCAATACTAATTCAACACAGCAGCAACAACAGCAACAGCAACAATCCTATTCAGACAGCAAAATTAATTCTGCTGAGAGCGAGAGGCTTTATCTTGAAATGAAAGAGGCTTGGCTTTAAATTTAACTTGTGTTTGAAATAATATTTTCATAAATTTTTAATTTTTTTTTAATTTTGAAGTAATCAATACTTTTTTATTTTCTAAAATCTTTAAATTTTGTTTAACCGCAAAAGAAAATTGTTTAAAAAACTAAAGCAGTTAGAGAAAATAAACGGAAGACTTGCAATGGGTGGACTTATGTATTTAGTTTTTACAAAACTAGTTTCTAACCGCGCCGACATATTAGATCAGCTTAAATCTTATTTAATTTAAAAAATGAATTGGAGATATTATCCAGGAATATTTCTTTCTATGTAAGCGTCAGTTACAGCTAAAATTAAGCCCAATAATGTCGAAAATATAACAATTTCAACTAATTCCATTTTATTTTTGAATTATTTCTAGTTTGCAAATTAATTCAAACTTCGGCAACAAAGCCGATAATTTACTATAGTACATATATACTATTAAATATTTATTTTGAGCTCGGTAACTCCTGAGTTTCTTTTCGTTAAGCCTGGTGATTATGTCGCAATTAAAAATGAAGAAAATTGCGAAGATACTAAAGAAAAGAATAAAAATTATTGGATCGGTAAAGTTATTGACTGTATTGGAGGAGCTAGAAATCCAAATTCATGGACTTTGTTTCAAGTAGCTAATATTGATAATGGAGAGATCACTATAATCAACGCCGATATTGTAGAAAAGATTTTGAAAACTTCTGAAAGTTAAGTTTATGGATAATCAAACAAACTTCCTTCAGCATTACAAAAACAAAAGGAAAATACACGCTTTAAAGGGAATCACCCCAGTTCCAAGCACGCAAGTCCGTATACTTGATTCATTGGGCAGGGGGGTTGAATACCTTTATACATTCTGTAAGTCTTTGATATTTCCTCAAATCCCAAACTTAATAAAAGATAATTTGCATAAGGATTCAGATTAGAGCAATCCAACAAGATTTGGGCATCTAAATCACCAACTAACTCCCTTATTAATAATTCAGCAAGTGGTGGAGTATCCGCTAAAAGCGGTCCGATTCTCCAGCCTTGCTCATTATCCTCCAACACACAAGGTCTTATCCTGCCAAATCCATGGCACATCCCATTATTATCGACAATTGCACTGACATTACCATGAGAATTTTTCAACCAGTCATTTAGAAAATGTGGTCTTGGACTAGGTTCTCTTTGATCATCATAAATTAAGACTGCTTGAGAGGAAATTTTATTACCAGGGACAACTTTAAAAGAATGAAATTGATCTTTATAGAAATTTATCAATGGCAAATCTTGAGATCCATTTAATTTCCATCTATTTGTAATGGAAGATTTTCTAAACCCCCAATTTGCGTAATCATTCAATCTATCTGGGGCAGCCTCAAGACCGATACAATCAACATTTTTTAAATATTCGAGCGCATGTTTCCATAATCTCACTCCATATCCATTATTTCGGAATTCTTTTTTAACTATAAATAAACCTATAAAACCATACGAGGAATTATATTTTATACACGCAATAGAACCTATAGGATTATTGTCCAGACAAGCTACCCATACCCCTTGTTTATCTGTATTTCTATAAATTGATAAGTCATCCAATCCAGGAGAAAAACCTTCTAACCTTGCCCAGTTTGTGACTTCTGGTATTTCATTTATAGATATCAATCTAATTGAAAAAATTTCCCCCATAAAAATATACTAACCAAGAAAAATTTGAATTTTGAAGGACAATATTAATAAATTTGATTCTTTCTTATAAATCATTAGCTTTGATTTAAGTGACCAAAACCTTAGTAATTTACAATTTATCCTCTGATATATTTAATACTATTCATAGGAATATAATGAAAATTTCTGATAAATTTCATTTAGAAGACATAAATAAATTAAAAAATACAGTTCTCACTGGTAAAACTGAAGATATAAAATGGCGAATCTATCATCTCAATATAGTTTCTAAACTTTTGGATGAAAATAAAAAAGAGATAATTAAATCACTTTTTGTTGATCTCGGTAAATCTGAAATTGAAGGGCTTTCAGAAATCCTTTTAGTGAACGAAGAAATTTCACTCATAAAAAAGAAACTCAATTCATGGATGCGACCAAAAAAGATTGATACACCTTTTTATCTATTTCCATCATCCTCCCAAGTTATTTATGAACCTCTTGGGTGTGTCTTAATTCTTGGTCCTTATAATTATCCATTACTTTATGTTTTAAAGCCATTGGTAAATATTTTCTCAGCAGGAAATACTGCAGTTATAAAACCATCAGAGAAATGTCCTGCGACCTCAAAACTTATTAAAAAGCTTACTTCCAAATATTTCCATAAAGATGTCTTAATGACAATAGAGGGTGATAATAAACAATCCATAAAATTAATTGAACAAAATTTTGACCACATTTTTTTTACAGGAAGTACTGAAACTGGAAAATCTATAATGAAATTAGCTTCAAAAAACTTAACTCCATTAACTCTTGAGTTAAGCGGAACAAATCCTGTTATTGTTTTCAAGAATGCAAATTTAGAAGTGGCTGCTAAAAGAATTGTTTGGGGCAAATTTTTTAATTCTGGTCAATCCTGCATGGCTCCGAATCATGTCTTTGTAGATAAAGAAATTGAAAATATTTTTATAGAAAAATTAAAGAAATACATAGTAAGTTTTTACGGAGATAATCCAATTATTTCCGAAAACTTATCAAAATTAGAGAAAAAGCAATTTAAATCAACTGTAGAAATTCTCAAACGATATAAAAAAGAAGAAAGAATTTTATTTGGAGGGGGTTTTAGTAAAAAAAAGTTGAAAATATCTCCTACAATCTTGAGAACTAAATTAAATGAAACAGATATTTTGCAGAAAGAACTATTCAGTTCACTGCTTCCAGTAATTGGGATTAATGATAAGGAATCAGCTTTAAAACAGATTAGTCAAACATCAAAACCCTTAGCAATCTACTTATTTGGAGGAAATAAAAAAATCCATAATCATATTTCAAAAGTAACCAGCTCAGGAACAATTTGTATAAATGATGTGATGTTACCAGTCCTTATTCCAAATTTACCGTTTGGAGGTGTTGGGCAAAGTGGTATTGGTAAATTTCATGGCGAAGAGGGGTTTCGCAATTTTTCAAATCAAAAATCTATTACTTTTAAAAGTTTTTTATTTGATTTAAATCTGCGGTATCCTCCCTATAAAAGAGTAAAGGAATTTTTAAAGTTTATTTTTCAGGTTTAAATTGCTTAAATTGTTTTCAAAAACCTAGCGATTTAAAATTTAAAGATTATCTTTAAATAAATAGTGAGTTTTATGAAATTTGCATTTTTATTAATTGCCATATTTATTAATTTTTTTAATCAATCATTGATAAAATCAGAAGAAAAAATATTTTCAGCAAAAAATAAAATTGAGAATATTGCTAAAAAAGAATCAATTACTGAAGAAAAAACTGAAATAAGAAAAATTCATGTTGTAAAAAGTGGAGATACAATATTAAGTATTTCAAAATTCTATTCGATAAATGAAGATTTAATTATTAAATTGAATAACTTAAAAGATGAAAATTATATCTTTGTTGGCCAAAATCTTATTATTTCTGAACCTAATGAAAATCTTATAAAACAATCTGATTTAATAAATAATTATCATATTGTACAAACTGGTGAAAATCTTACTGAGATATCAAACAAATATGATTTAAAAGTAATCGATCTGATAGAGATTAATAATCTCAATAATCCTGATTCAATAAAAGTTGGTCAAAAGCTCGTAATAAGAAAAAAGAACACAATTAATTCAGAAAATCATGAAACAACTGAAAATAAAAAAAATAATGACTTACTTGAGTTAGATAGAAAAATTTATGGTCCTATAATTATCCAAAGTAAATCAAATAATGATATTGAAGGTAGAAAAGTTTTAAACGTACTTAATCAAGAAAATAAAAAACTTATTCTTTCAATCAATTGTGATACAAATGAATTAGATGTAAGAATACCTGGTAGGAAATGGATGGGAAGTAAGCCTGCTAAAGAAGAATTCGAAAATAATTTAATAAATGATTTTTGTTAAAACTTTTAATTAATATCTGTGAATAATTTGTCTAAGAATATTAATGATGAGTTATTCTAAAAAAAGTTAAATTAATAGTAATGGCAATTTCAAGAGGAGATCTCGTAAGAGTAAAAAGACCAGAATCATATTGGTACAATGAAATAGGTAAAGTTGCTTCAATAGATACCTCAGGTATTAAATATAACTGTGTAGTCAGATTCGATAAAGTAAATTACGCTGGGATAAGCGGAACTGAGGGTGGAGCAAATACAAATAATTTCGCAGAAAGTGAATTAGAGAAAGCTTAAATAATTGCCTGAATTACCTGAAGTAGAAACTGTTCGCAGAGGTTTAGAGCAAAAACTTAATAACTTTATTATTAAAAAAGTAGAAGTCTGTAGGGATTCAACTGTTGCATTCCCATCAAACAAAGATGAATTCATTAAAGGACTTCGGAACTCACTTATTTATAAATGGGATAGAAGAGGAAAATATTTAATAGCTCAATTAAAAGAGGTTGAGAATGAGAAAACTCAATTTCCTCTAGAAAATTCACAAAATAACGGATTTCTTGTAATTCATCTAAGAATGACTGGATATTTTAAATTCATTGAAAAATCAACTCATCCTTGTAAACATACAAGAATAAGATTTTTCGATAAAAATAATAATGAGCTTAGGTACATTGATGTAAGAAGTTTTGGTCAAATGTGGTGGATTAATAAAGACCTATCGCTTAACAAAATAATTAAAGGATTAGGTTCATTAGGACCAGAGCCATTTTCTAAAGAATTTGATGCAAATTACCTTAAGAGAGTTATTTCAAAAAGAACAAAATCTATAAAAGCTATTTTATTAGATCAAACAATAGTGGCAGGTATAGGTAATATTTATGCTGATGAAAGTTTATACTCTGCTGGCATCTCACCTTTTAGGGAAGCTCGAACAATAAAAAAGAATGAGTTAATCAAGTTAAAAGAATCAATTGTAACTGTATTAAAAAAAAGTATAGGTTCTGGGGGTACTACATTTAGCGATTTTAGAGACTTGGAAGGAGAGAATGGGAATTTTGGTTTAGAGACAAATGTCTATAGGAGAACTGGAAAAGAATGTCGTAAATGTGGAAATTTAATTGAAAGACAAAAAATTACTGGAAGAAGTACCCATTGGTGTTCTAGATGCCAAAAATAAAAAAGGGTTTACTCAAGCAGAATAAACCCTTTTAAATATTTTTACCTGGCATTGAGCTATTTTCTCAAGGGGCTACCCCCTAAATATTTTCGCCGCTGATGCGTTTCACAACCGAGTTCGAGATGGATCGGAGTGGGTCCACATCGCCATGAACACCAGGATAGTATGAACCTTGAGAACTGCATAGAAAATTATATTAATTAAAAACAATAAATTAAGTTTATTTGGTCAAGCCCTCGGTCTATTAGTACTCCTCCGCTGCACTTGTTACCAAGCTTCCACGTAGAGCCTATCAACGGGTGTTCTTCCCGTGACCTTACTGGCTTAAGCCATGGCAATACTCATCTTGAGGTGGGCTTCCCACTTAGATGCTTTCAGCGGTTATCCACTCCGCACATGGCTACCCAGCGTTTACCGTTGGCACGATAACTGGCACACCAGAGGTGCGTTCCTCCCGGTCCTCTCGTACTAGGGAGAAATCCTCTCAATATTCCTGCGCATACACCGGATATGGACCGAACTGTCTCACGACGTTCTGAACCCAGCTCGCGTACCGCTTTAATGGGCGAACAGCCCAACCCTTGGGACCGACTTCAGCCCCAGGTTGCGATGAGCCGACATCGAGGTGCCAAACCTCCCCGTCGATGTGAACTCTTGGGGGAGATCAGCCTGTTATCCCTAGAGTAACTTTTATCCGTTGAGCGACGGCCCTTCCACGCAGAACCGTCGGATCACTAAAACCGACTTTCGTCCCTGTTCGACTTGTAAGTCTCACAGTCAAGCTCCCTTCTGCTTTTGCACTCAACGACTGATTTCCAACCAGCCTGAGGGAACCTTTGTGCGCCTCCGTTACCTTTTAGGAGGCGACCGCCCCAGTCAAACTGCCCATCAGATACTGTCCGCTTCCCGGATAACGGGTAAGCGTTAGAACCCTAGCTCTAAAAGAGTGGTATCTCACCGATGACTCAATAGTACCCACAAGCACTATTTCAACGTCTCCCACCTATTCTGCGCATTCAGAGCCCGAGCACAATATCAAACTACAGTAAAGCTTCATAGGGTCTTTCTGTCCGGGTGTATGTAGTCCGCATCTTCACAGACAATTCTATTTCGCCGAGCCTCTCTCCGAGACAGCGCGCAAATCGTTACACCTTTCGTGCGGGTCGGAACTTACCCGACAAGGAATTTCGCTACCTTAGGACCGTTATAGTTACGGCCGCCGTTCACCGGGGCTTCAGTCGCCAGCTTCACTAAAAGCTAACCAGCTTCCTTAACCTTCCGGCACTGGGCAGGTGTCAGCCCCCATACATCGTCTTGCGACTTAGCGGAGACCTGTGTTTTTGGTAAACAGTCGCTTGCGCCTCTTCACTGCGACCAGCTCTCGCTGGCACCCCTTCTCCCGAAGTTACGGGGCCATTTTGCCGAGTTCCTTAGAGAGAGTTATCTCGCGCCCCTCGGTATTCTCTACCACCCCACCTGTGTCGGTTTAGGGTACTGGCATTTGTGTCTTAACGAGTATAGGGCTTTTCTTGGAAGCATGACATCACCAACTTCGCTGCCGTAGCAGCTCGTACTCACGCCTTAGCTCAAGATGTTTTCTCCATCTCTCAAAGCCTCGAACGCTTGAACCAGTAACCAACATCTGGCCTGGTTAGCCTTCTCCGTCCCCCTTCTCAAAACACAACTGGTACAGGAATATTGACCTGTTATCCATCGACTACGCCTTTCGGCCTCGCCTTAGGTCCAGACTAACCCTCCGCGGACGAGCCTGCCGGAGGAACCCTTAGGGTTTCGGGGCATGGGATTCTCACCCATGTTTTCGCTACTCAAGCCGACATTCTCACTTCTATGCCGTCCACGTCCGCTTACGCTAACGCTTCACCCTACATAGAACGCTCCCCTACCATAAATAAATTTATCCGCAGCTTCGGTATAACGCTTAGCCCCGTTCATTTTCGGCGCAGGATCGCTCGACCAGTGAGCTATTACGCACTCCTTTGAGGATGGCTGCTTCTAGGCAAACCTCCTGGTTGTCTGGGCAATCCCACCTCCTTTATCACTTAGCGTTAATTTTGGGACCTTAGCTGGCGGTCTGGGCTGTTTCCCTCTTGACTATGGAGCTTATCCCCCACAGTCTGACTGCCTAGTTACACACAGGGTATTCAGAGTTCATATCGATTTGGTACCGCTTTCGCAGCCCGCACCGAAATGGTTGCTTTACCCCCCTGCTGGAGCACTAGACGCTACGCCTCAACGTATTTCGGGGAGAACCAGCTAGCTCCTGGTTCGATTGGCATTTCACCCCTAACCACAGCTCATCCGCTGAATTTTCAACTTCAGTCGGTTCGGACCTCCACTTGGTATCACCCAAGCTTCATCCTGGCCATGGTTAGATCACCAGGGTTCGGGTCTATAAACACTGACAAACGCCCTATTAAGACTCGCTTTCGCTGTGGCTCCACCATTTCCGGTTTAACCCGCCAGTGCCTATAAGTCGCCGGCTCATTCTTCAACAGGCACACGGTCACCCGATTAGTCGGGCTCCCATTGCTTGTAAGCTCACGGTTTCATGTTCTATTTCACTCCCCTCCCGGGGTTCTTTTCACCTTTCCCTCGCGGTACTGTTTCACTATCGGTCACACAGTAGTACTTAGCCTTACGAGGTGGTCCTCGCAGATTCACACGGAATTCCACGTGCTCCGTGCTACTCGGGATACAGCTAGGTCAACTTATCTTTCGATTACGGGGCTTTCACCCTCTGTGGCACGCCATTCAAACGTTTCTTCTAGACTTGTTGATCCATATTGCTGTCCCACAACCCCGATAGTCAAGACTATCGGTTTGGGCTGTTCCCCGTTCGCTCGCCGCTACTGAGGGAGTCGTTATTTACTTTCTCTTCCTCCAGCTACTAAGATGTTTCAGTTCGCTGGGTTAGCTCGCACCAACCTATATATTCAGTTGGCCGTACATGGGGTTGCCCCATTCGGAAATTCCCGGATCAAAGTGTGCTTCCAACTCCCCGAGACTTATCGCAGGTAACCACGTCCTTCATCGCCTCTGTGTGCCTAGGTATCCTCCGTGAGCCCTTTGTAGCTTGACCAATAACTTCAAAATTGAAGCATCAGCTTAATAGAATTGTTATTAATGCATACGCATAAATAATAAATCTGCATCATTTAAAATGCTTATTGTCTTTAAAAAATAATCTATGCAGTTGTCAAGGTTCTCTGAAAACAATGAAATTAATTCAATGAGTCCAGCATCTTAATGCTGTCATTAGGAAGCTAGATTCGTTCAGAATTTGATCACACCTCAAAACATTTCCCTTCTACAGATTATGGAAGAGGTGGTAATCAGTGGAGGTAAGCGGACTCGAACCGCTGACATCCTGCTTGCAAAGCAGGCGCTCTACCAACTGAGCTATACCCCCAACATAGAGATATGGGCCATCCTGGACTTGAACCAGGGACCTCACCCTTATCAGGGGTGCGCTCTAACCACCTGAGCTAATGGCCCAGGAAAAATAATGGGTGTGACCTAGAAAAACTTAGGAAATGAAATCCTTAATTAAATTAAGAACGTGAGATACCGATCGACCTAAGGTGACAAAATAATAATATTAAACATTTTGTTGTCTCCCTGTTAGGAGGTGATCCAGCCGCACCTTCCGGTACGGCTACCTTGTTACGACTTCACCCCAGTCATTAGCCCCACCTTCGGCGTCCTCCTCCACAAGGGTTGGAGTAACGACTTCGGGCATGGCCAACTTCCATGGTGTGACGGGCGGTGTGTACAAGGCCCGGGAACGTATTCACCGCAGTATGCTGACCTGCGATTACTAGCGATTCCTACTTCACGTAGGCGAGTTGCAGCCTACGATCTGAACTGAGCCACGGTTTATGGGATTTGCTAGCTCTCGCGAGTTTGCTGCCCTTTGTCCGTAGCATTGTAGTACGTGTGTAGCCCAGGGTGTAAGGGGCATGATGACTTGACGTCATCCACACCTTCCTCCGGTTTATCACCGGCGGTCTTTCTAGAGTGCCCAACTAAATGCTGGCAACTAAAAACGTGGGTTGCGCTCGTTGCGGGACTTAACCCAACATCTCACGACACGAGCTGACGACAGCCATGCACCACCTGTCACTGCATTCCCGAAGGCACCCTCAAATTTCTAAGAGGTTCGCAGGATGTCAAACCCTGGTAAGGTTCTTCGCGTTGCATCGAATTAAACCACATACTCCACCGCTTGTGCGGGCCCCCGTCAATTCCTTTGAGTTTCACACTTGCGTGCGTACTCCCCAGGCGGAACACTTAACGCGTTAGCTACGACACCGAAGGGGTCGATTCCCCCGACACCTAGTGTTCATCGTTTACGGCCAGGACTACAGGGGTATCTAATCCCTTTCGCTCCCCTGGCTTTCGTCCATGAGCGTCAGTAATGGCCCAGCAGAGCGCCTTCGCCACTGGTGTTCTTCCCGATATCTACGCATTTCACCGCTACACCGGGAATTCCCTCTGCCCCTACCATACTCAAGCCTTTCAGTTTCCACTGCCATGATGGAGTTAAGCTCCACGCTTTAACAGCAGACTTGAAAAGCCGCCTGCGGACGCTTTACGCCCAATAATTCCGGATAACGCTTGCCACTCCCGTATTACCGCGGCTGCTGGCACGGAATTAGCCGTGGCTTATTCCTCAAGTACCGTCATATCTTCTTCCTTGAGAAAAGAGGTTTACAGCCCAGAGGCCTTCGTCCCTCACGCGGCGTTGCTCCGTCAGGCTTTCGCCCATTGCGGAAAATTCCCCACTGCTGCCTCCCGTAGGAGTCTGGGCCGTGTCTCAGTCCCAGTGTGGCTGATCATCCTCTCAGACCAGCTACTGATCGAAGCCTTGGTGAGCCATTACCTCACCAACAAGCTAATCAGACGCGAGCTCATCCTCAGGCGAAATTCATTTCACCAGTAGGCATATGGGGTATTAGCGGTCGTTTCCAACCGTTATCCCCCTCCTGAGGGCAGATTCTCACGCGTTACTCACCCGTCCGCCACTAACCCGAAGGTTCGTTCGACTTGCATGTGTTAAGCACGCCGCCAGCGTTCATCCTGAGCCAGGATCAAACTCTCCGTTGTGTTCAAATCCTTTTGTAGATAAATCTACTCAAATTGAATTGCTTTATCCAAATAAAAACTTCAGTTTATGTATTTAGTTTCAGCCTCCTTAAGTATTAAGGATTACATTGAGTGCACATTAGAAATAATCCTAAAGTGACTTTCCAAG
>QCRH01000005.1 GCA_003211955.1 Prochlorococcus sp. AG-459-O09 | reverse complement strand
CATCAGACATAAGTTTTTTAAGTAAGATGAATAGATTAAAAATCCTTGCATTTGCCTCAAAATTATGTGAAAAAAATGGTTATGATCCAGAAATATTTTGCGGGATTAAGGAAAGGTCTTTTAAAGGTTTTGAATCTAACAATGCCCTAAAAATATGGGACGGCACTTATCAAAGCGCATTAGAAAATAGTTCTGCATTAATAAAAACTTTAATGAGATCCGAGGAAATCTCTTTTATTATTTATCCAGATATAATCAAAAATGAAATCAAAAATGAAATTAACTTAATAAAAAACAATTCCAAGATTTAATTCAATGGAAATCGTTTTAAAAAACACTAAAAGTAAATATTTAGAAATTTTTTCTTTTTTAGATTTAGATAATATCCATGAAACTTTTAAAAGATTTTCTTCCATCAAGGAACCTTTAGAAGCAAAAATTTTCGCAGTCAATGAGTCAATAAGTTCTCATCAATTATCAAAATTAAAAAATCATTTTGACAAAATTAATATTTGTTTATTATGCATTTACTCAAATAATAGAGATACAGTACTAAGTGGAAAATCTTTAAAAATAGATTCAGCTTTTATAGAAGAGCAAAAGCTTAAAAACAAGTTACTATTATTTAATTCAAGAAAGAAAGACGATATTCTTCACGAAGGAACAGTACGATCGGGTGAAAGAATATCTTCAAATGGAAACCTATGCATTATTGGAGACGTTAACCCAGGAGCAATAGTTTCCGCTAAGAAAAATATTTACGTTTGGGGCAAATTACTAGGAATCGCATTCGCAGGGAAAAGTGGAAATAAAAATGCCTCTATTGCATCACTTTATCTAAACCCTTTACAGTTAAGAATTGCAGATGTGATAGCTATTGGACCAAAGGATAAGCCCAGAAATTGTTATCCAGAAGTTGCGGTAATTGATAAACAAACGATAATTATCAAACCACACTTAATTGAAAATAAAAATTAATCAATAATTTGAAATAAATTAATTCAAACTAGATAAATTTAAGAATTACTTAATCTTTAAAATATTTAACTTTCTGCAAGTGGCTTTATTATTTGTAAAATCTCAAAAATCGTGGGCAAGAATACTCGCACAATATTAATTTGCTCAGGCAAAGGAGGGGTTGGCAAAACAACTTTAACTGCAAACCTAGGCATAGCACTTGCTAATAGCGGAGCAACAACTGCTGTATTAGATGCTGATTTTGGCTTAAGAAATTTAGATCTTCTTCTAGGATTAGAAAATCGCATCATTTATACGGCTCAAGATGTTCTAGACAAGAATTGTCGCCTTGACCAAGCATTGGTTAGACATAAAAAGGAACCTAATCTTGCTCTTTTACCTGCTGGAGATCCAAGGATGTTGGATTGGATGAAGCCCGAAGATATGAAAAAAATTAGTGAGCTACTTAGTGAGAACTTTGATTTTGTCTTAGTAGATTGCCCTGCTGGTGTAGAAGATGGCTTTAAAAATGCTCTAGCAGCCTGTAAAGAAGCTATTGTGGTTACTAATCCAGAATTATCCGCAGTGCGGGATGCGGATAGAGTAATAGGAATTCTTAATACTTCAGATATTGAGCCTATCCAACTTGTAATTAATAGAGTTCGCCCTAACATGATGGCTAGTCAAGAAATGTTATCCATCGAAGATGTTCAAGGGATCCTTTCGTTGCCTTTATTAGGTATTGTTTTAGAAGATGAGCAGGTAATAATAAGCACAAATAGAGGAGAGCCACTAACACTTTCAGATGGTAGATCTCCTGCAAAAAAATGTTATTTGAATGTTTCTCAAAGACTTACAAATAAAGATGTACCAATTATCGATCCAAAAAAAGAAGGCAAAAGTCTTAAGGACAAATTCATGAGATTAATGCAAACAAAGGTATTTTAAAATGATGACTCTCAGAGATCTTATAAATAAATTACTAGGCAGAGAAACGTCTAGTGCAAATACAGCTAGAGAAAGATTACAACTTGTACTTGCTCATGACAGAGTTGATATGAGTTCCTTAACAACTGATCTTTTAGATAAAATGAGGAAAGAGATTCTTGATGTTGTTGCTAAATATGTTGAAATTGATTTTGAAGAGGTGGCAGTCAGTTTAGAGACTGAGGATAGAATGACTGCATTAGTTGCCAATTTACCAATCAAAAGAACTATTTCAGGAGAAATAAAATTCAAAAAAACTGATAAAACTGATAAGGCTGATAAATCTAACAAAGATATCAAAAAGTAATAAATTTAAAAAAAGCTAAAAAAATACTGATAATTAACCCTCCCTAATTGTAAGATGAATAGATTGCCGGCTTAGCTCAGCGGTAGAGCAGCGCTTTTGTAAAGCGAAGGTCATCAGTTCAAATCTGTTAGCCGGCATTTTGATTTATTTAATTCTGATCAATATTCTTTGCTGAAAATAGAAAGAATAAACCTATCAGAGCAATGATAGGAAACAATCTTATTTCAAGAACATACTCTAAAAAAGATGCAAGGGGTTCAAATATCCAATAAGTAGAAAATTGAATTAATAAAACAAAAAATAACAATAAAAACATTAATACAATTCCCTAACTGATACTTCTCCTTCTCTAATCAGTCTCCAATCTCCACTTTTCTTCCAAAATATAATAGTACTTGCTTTTCCACTTCTTTCTCCCCAGGGGATAGGGCCCAAAATTTTTACAGAAGGGAAGTCTTGAGCAATCCCTTCAACTGTAGTTGATCCTATAAAACCTGAAATATTTGCACTTGAAGTTAACAATGGGCCTGTTTCTCTAATGAGAGATTGAGCCATATATGAATTTGGAATCCTCAACCCAAGAGTAAGATCATTGCTTGTGAGGATTGTAGTCTGCTTTTCTGAAGCAGGAATAACCATTGTCAGAGCTCCAGGCCAATATTTTGAAGCTATATTTTCGTAATCTTCCTTAGCTGATTCGTGAACATAATCAATTAATTGTTTATGTTCTGATCCCATGAGAATTAAGGGTTTGTCTTTATCTCTTTTTTTAAACTTATAAATAGTTTTTGAAAATTTTGGCAAGCATCCAATTGCAGGTAATGTATCAGTTGGGAAAATTATAGGTAAACCACTATTAAGAGTCTTCAAGGCGGATTTGCAGTCTACTAAATTCATTTAGATTATGAACATGTAATAGTTTATTTATATCTACCAATAGTAAACCTACCAATACCTGAGAGGTCTTTCACAATTTCTATTGATGTAAATTGATTTTTAAGAAGTAGATGTTTCACTTTTTCACCTTGATCAAAATGATTCTCTAAAATTAGCCACCCCTTCTCTTTTAAGAATAATGGTGCTTTTTGTATTATTTTCCTAATATGTTTTAAACCATCTTCGCCGCCTAATAAAGCAACCTTAGGTTCGAAATTTTTAACTTCTTTGGGTAATTTTTCATAGGTATCTTTAGGAATATATGGCGGGTTTGAAATAGCGAGATCTAATTTTCCTTTAAAGCTTTCAAGAGGTGACCACCAATTTCCACAATAAAATTTCAAATTCGATTGTTTGGAAGAATTTATAAAATTTTTAGTGGCTATTTCTAATACGTCTTGATCTATATCAGTTGCTACTCCATCGCTAAATGGATAAGCCAATGCCAACGCAATACTTATAGCGCCTGAACCAGTTCCTAATTCAGCAAAAAATAATTTCTCTGACTTATTTGGAAATTTCTTGAAGACTATATCTACTATAAGCTCTGTCTCTGGTCTCGGAATAAGAACTTTATTTGTAACTTTTAATTTTAAGTCTCTCCAATAAGTTATTCCACAAAGGTATTGCATTGGGCAAGATTTCAACAAATGATCATCCCAAAGAGATTCCAAAAACTCTAATTTTTTTTTTAAATGTAATTTTCCTTCAAGATTTATACTAATCAGATTTAGATCACTAGCGGATATTCCGCCTATATAATCAAGTAGAAGAGCAAAGGATTGTTGATCGCCTCCTTTAGAAAGTTGCTTTTTTTTCCAAATTAAAAATTCTTCTAAAGAAATGCTAAGCATTTACTAAAGCTTTAGCGTTTTGGCCCAAGCCTACCTTTACTAGAGTCAGAGTAGAAACTTGATTTTTCACCATCTTGAGTAGAAATAAATAAACCTATTAGGAATATTGTTGGCACCCCTACAAATAAAAGACTAGCTACGAATCCAAAGTTAGTTGTTTCCATTTAATCAGTAGTTCAATGATTACGTAATAAGACTATAGACATATAACTTGGAATAAAGTGGAAAAATAAACAAATTTTATAAACAGATTAACAGTCTTAAACAATTTAGCGAGGTAATTTTTTATTTTCACTAATTTTTTTTAGTTCTTCCAAATTTTGGGGGGGGGATTGTGGTTTTGTTAAAATTACTGAAGATGATTTTATTAATGTTTGGCATGCAAGTCGCCAATTTTCTGGTCTATTTTTGAGTTTTTCTTCTTCAACAGATGTAAGAGGGCTCAAAGAATTCTTGTTCCCACCTTCAACTGAAATAAAACAAGTACTACATTGTCCTGCCCCGCCGCAATTTCCTAAAATACCTTTTAATCCATAAAGTTGTAAGTTTTCTTTCATTACCAATTCCCTTAAATTCTCACCAGGATTACATTGGACTTCTAAATCCTCACGGATAAATCTGATAGTTGCCATTTTTTTTTAGTTATTTTTCTTATTTTGGCGTTTTACTTTGAGAATTGTGACCAAAATATTAACAATTTTTTGCTAAAAATTCCTTGTAAACTTAGTCGTGCAAATTGATTTACCCAATTTTTGCAAGAAAATAAATTTATTTACAAAAATCACTCAAAGACTAAAAAACCCTTACTATCGTGATGTTTAGCTGTTTATTCAGCATAGTTACTAGAAATTAACCGATGGGATTGCCTTGGTATCGAGTTCACACGGTAGTTATTAATGACCCAGGTCGACTACTCGCTGTGCATCTTATGCATACTGCATTATTAGCCGGCTGGGCCGGTTCTATGGCTCTTTATGAATTAGCCATATTTGATCCTTCTGATGCTGTTCTCAATCCAATGTGGAGACAGGGGATGTACGTTATGCCTTTCATGGCAAGACTTGGTATCACAAGTAGTTGGAATGGATGGGATATTACGGGTGCTACAGGAGTTGATCCTGGATTCTGGAGTTTTGAAGGTGTTGCAGCAGCCCACATAGTATTTAGTGGACTACTAATGTTGGCTTCCATTTGGCACTGGACTTACTGGGATTTGGATCTATGGGAAGATTCAAGAACTGGTGAGCCTGCTCTTGATTTGCCAAGAATATTCGGAATTCACCTTCTCCTAGCTGGACTTACATGCTTTGGTTTTGGAGCTTTTCATTGTGCAAACGTGGGTATTTGGGTCTCTGATCCTTATGGTTTAACTGGACATGTAGAACCTGTAGCACCTTCCTGGGGAGTAGAAGGATTTAATCCCTTTAATCCAGGAGGAATTGTTGCTAATCATATTGCTGCTGGACTTATGGGGATTATTGGGGGGATTTTTCACATTACCAATAGACCTGGAGAACGTCTTTATAGAGCATTAAAACTTGGAAGTCTTGAAGGAGTTCTAGCTAGTGCTTTAGCTGCTGTTTTATTTGTTTCTTTCGTTGTTGCAGGAACAATGTGGTACGGTTCAGCGACTACTCCAGTCGAATTATTTGGCCCTACCAGGTACCAATGGGATTCTGGCTATTTCAAGACTGAAATTAATAGAAGAGTTCAAGCTGCTATAGATGATGGTGCGACTAAAGAAGAGGCGTATGCATCTATTCCAGAGAAACTAGCCTTCTACGATTATGTCGGCAATAGTCCTGCAAAGGGGGGACTTTTCAGAGTTGGAGCTCTCGTTAATGGTGATGGTTTACCAACTGGTTGGCAAGGTCATATTGCTTTTCAAGACAAAGAGGGTAATGAGTTAGAAGTTAGAAGAATACCTAATTTCTTTGAAAACTTCCCTGTCATACTTGAAGACAAAGAAGGTAATGTAAGAGCAGATATTCCCTTTAGAAGAGCTGAAGCAAAGTATTCATTTGAACAGACTGGAATTACTGCAACTATCTATGGAGGAGATCTTAATGGTCAAACATTTACAGATCCTGCAGTAGTTAAAAGATTAGCTAGAAAAGCTCAACTTGGAGAAGCATTCAAGTTTGACAGAGAAACTTATAAATCTGACGGTGTATTCCGAAGCTCACCAAGAGCCTGGTTTACATATGCACATTTATGTTTCGGATTGCTATTCTTGTTTGGCCACTGGTGGCACGCTTCAAGAACTCTTTACAGAAATTCCTTTGCTGGTATTGATGCTGAGATTGGCGACCAAGTTGAATTTGGTTTATTTAAGAAGCTTGGCGACGAAACCACAAGAAGAATCCCAGGAAGGGTTTAAACTAAACTTTATTATTTAATCTTATGGAAGCTTTCGCTTACGTTCTCATTCTAACTCTCGCAGTTGTAACCTTATTCTTTGCTGTCGCCTTTAGAGACCCACCTAAATTTGATAGAAAATGAGCCAAGTAAAAAAAACCTCTTGTTAAAGAGGTTTTTTTACTTTTCATAATTAGAATATTACTCTACTATTAGAGTTGAAGTGCATCTTATTTCACCATATGCAGTGCCCAACCTGTCAAAACACAGATAGCAGAGTTTTGGAATCTAGATCTGCTGATAGTGGCAAAAGTGTTCGGAGAAGAAGAGAGTGCTTAAATTGCAGTTTTAGATTTACTACTTATGAAAGAGTGGAATCAATGCCAGTCTCAGTTATAAAGAAAGACGGTGGCAGAGAATTATTTGATAAACAAAAATTATTTACTGGTATATCGAGAGCATGCGAAAAGACCAACTTCAGTAGTGAAGCAATTATTAATTTCGTAGATGGAATTGAATCACAAATCGTTCAAGACTCTAATAAAGATATTAAATCTTCACAAATCGGAGAATTAATACTTAAAAATCTTAGGAAAGAAAACGAAGTAGCTTATATAAGATATGCCTCAGTTTACAGAAAATTTAATGGAGTAAAAGATTTTATTTCTACCCTTGAATCCCTTAAGGGAAGTTCAAAAAACCAATTAGCTTCAATTTCATAAAATTCAGCATCTTAAAGTGTAGAATACATATCACAAATGTTTTTTGCTATTGGTTTGCAGGCTAGTAGCATTCCTTTCTAACTACCTTAGGTAGTCTGCGATACAAAAAATGAACGAAAATTCTTCCCAAACCATTAAAGAACTTTCTAAGGATCAAGAAATTAAAAATTCGGCTGAGTTTGATAATGATTCAGCATCTCAAAATGAGGAAGATTTATCATTCGAGAAGAGCGATATACCTTCAGCAGATTCTTCCTCTAGCAGAACAAATGCGGATTTTGACAATGCAGGATTTACACAAGAAGAATTCGCATCACTTTTGGGTAAGTATGACTATAATTTTAAACCTGGCGATTTAGTTAAAGGTACAGTTTTTGCACTAGAGCCCAAAGGAGCCATGATAGATATAGGGGCAAAAACAGCTGCTTTCATGCCAGTTCAGGAGGTTTCAATAAATAGAGTTGAAGGACTTAATGATGTTTTACAACCTTCAGAAAGTAGAGAATTTTTCATAATGAGCGAGGAAAATGAAGATGGCCAATTAGCCCTCTCCATTAGAAGAATTGAATATCAGAGAGCATGGGAAAGGGTTAGACAACTACAAAAAGAGGATGCAACTATATATTCTGAAGTTTTTGCAACAAACAGAGGCGGAGCTCTTGTTAGGGTAGAAGGCTTGAGAGGTTTTATCCCGGGCTCTCATATAAGTGCTCGAAAAATTAAAGATGACTTAGAAGGTGAATATTTACCTTTAAAATTTCTTGAAGTTGATGAAGAGAGAAATAGATTAGTACTAAGTCATAGAAGAGCTTTGGTTGAGAAAAAAATGAACCGACTGGAGGTAGGCGAAGTTGTTGTTGGTTCTGTAAAAGGTATTAAACCTTATGGAGCCTTTATTGATATTGGTGGAGTTAGTGGTCTATTGCACATTTCTGAGATCAGTCATGAACATATTGAGACTCCTCATAATGTTTTAAATGTGAATGACCAAATGAAAGTTATGATAATTGACCTTGATTCAGAAAGAGGACGAATTTCGTTATCTACCAAAGCACTGGAACCTGAACCAGGAGACATGTTAACAGATCCTCAAAAAGTTTTTAGTAAAGCTGAAGAAATGGCTGCAAAATACAAACAAATGTTATTTGAACAAACTGACGATAATGAAGAAATCTCCACAGCCTCAGCTGAAACAGTATAAATTTACTTATTTATTTTTTGTCCGAATATCAGAATTTAAGCCTAATTATCCTTATACAGGTATTATTTAATTTACAATATTTGATTTGTAACGTTAATCTAATTTAGGATAAGTCTAATTTCAAAATTATTTGTAAATGAGTGATTTCATTTTCACTTCGGAATCCGTTACTGAAGGTCATCCTGACAAAATATGTGATCAAATTAGTGATGCTGTTTTAGATGCTTTATTGACAGATGATCCAGAAAGCAGAGTTGCATGCGAAACTGTCGTTAATACTGGTCTTTGTTTACTTACTGGAGAAATAACTTCAAAAGCAAAAGTCGATTACATAAAACTTGTTAGAAATGTAATTAAAGAAATTGGATATGAAGGCTATAAAGCAGGTGGTTTTGACGCAAATAGTTGTGCTGTTTTAGTAGCACTTGACGAACAATCACCGGATATTTCTCAAGGAGTAAACGAAGCGGATGATGTTAACGATGATTTGGAAGATAATACAGGAGCTGGTGACCAAGGCATAATGTTCGGCTATGCATGCGATGAGACGCCTGAATTAATGCCCTTACCGATTAGCTTGGCACATAGATTAGCCATTCAACTTGCTAAAGTTAGGCATGAAGAAGTCCTTAATTATCTACTCCCAGATGGTAAAACTCAAGTAAGCATTAATTACGAAAAAGGGTTACCAGTCTCCATTAACACGATTTTAATTTCAACTCAACATAATCCTGAAATTGATGGTATTACAAATGAAGAAGAAATTCGTCAAAGAATAAAAGAAGATTTATGGACGCATGTTGTAATTCCTGCTACTGAAGACTTAGAAATCAAACCAAACATTAGCGAGACAAGATTTCTAGTAAACCCCACGGGAAAATTTGTCGTAGGGGGACCTCAAGGAGATGCGGGGCTAACTGGCAGGAAAATTATCGTAGATACTTATGGAGGATATGCAAGACACGGAGGAGGAGCATTTTCTGGCAAAGATCCTACAAAAGTAGATAGATCAGCCGCTTATGCAGCACGTTATGTAGCTAAAAGCATAGTTAAGGCAAAATTGGCAAAAAAAGCAGAAGTACAATTAAGTTATGCAATTGGAGTAGCAAAACCAATTTCCATTCTCGTGGAAACTTTTGATACAGGTGTTATTTCACAAGCTAATTTGACTGAGCTAATTAAAGAGCACTTCGATTTAAGACCAGCAGCAATAATAAAAGAATTTAACTTAAGAAATCTACCCAAAAAAATGGGAGGTAAATTTTTTCAAAAGATTGCTTCCTATGGACATTTTGGCAGAAGAGATCTTGAGCTCCCCTGGGAAAATGTAGAAAAAAAAGCAGCCCAATTAGCAGAGGCTTCCAAAATCTTTTTATAAAATTTTTTTCTATGCCTGATAATTTTTATGGAGGGCTAGATTTTGGAACAAGTGGTGCAAGAATATCAATAATTAATCTTCATAAGAAATTAGTATATTCCAATTCAGTACCTTATTCATACAGCTTTAAAAATCCAAATTCTTGGATCAGTTCCTGTGAAAATCTCTTAGTTAATTTGCCTATTGAGGTAAAAAGTAACCTTAATAAATTGGCTATCTCCGGCACCTCAGGAACTTTAACAGCATCAAATTTGCAAGGAGAACCGATAGGAGAAGCAATACCTTATGACCAAGCATGTAATGAAAATAAAATCCTTCTTGAATCACTAACTGCTGAAGAAGATCATCTGCGAACTCCATACAGTAGTCTTGCTAAAGCATTAAAACTAATAGATAAATATGGGACAAATATACTTTTACGACATCAATCTGATTGGATCACTGGTTGGTTTTTAAAAGATTGGACTCATGGAGAAGAAGGAAATAATCTAAAACTTGGTTGGGATCTAAAAAAAGAATCATGGCCAAATAGCTATCTCAATACTTCATGGCAAAAATGTCTACCTCAAATAATAAAAAGTGGAAAAATTATTGGACAAGTGAATTTTGATTTAGCAGAGAGATTTAAATTGAATAAGAAATTAATATTAATCTCAGGCACCACTGACTCTAATGCAAGTTTAATAGCTGCAGGTTTAGGTAAAGAAGATGGCCTCACAGTTTTAGGAACAACTATTGTTGTTAAAAAATTTATTGATAACCCTATAAAAAAACAAGGGGTTACAAACCATAGAGTAAATGGCGACTGGATTTGTGGAGGAGCATCAAACGCAGGATGCGGTATCTTGTCTAAGTTTTTTTCTGATTTAGAAATAAAGGAGCTCAGTCGACAAATAAATCCATCAAAAAACACTTCTTTAAATCTTTTACCTCTTAATAGTAAAGGAGAGAGATTTCCTGTTAATAATTCTAATTTAGAGCCGATACTTGGTCCAAGACCAGTAAGCGACTTACTTTATTTGCATGCATTATTCGAGGGGCTAGCTAAAATTGAATTGCAAGGATGGGAAAAACTAGGAGAACTAACAGGTTCACTTCCAAAAAAAAT
This sequence comes from Prochlorococcus sp. AG-459-O09, assembly GCA_003211955.1. Lineage (GTDB taxonomy): Bacteria > Cyanobacteriota > Cyanobacteriia > PCC-6307 > Cyanobiaceae > Prochlorococcus_A. Next base: position 46,848 of record QCRH01000005.1, on the reverse strand, counting down.
TATTACTATTGGTGGAGGTTCAAAAAACCCTCAGTGGAGAAAAATAAGAGAAAAAATTATTAATATACCAATAGTTTCATGTAAAAAAACAACTTCATTTGGTACTGCCTTAATAGCGATTAACTCAAAATAAAAGTTTTTTTTGGATATTTGATGAAGATATAAAATTTTTAATTAAAAGGGTTTCACAAACTACACATCTTAATTTAAAGTATATAGGTTAGAGCCGGGATAGCTCAGTTGGTAGAGCAGGCGACTGAAAATCGCCGTGTCCCCAGTTCAAATCTGGGTCCTGGCACCTTTAAAACCCCTTCTATGAAGGGGTTTTATATTTTGTAGAAATGTATAAACTTAATTTTTATTTTATTTCTAAAATTTTAAATTTTTAGTTTTCCAATCTGCAGACTTGACTAATCACTCCCAAAATTAGCTCATCTCCATTTGGATCTTGCCAATCAGCGAAATCATTGAAATTAATATTTACTTCATCTGTAGAGACATCAACGTCTCTGAATGATTTTTCAAAACAATTTATATCCATTGTATAAAGAATATCCTTTGTAATTTCACTTTTTGTTTTGGGAATAAATTTACTCAATATTCTCACAGACCCGTCTTCATTCCTTTTTATACTTTGCCTATCCCATAACTGTTCTCCATATTCACTTTTAGGAACTCCAACCCATTCATGAGGCAAAGCATCTGATTTTTTTATTGAAATAAAGAAGGAAACAATAATCGAAAGGGCTAAATAAATGAAATTTCTAAAAAATATTGAATTGAATTTATTCTTAGAATCAATCATGATTATATATGGAATACAAAAATCTTTTAGGGGGGAGGAAATATTAGATTAAAAATTTGTAAAAAATTTTATTGATTAGTATTTCTATTATAGATAGAATCAAATATTAAAATTAAGAATTTACTTCCAATAAATTTATTAAAAAAATAATGAATAAAATACAGAAATTTCTCTCAGTAGTTTTTTTCATTGCAATATTTGTTGTATTGATTTATTTAATCCAAAATTATGGGATTGAACCTTTAAGGAACAAAATAGAAAGTATGGGGATTTGGGCTCCTTTTGGAATATTCATCCTTAGAGGAGTAAGTATTATTTTACCTGCCCTTCCTAGTTCTGCTTATTCTCTGCTAGCTGGTTCATTACTAGGATTTCAAAAAGGTTACATGACTATAATCTTTTCTGATATCGTTTTTTGCCAAGCTGCTTTCTTTATTGCGAGAAATTATGGTCGGGTTCCTGTACGTAATTTAGTAGGCCCAAAAGCAATGCAAAAGATTGAAAGTTTTAATCAAAACCAGCTAGAAGAAAATTTCTTTCTTATGACAGGTCTACTAATGACTGGCCTTTTTGATTTTCTAAGCTACGCAATTGGTATTGGAGGAACTCGCTGGAAAATATTTACTCCGGCATTATTAATAAGTCTTCTAATCAGTGACTCTATACTAGTAGCAGTAGGAGCTGGAGTTAGCCAGGGAGCAGGATTATTTCTAGGGATTGCTCTATTGGGAATGTTTGCTTTAGCGACTATTTCAGGATTGGCAAAAAATAAAATGCCTAAATAACAAAACATTTGATAATTCTGTAATCAAAGAAGAAAGATATGACATTTTCGCAAACAATAACTATATCAATAATGATTCATGCAAGAATAGAAATCGATTAATTTTTAAAGCTATTAGATGACTCCATTTAGACCAACTTCATATGATCGCCCTGGAGAACAAATATCAACTACTCCTTCTGGATTAAAAGTAACTTCTGCAAAGAGATTAATGGTGGATTCAATGGTAAGAATGATACAAAAAGCAGAAAATCATTCCGTAGAAGATAAACTTGACGAAGAATCTAACAATAATTAATCAATTCATTGATAAAAGTATAGGAGAGTGGAAATCTATTAGAAGTACTCACACTTTAGCTTTTCAGGAATTTGAAAACTCAACTAGTAAAATATATATAAAACATATCAACACAAAAAATAAAAAAGTTGTTGAAATCTTTAAAAACCATAAATTTAGTTTAAACCTAGAGAGCATAGCCATTTCTATAAACTGGCAAGCTATTAGTGATTGGGACAATGATGATATCAGTGAGAGGGATGAAACTATTCTGATTTTTTTACCCAAAGATGAAAATTCAGGAATTGTTTTAAGAAATAAAGGTTATACAGAATCCTTTATTTCATCATCCAATTATTTTGTTGATCAACCAAATAATTTACACATTAAAACTATTTATAAATCAACAGTTTCCGAAGAAAGAATTTCCTTTTTATCCACTCATGTAAGATCCAGATTTTCTACTATTAGAAATCTGGAAAATAACTCAGTTATGCAGACTTCCCATACTTCAGAGATAAGGAATTTAGCTAGTTTAAAAGATTAATTATCCTTTCAAATTGAAACTCTGTTTCAGATATTAATTTAGGAATAAAGCCTTTGTTTCCACGCATATTATTAACTGTTGAATTTAAATCAGAGATAGTTGCATCTCGCATTAATTCAAAAACCCTTCTTGCATTTCTTAAAGGTACCCCAAGAGCAAGATAAGTATTTTTAAGATCCTTCAAACAACTTTTTTCTAAAACTGATTCGTCATTAGAAATTAAAAGATAAGCAACAATCCTTAGGATTATTTCTCCATCTCTTAAACAAACGGACATCTTGTTAGTTGTATTTAAAGATATTTTTGAATTAAGTGAATCTTGGTTTTCGCAAATCATTGCTGTTACAGCGTCTGCCGCTATTGCATGTGAATTATTGGTTATTGAGGTTATTGCATCTAATCTTGAGTTTGCACTATTAATAAATTCTTTTATATTGCTTAAATCATTTAATTTCTTATCTGCTGACAATAGTTGATTATTCTTTGAAACTGACATTCCTTAAGTAAAGATTTTAAAGACCGATCTTAAGATTAATACAAAGCTAGTAAAAAAAATACAATTTCAAACTTAACGCAACGCTTCTTAATTAATAACTTCATTCCAAAGTGATAGTTGAAATAATTCAAATAAAAAATTTTTTTCCGCTAATATAAAACTAATTTTTAATAAAGTTTTGGATCAACAGGATTTAAAATCATCAAAGAAACTTATTTCCTCATATAAAAAGAGATTGGAAAAAGAAATTCTAGACAGAAGTATAAAATTAAAGATGCCTCAAAATAAATTTGAAGAAATAATTAATAACAATAATGAACTTATAAATTTAAAAAAAGCGTTAGAAGATCTAGAAACGGAATCTGAATCTCATAGTAAAGTCTGATTTTTGAAAAACCCTTCCAAAAGTGCCTCAAACCAACAATTTCCTTTTTAAATCCCTAAACAATCAACAACTTCAAGCAGTAAAACATGTTTATGGACCACTATTAGTTGTGGCAGGTGCAGGTAGCGGAAAAACCAAGGCTCTTACTCACAGAATTGCAAACCTTATTGAAGGTAACTCTATAGATCCCTATAACATTCTCGCAGTCACTTTCACTAACAAAGCTGCTAAAGAAATGAAAGCAAGATTAGAGGTTCTTCTAGCCCAAGAATTAGCTTTTAATCAATTTGGTCAGCCTTGGACAACTCTCAAAGAAATTGATCAAAATCAATTAAGAACAAACGTTCACCAAGAGAGGCTTCAGAACCTTTGGATCGGCACTTTCCATTCCTTATTTTCAAGACTTCTGAGATACGATATTGAAAAATATACTGATCCAGAAGGCCTAAAATGGACAAGGCAATTTTCAATTTATGATGAAACAGATTCTCAAACATTAGTAAAAGAAATTATCAGTCAAGATATGAATCTTGACCCAAAAAGATATGATCCCAAAAAGATTAAAAGATTAATAAGTAATGCTAAAAATCAATGCTTAACTTCTAATGATCTTTTTGAAAAAGCAGATAATAATTTTGATAAAACAGTTGCAGAAGCCTACAAGAGATATAGGATTTCGCTCTCAAAAAATAATTCTTTAGACTTTGATGATCTTCTACTTTTGCCTGTTTTCTTATTGAGGCAAAATGATATAGTAAGAGATTACTGGCACAAAAGATTTAAACATATTTTAGTTGACGAATATCAAGATACAAATAGAACACAATATGAACTTATAAAATTAATCACGGCTGGAAATACTGAACCAAAAAAATTCTTCAATTGGGAAGATCGGTCAATTTTTGTAGTTGGGGATGCTGATCAAAGTATTTATAGTTTCAGGGCAGCTGACTTCAGAATTTTAATTGGTTTTCAAGAAGATTTTAAAACTTCAATCAACGACGATACAAAATCATCTTTAATTAAATTAGAAGAAAATTATAGGTCATCTTCCAATATCCTTGATGCTGCAAACTCACTAATTGAAAACAACTCTGAAAGAATTGACAAAGTTTTAAAGGCTACTAAAGAAAAAGGGGAACTTTTAACATTACTCAGCTGTGATGATGAAATTTCAGAGGCAGAAGCAATTACCAATAAAATAAAATCACTCAATAACTATAATCAAAACCCAATTTGGAAAAATTTTGCAATTTTATATCGAACCAGAGCTCAATCGAGAGTATTAGAAGAATCTCTTGTAAGGTGGCGCATTCCTTATACAATTTTTGGAGGATTGCGTTTTTATGATAGAAGAGAAATTAAAGATGCAATAGCATATTTGAAAGTTCTGGTTAATTCTTCAGATAACGTTAGTCTTTTACGAATCATAAATGTTCCTAGAAGAGGGATTGGTAAGACTACTATTCAAAAACTTAATGAATTATCTAATAGGTTAAATATCCCATTATGGGAGGTTCTTAATGATAAGCAAAGTCTTGAAGAAACAATAGGCCGATCATCAAAAGGAATTAATAAATTTACTGAAATTATGAATGATCTACTGTGTTACCTAGAAAATTCAGGTCCCGCTCGACTACTACAACTTATATTAGAAAAAAGTGGTTATTTAAGTGACTTGCTCTCTAGTGGGACTGAAGAATCTGAAGATAGAAGAAATAACTTACAAGAACTAATTAATGCAGCTACTCAATATGAAGAAGAAACAGAAAGTGGAGATGTAGAGGGATTTCTTTCTACAGCAGCCTTAACAACTGATAATGATACGAAGAAAAATAATCCTAACTCTGTAACTCTCATGACTCTGCATAATAGTAAAGGTTTAGAATTTCAAAATGTTTTTATCTCTGGGCTAGAACAAGGTCTCTTCCCTAGCCATAGATCAATAGATACTCCCTCACTTCTTGAAGAGGAAAGAAGATTATGCTATGTAGGTATTACTAGAGCTAAAGAAAGAGTTTTCTTAAGTCATGCCAGAGAAAGAAGATTATGGGGTGGAATGCGTGAAGCAACAATTCCTTCAATATTTCTTTCGGAAATTCCTGAAGATTTAATGGATGGCGAATTACCACAAACTGGTGGTGCTTCAATTAGAAGAGATTGGCATCTTGATCGTTTAACTAGAGTTGATCGAAACAATCCGAATGAATTTGTTAACAAACCAATAAATGCAGTAAGGAAATTATATTCAGGTCCCAGTAAAGGGAAAAGCTGGATAGTTGGAGATATGCTAATTCACTCAAAGTTTGGGAAAGGTGAAATCATACATATTTTTGGGAGTGGGGAAAAAATATCTTTAGCTGTGAAATTTGGTGATAAAGGAAGTAAAATTCTAGATCCCAGATTAGCTCCAATTCGTTATGTAAGTTAAAACTCATGAACGATATCTCTGATTTCATCCAAGGGGAATTAATCAAAACTCCATTTAATCTATATAACCTAATTGCTAAATACATAGAATCTAACAACAATACTAAAGTAGCTTTTGTTGGCGGTTATTTAAGAGATTTATTAATTAGTAAATTCCACAAAAAATCTTTTTCTAAACCTGTAGATATTGATCTTGTTATTGAAGGATCCTCTATTTCTCTAGCAAAATTTATAAAAAAAAATATTGTAAATGTAGATTTATGTTTAATCAAGGAATTTAATTTATACAACACTGTTGAAATAAATATTAATGACTATAAAATTGATATTGCTTCTGCAAGAAAAGAAATTTATTCTGCTCCTGGCTTAAATCCCACAGTAAATAAAAGTACTATTGAGGAGGATCTTAAGAGGAGAGATTTCACTATAAATTCAATAGCCTTCGAGGTCTCGACAAGGAAAATATATGATCTTTATGGAGGAATATCTGATATAAAAAGTAAAAGATTGAACTTACTTCACAGTAATAGTATTTCAGATGATCCAAGTAGATTAATTAGATGTGCAAAATATGCTTCAAGGTTAGATTTCAATATTTCAAATAATTCCCTCAAACAATCTCAAGAAACAGTTAGAAAATGGCCATGGAAAAGTTCAGAAACTCATCAGAAAATGATTTACCCTCCTGCACTAAGCATACGAATAAGGATGGAACTAGCTGAAATATGCAAACACGATAATTTGACTAATGTAATTTCGATAATTCATAAATGGGAAATTATCTCAATCTTAAATGAAAATATTAAAGTCGATAAAAGATTTTTAAGAGGACTAAATTGGATTAAGAAGTTAAAGGGAAATCATATGCTTTACTTATTAAAAGATTCAGAAGATTTAGAAAAAGCATGTCAAAGATTTTTGGTAAATAATAGTGAGATAAAAATATTAGAAGATTATATAATTATCAAAAACATATTAAATACAAACCAAAAAAATTTCAATCATTTTTCTCCATCAAGTTGGACAGAATTTATTGAGGACAGAAACCTTAATGATGAGACAGTCAAATTATTAATTTGTGATGGAGTACCATACTGGCGTAAATTGTTTAAGTGGTTATTTATTTACAAATTCATAAAATCAAAAAAAGATGGAGAAACATTAAAAAAAGAAGGATGGGACCCAGGTAAGGAGATGGGAAAGGAAATAAAAAGATTAAGATATTTGGAAATTGACAAATTAAATAGAAATTAATTACATTTTTACAACCTCTCCAACCTTGTACCATTTATCCTTTAGAACATTTTCATATTTACGATTGCAACTAATCAACAAGGGTCCACATGTTTGAGGATCTAAAAGTAATGATATTCTCTCGTTAAAAGTCTCTTGATCTAATGAATTTTCGTTTAAAAAATTAATTATTCTTTTTTGCTTATTTACTTTATAAATTTTGTCAAAAATTTCTTTATTAGATTCAAAGAAAGTACTTTTAACATCTTTTCTTATTAAATCAAATACTCCAGGATAAGCTTTAAATGCAAATAAATCTAATAAAACTTTTAGTGGCTCAAGATTATTGCTTTGCCTATATAAATTAGATGATTCAACCATTTCTTTAATATGTCCAATAAATCCATATCCAGTAATATCAGTCGCAGCATTGACTAATGATTCTTTAAATTGATTTTGAAAAAGATAAATTTCATCAATCAAATATTGCTGACTCTTTACTAAATTATTAATTACTTCAGAAGAACTACCTAACATATTAATATTTTGCATTTGACCGGCAAAGTAAATCCCAACGCCCAGAGGTTTAGACAACATGAGAATATCTCCAATATTCATTCCAGATTTAAGCCATGGTTTTGCTCCATTTTTTAAAATACCTTGAACTGTTAAAGAAATATCTATTCCTAATGAATAAGGTTTATTTACTAAACTTCTTGCCTCGAAAGTATGGCCTCCAAGTAATTCACCTCCATGATCCTCAACTGTTGATTTAATACCTTGAAGTGATTGAGAAAAGAGGTAGCTCTGAAATTCCCTTTCAACTTTTGGTAATGAAATTAAAGCCTGCGCGGATGAAAGTTTTGCTCCGCATGCCCACAAATCTGAGCAAGCATGCAAAGTAGTAATTTTTGCATTAAGCCAAGGATCACTTACCAAAGCAGGAAATCCATCTACACTTTGCAAGATAATATCTTGACCATTTTGATATATCTCAACTGAATCTTCAGGTGATGAGGCAAAAGAATTTAAATTAGAATTTATTAATGATTTATTCAAAACAAACTGAGGAATTTTAGCTGCACATCCTCGGCAATCATTCAATGAAATATTTTTTTCACTACTTTTCATAATTAGCCTTTTTGATCTGAACTTTTTAATAAAGTTGAGATCAATTTTATGCTTTAAAATCCAAAAAATAAAAGAAGGGCCGAAAACAAAATTGCGATAAATAGCAAAAGCCTTTGGATGATGGCTTGGAAATATATTTACTATTTGCAATCCGATTTTTTGAGGAAACCACTTTTTTAATGATCTCCCTTCTATATCTTTTTTTAGATTTTGTACTAACGTATTTACAACTTTTACTGCAAAAACTCCCGATGCTGGTCTTTTTGCTGAACCTAAAACTGCGCAATCACCGACAGCAAATATTCCAGAGAAACTTTTTATCTGTAAATTCTGATTTGTAATTATTCTGCCATAAGAATCCGAATCAAATAATTTTTTTTGTGCCCATAACGGAGATGTATTTCCAGTACATAAAAGAATCTTGCCATAATCAAAATTAAGTTTTTCAACTAAATCAATATTGGAATTCCGTAAACTTTTTAGAATTGTATTATTGATTTTTCTTGAATCACATAATAGTTTTAAAGGTCTATTCCCCCATCTTTTTCTCAAAGCATATGATACTTCAATTGCAGCAAGGCCACTCCCAACAATTACAAATGGAAGTTCATTAACTGAATCAAAAATGTCCTCTTTTAGTATTGAGTCATAAGCCCTTAAAAAAGGTTTAATTGAAAAAGCATTTCGATTTTTAACTAGTGATTCAAATTCTTTTGGAATTATTGTTTGACTTCCATAATTAAGCACCAACTTCGAATAATTAACTGAAGGTCTATTACTTAAAACAATTTTCTTTAAATTGAAATCAATATCCTTTACTTCTTCTTCTATAAAAGATACTTTTGCATTTTTTGCTAAAGATTTTATATCAATTAAACTCTCTTCTAAAGTGATTGATTTTGAAATCACCGATGGGAATATGGCCGAATAAACCAAATGAGAATCTCTAGATATAATTGAAACAGGAATTTCTGGCATTAATTTCGGAAACATTAACCATTTCTTCAATAAAGAAACATTTGAGTGCCCTCCTCCAATTAGTACCAGATGATTAAAAGCCATTTAAATCACTATGAATAAAGAACATTTATTACCAATTGAAAAATCAAGATTAGGAGTGATTGGTGGAAGTGGATTTTATTCAATGGATCAAATAGAGTACTTAAGAGAACTAGAAATCAATACTCCCTATGGTAAACCTTCTGATTCAATAAAAGTATATAATCTTGGAAACCTAGAGATAGCATTTATTCCTAGACATGGCAGAACACATAGTTTAAATCCTTCTGAAATCCCTTATAAAGCTAATATTTGGGCTCTTAGATCAATAGGAGTAAGATGGATTATTGCTCCATCAGCAGTTGGTTCATTACAAGAACAGATAAGGCCACTTGATATAGTTGTTCCAGATCAATTTATAGACCGGACAAAAAATAGACCTGCAACCTTCTTTAACGAGGGAGCTGTTGCTCACGTAACTATGGGAGATCCCTTCTGCACAAATTTATCACGTATATTAAGTGAAATTGGAGAAAAAAATATTCCTGGCGGTAGACAATTGCATAGAGGGGGTACCTATCTAGCAATGGAAGGTCCCGCTTTCTCAACTAGAGCAGAATCTAATTTATATAGGAGTTGGGGATGTTCAATAATTGGAATGACGAACCATACAGAAGCAAGATTAGCTAAAGAAGCTGAAATAGCTTACTCCTCCTTATCTATGGTTACTGATTATGATTGCTGGCATCAAACTCATCAAGAAGTTTCTGTAGAGATGGTTTTGGATAATCTTAGATCAAATACTGAAGTGGCTAATAAAATAATATTTGAAGTAGCTAAATTAATTGAAAAAGAAAGACCAAAAAGTAAGTCTCATTTTTCATTAAAAGATGGATTGATAACCCAAAAAGAAAATATCCCAAGCTTAACAAAAGATAAACTAAGGATATTTACTGATTCTTATTAGGCTTATTTGATATAAGTGATTATCAGATCAAGGTAAGGATTTGTTAGCCTCCAGCTCCAACCCCTTGGTATGAACCATAGAAAAATATGCCTAAAACGAAGATAACCGCAATTCCACCTGCTGTAGCAACAAGCCATAGAGGAAGAGTTCCTTCAGTCCATCTTCTTTCCCATGCAACTGCTGGTCTACCGTCAGGAAGTCTATCTGGAATTCTTCCATCAGGTCCTTTTAATTTACTCATAGTTTTAATTTAATTGAAAAAGTAACTGGAAAATAAAATTCCCAATACAAAGACTGATAGTAAGCCTAAATAAAGGCTTGTACGATTAAGTTCGACTGGAACTTTGTTAGGATTTTCGTTTACTTGCATGATTGTTAAATTTATCGGGCTACGAATTGCATAGCAGCAATGGAACCCAAAAAGAATACTGATGGAATAGCTAAAGCGTGAACTGCTAGCCAACGAACAGTAAATATAGGATAAACGCGGACTTCCGCAGCCTGCATTGGAGCTTGAGAATTAGACATAGTTATTTTGTTCTTAAATCAAGTTGAGACTTCGCATCAAATCTTTGTGTTACAACGGGAGCTTTTGATTCAGATGCCTGAAAGTAACTATCAGGACGAGGAGTACCGAAAGCGTCGTAAGCCAAACCTGTGTATACGAATAGGAAGCCTGCTATAAAAATAGCTGGTAATGTTACTGCGTGAATAATCCAGTACCTAATACTGGTAATTATTTCAAAGAATGGGCGTTCACCCGTTGAACCTGCGGCCATAATCACAAATGTTTACCATATGATCTTACAGTGTAAAATCATAAGTTCGCGAAGAAATTAACAGCTTGGTTACAGACAGTTGTTAAATTCATCCAAAATTAAGATTTTTTTTATTATTTTCTTAAGTTATTACAGATTTAGCCATTCCATTTAAGAATGTAACCACGCTCGCCAAGTATGAATCCTTTTTGATTATCTAAAGACTCCTTATCAAGAAAAACTATTTTTATATAGTTAGTAGGCAATGCAGAAGCAAGAGGATCTGAATTCCAAGTTTCACCTTGATCTTTACTTACTATTAAAGTGCCATTACCACCGCCAGCCCATATATCACCATTTGGATCCCATCCCATATCTAAATAATTGTAACCATTAAGAATAGGGATTACAGGCTTTGACCAACTTTCTAGATTATTAGAATCTTCATTAAATCTAATTTCTGCACCTCTTGAAAGCATCCATAAACTTCCTTCTGGATTGAAACCAATGCTTTGCACTCTCTTACTACTTGCTCTTTGGTGAGCAATCCAAGTATTGCTATCACTATCAAGAGTAGAGAAGAAATTTCCAAGACTGCTTACACTCACATAATCACCGCTAGATGTTCTTCTTAAATCTCTTATACCTCCCTGTTCCGAAGGATCTGATACTTTTGCCTCCCATGTTTCACCGCTATTGGAAGTTTCATAAATAGCTGCTGAGGTCGTCGCCAATTGAGCAACTCCTTCATCAATAGTAGTAACTAAGAAAGGCTGGCCCGGTAACTTCCCAAGTGAAAGCCTAGTCCAATTTTTGCCTTCATCGAAAGTATGCATTACGAGAGAGGGTTGCCCTATTAACCAACCTTCAGAACCCTTGAAATCAATATCGAGAAGGCGAAAGTTCTCTTCAGCAGAAATATCTAATGATCTTTTTTCCCATGTTTCACCACCATCAGTAGATTCCATAATCAATCTGTTTGAGCCTACTAAGAAACCATGATTATCATCTATAAAATCAACATCTAAAGCATTAGCCTGATCTTCAAACTGAATTGTTTTCCAAGGGCTACTTTCATTCATCTTGACACCTGTTGATGAACAACTGCTTAAAACAAAACAGAGAACTACAGATAAAAGAAGATTAGGAAAACTGGTAAAAAATTTTTTCATTTAATTATATTAATGCAAAGAGTACAAAGAAAGGAAAATAGCAGCAGCAAACGCCAACCCTCCAAAAATCAATATATTTTTTTGTCCAGGAGGTAAACTATTAAATCCAAATCCATAAACTAAATTCTCTTCAAATCCACTAGGTTTTGCTCTAGATCCAATATCCTTATAAAAATTTTTACCGGCTCGACAAACAGGGCAAGCAAAAGTATTTCCATCTAACTCTGAAAAAGGCGTGTTTTTAGGTATATTTAATTTTTTATTTCCTTCAGACGGATCATAAATGTATCCACAACTTCTACATTCGAATCTATTTTGTTCTAAATTAAGGACTGATTGTTCAACATTTACTCCTGAAGAATTTTCAGAAAGTTTTTCTTTCACAAAGTCTTCGACTATTTTGTTTTCCTCAGAGGCTGGTTGAATGTTTTCACTCACGGTTTATTATTGTTCTTTAAGAACTTTAAAAGATTTTGCTTCATTAAGCGACTTTTATTCAAAATTAATTTTTTAAGATGTATTTATTAACTGGCTATGAATATTTTTTAGGTTTCCTTCTAATTGCCGCAGCTGTACCAGTATTAGCTCTTGTTACTAATCGCATCGTTGCCCCAAAGGGCAGAACAGGGGAAAGAAAACTTACATATGAATCTGGAATGGAGCCTATAGGAGGAGCATGGATTCAATTTAATATTCGTTATTACATGTTTGCCTTGGTTTTCGTTATATTTGATGTAGAGACAGTATTCCTTTATCCTTGGGCTGTTGCCTTCAATAGATTAGGCTTATTAGCTTTTATTGAGGCTTTGATTTTCATTGCAATACTTGTTATCGCTCTGGCATACGCATGGAGAAAAGGTGCTTTAGAATGGAGTTAAAAAATTGAATCCACAATTATCCCCAAAAGCAATAAGGGAAATTCGAGAAGGAACTTGCAATCCTCTTGGTGCACCCCAAATTACTACAGATTTAAGCGAAAACATTATACTGACAAGTTTAGACGATCTTCATAATTGGGCTAGGTTAAGCAGTTTATGGCCCCTCCTTTATGGAACAGCTTGTTGTTTTATAGAATTTGCCGCCTTAATTGGATCAAGATTTGATTTTGATAGATTTGGATTAGTACCTAGAAGCTCGCCACGGCAAGCAGATTTAATAATAGTTGCAGGGACAGTCACAATGAAAATGGCGCCCGCGCTTGTAAGACTTTATGAGCAGATGCCTGAACCAAAATATGTTATCGCAATGGGTGCTTGCACAATCACAGGGGGGATGTTCAGTGCAGATTCTACAACTGCTGTAAGAGGCGTTGATAAATTGATACCAGTTGATTTATACCTCCCAGGATGCCCACCAAGACCAGAAGCAATTTTTGATGCTGTAATTAAATTAAGAAAAAAAGTTGGTAATGAATCAATTTTAGAGCGCACAAAAACAGAACAAACTCACAGATATATAACATCTGATCACGAAATGAATTTAGTTTTCTCAGAAAATACAGGTGAATATCTAAACAAAACTTCAGCAGACGTAATACCCCCCTCCGAAAAAGAAAAAATAACCGAATTACCCGAAAATCCCGCAAAAACTGAAAATATTAATTCTGTAGAAGATTAATGGAAAAAGAAGGAACAGCCACATCCTCAGATACTTCAATAGAAAAAGAAGGGTTTATAAGTCAATCTTTGTCTAAAGATGGAATTCCAAATCAATCTTTATCTGATGATCACATTGGAATTGAAAACATTTCTGTGGAACCTAACAAATTATATGAAGCAGTATCTGCCTTAAGAAATTACGGTTTTAATTATCTCCAATGTCAAGGAGGATATGATGAGGGACCAGGAAAAAATCTTGTGAGTTTCTATCATTTTATCACTGTTGATGATTTGCAAAAAATTGAAAAAATTAAAGAAGTCAGATTAAAAGTTTTCCTAAAAAGAGATTCTAATTTATCAATCCCTAGTTTATATGAAATTTTTAAAGGAAGTGATTGGCAAGAAAGAGAAACATTTGATATGTATGGAATAAATTTTATTGATCATCCAAATCCCAAAAGACTTTTAATGCCTGAAGATTGGAGAGGATGGCCATTAAGGAAAGATTATATTCAGCCAGATTTCTATGAATTACAAGATGCTTATTAGTTTAATTTTTTTAATTTGCGGTATAAAAACATAACTGCTCTTGCGAGTCTCCTTGGATCATGTCTAAGAGTTGGAGTTATTCTTCTTGAATATAATGGTGCTTGCAAAACATAATAACCCTCAGATAATAATTTTCCTTTATTACATTGAACAGGCTCTGCCCCTCTACTTTCGTAATAGTCTACTAATGGAGACTTTTCAAATTGAATCTGAGATAAGATTGAGTTAAAAATTCGAGTATTAACACCAAAATTTGATAATTGTTTTTCAATTGCTTTGATATGTTGATAGACATCAAGTCCATCTGTTTCTCCTGGCTGAGTCATCAAATTACTTATGTAAATTTTGGGAGCATTACTTTGCAATAAGGCATCTACTATCTCTGGCACTAAAAGATTAGGCAACAAAGAAGTATATAGACTACCTGGGCCAAGAACAATTAAATCAGCTTCTTTTATGGATTCAAGAGCACTTGGAAGAGCTGAAGGATTTTCTGGTAGGTAACCGATCCTCGAAATTAACTTTTTAGATTTACTGATCTTGCTTTCACCAAAAATTTTTTCGCCATCTTCTAATTCGGCCCATAACATAACATCAATATTTGTTGCAGGTAAAACTTGACCTTGTACCGCTAAAACCTTACTGGATGCTTGAACTGCTTTTTCTAAACTGCCTGTAATTGTTGTTAAAGCTGACAAAAATAGATTTCCAAAACTATGTCCTTCCAGACCACTTCCTCCTGAAAATCTGTACTGAAATAATCTAGTTAAAGTAGGTTCTTCGTTTGATAATGCTGCCAAGCAATTTCTAATATCTCCTGGAGGTTGCACACCAAGTTGTTTTCTGAGAATTCCACTACTTCCACCATCATCGGATACAGTTACGATTGCTGTAATGTTACTACTGTAATTTTTTAAGCCTTTCAGTAAAGTTGATAAGCCTGTGCCTCCCCCAATTGCAACAATATTTGGGCCTCTGTTTAATTTACTTTTAACTCTTAATGCATCAACTAGAAATGTATTTTTTTCTGGAACAAGCGCTTTTTGAATAGAATTGATACTTCTATTTTGTCCAATCCCAATTAATAATAGTCCAACAACAAAAATCAAGGGTCCCATTAATGAAACAGGCAAAATACTTGTTAAACCTGTCATTACCCCAAAAAAGATTTCAATAAGCCAATAGAGCGGTCTTAAATTTGTCCAAATTACCAAGCCTAATAATGTAGTCAAAAATCCTATCGCTGATGTAAGCATCCATCTTTTTATTACCAATCCTGGTAAAAGCCAACTCAAAATTCTTAAGATTTTGTTCAACAAGACAAAATTAGACTTTTTAAAATTTTTATAGTATCTTCTAATCCTTTTTTTACGCTTATTCATTTAAAAACCTCTTAAATTATTTTTCTCAAATTTCAAAACTATATAATCATTATAAATCAAATTCATTCATCCTTTTTTTATTTCTAAAAATAGGCAAAATGAAATTATAGATGTTTTTTATTCAAGTTTTGAAAAAATCAAAGCATACAGTTGAAACGAAAAATCTCTCAATAAGCTGGGGGAAAGTTAATGTGCTGAATCAAATAAATTTTGAACTTAATGATGGAGAGAAATTAGCGATTGTTGGTCCGTCAGGTTCTGGTAAATCAACCATATTAAAAATATTAGCAGGACTCATTTTACCTACTAAAGGAGAATTAAGAATATTTGGTGAGAAGCAAACATATTTGAGATTAGATCAAAATAATCCTCCTGATGTAAGACTAGTTTTTCAGAACCCGGCTTTATTAGGATCTCTAACTATTGAAGAAAATGTAGGTTTTCTCCTTAAAAGAAATAAAAACCTATCGAAAAAATTAATTCATGAAATAGTAATTGAATGCTTAGCTGAGGTAGGATTATTTAATATTGAGAATAAACTTCCAAATGAATTAAGTGGAGGCATGCAAAAAAGAGTAAGTTTTGCTAGGGCATTAATTACTGATCAAACTCTTAATGTAAAGTCTAAGCCTTTATTACTTTTTGATGAACCAACTGCCGGCCTTGATCCCATTGCCTCATCAAGAATTGAAGATTTAATTAATAAGACAAATGATAAAGCTAGCGGATCATCTATTGTGGTTAGCCATGTTCTTAGTACTATAGAGAGAACTTCAGATAAAGTTTTAATGCTTTATGGAGGCAAATTTAGATGGGCAGGCTCGATTGATGAATTTAAAGAGAGTAAAGATCCCTATGTATTTCAATTTAGGCATGGGAAACTTGATGGTCCAATGCAACCCAAAGACATTTAGAAATTATGCGTAGAAGCTTCCGAGATTCAATAGTTGGTTTTTCCTTATTAGGTGGCATTTTAATATTCACATTTTTTTCTTTTTGGCTAAGAGGAGTGAGATTATCCTCAAAAAATTGGTACCTCTTTGCTGAATTCAATAACGCAAGCGGTTTGTCAAAAAAATCTCCAGTTACTTACAGAGGAATCTTAGTTGGATCGATAGAAGATATCTTGTTCACGAATGAATCAATTAAAGCAAAAATAGTTTTAAATAATCCTGAAATTATTCTTCCCAAGCCAGCATTTGCAAGAGTAGTTACAAATTCTTTCCTTGGAGGAGATGTGCAAGTTGCGTTAGAAACTAGTGACAAGACAATTCCTAAAAACATTGCACAACCTATATCAGAAAAATGCGATACCAAATTAATTATTTGTCAGGGTGACACTATCACAGGTAAGCAACTATCAAGTCTTTCAAATATAACTAATAGAATAAGCCAACTTTTAAAAGAAACAAATCAAGAAAACTTAATTGAGAACGTCCTCAACTCAATTGATCAATTTGACAAAACACAAGAAAATCTTGATGAATTAATTTATTTATCGAAAAAAGAAATCGAAAGAGTTGAACCTCTAATAAACGAAATTACAATTGCTGCTAATCATTTGAACAACATTTTGTCTACTATAGATGACAAAGAAACACTAAATGATATTAAATTGACAATTAACGCCGCTAGGTCTATTTCAACCAAAATAGATGATATGAGCGATGATTTTAAAAAATTAACTCAAGATAAAGAATTAACAAAATCTATAAGAGATTTAACGATTGGAATATCAAAATTCCTTAACGAAATTTATCCATGAGAAATATTTAAAATTCATTTATAGCATTTAACGCCATAGCTGCGATTGCTTTATCTGTAGCTTTTGGCAGTTGAACATATTTCCCTTGAGCTGCCTCTGCTAATTCTTTACCAAACCCACTTGCAATAAATTTTCTTTCTGTATCAATTATCAAAAGTTTTATCCCAAGCATTGGATATTTTGCTGCAATATCAAGAACCTCTTGCTTTAAATTTGCATTTGTATTTTCGTTTTCTTCAACCTCATTTTGTCCTAAAGATAATCCTAATGGAACATTTCCTCTTCCATCGGTAATTCCAACAACAATAACTTGACCTATATCTCCAGTAGAAAGAGCATTTTTTGCTACTTTTGCTGATTGCGTTAGTCCATGAGCTAAAGGCGATCCACCTCCGCAAGGCATTGTTTCTAGCCTTCTTTTCGCTGCAGTTATTGATCTTGTTGGAGGCAAAAGAACTTCTGCCTGATTACCTCTAAAGGGAATTAGGGCAACTTCATCTCTATTCTCATATGCCTCGGTCAAAAGTCTGATAACTGCACCTTTAGCACTTTGCATTCTATTAAGAGCCATAGAGCCACTAGCATCAACAAGAAAAATGACTAAAGCACCCGCCTTTTTTTGAAGAAGCTTAGCCCTAAAATCATTTTCTTCTATAATTATTGATTTATTAGGATTCCTTAATCTTCGTGATTTTTGATAAGGAGCTGCAGCTCGCAAAGTCGCATCTACTGCAATTCTTTTTACTTTACCTCTTGGAATTATAGGTTTCACATATCTTCCTCTGCTATCACTGAATATCACTGATCTACTTCCACTATTTCCGGCTTTTGCTTTAGCTGATGAAAAAAGCAATAAATCAGGATCAACCATACATGCCTCAGGATCTAATATGAATTCTTCAGGTATTTGGGGAGTAGATTCTTCTTCTCCATCAGAATTATCTTCTTCTTTTTCTTGGTCTTTCTCATTATCATTTTCACTAGTCTCAGGTTCAGACTCTTCATTGTTTGATTGAGGTGGGGGAGGGGGGCTCTGATCCTCTGGAGGGGGTGGTTGAATGTCATCATCTTCTGGAGGTATTTGCATTGCTCGAGGAAGAATAACTAACCTTACTGCGACTTTTAGATCTTCAGAATTTACATTCTCATCCCCTCGAAGAGCTGCATTAGCCTTCGCTACTTTTACTGCAAATAATTCTGACCTATGCCCTTCTACTCCTCCTCTAAGAGCTTCATTCACTAAATAAGTTATTTGCTCTTTTGTTATCTTGACATCCTTTAACCATTGTCTTGCCAAAATTAATTGAGTAGATAAATTATCAGATTCTTCAGACCATTTTTCTGAAAATTTAATATTATTTTCTGCGTGTGATAAAACAGATTTTGTAATCTCAACTCTTTGAGCATTATCAATAGATTGATCTGCAGAAAGCACAAGAGCAAAGCGATCTAAAACATGATCTCTTAAAGCACCTTCCTCAGGGTTGTAAGTTGCTATTAAAAGCGACTTACAAGGATGAGAAAGGCTTAAACCATCTCTTTCAATATTATTTTGCTCTCTTCCTATAGCTTCAAGAATTAAATTTACAATTCCATCATCCAATAAATTTATATCGTCTACATACAGAACACCTCTATGAGCTTCTGCTAAAATTCCAGGCTGAAACACTTGTTCTCCCGTACTTAATGAGGC
The DNA here is from genome assembly GCA_003211955.1 of Prochlorococcus sp. AG-459-O09. Lineage (GTDB taxonomy): Bacteria > Cyanobacteriota > Cyanobacteriia > PCC-6307 > Cyanobiaceae > Prochlorococcus_A. The sequence goes on along the minus strand of QCRH01000005.1, from coordinate 27,877 downwards.
AGCGACATCAATTGATCCAACAAGTCTATCTTCAGTTATACCAATGGGAACTTGAATAAATGGTGCCTCTTTTACTTTTTTTGGAATTTCATCAATTTGATTCAAATAATCACTTCCAATTGCTTCCTCTAACAATTTATTAGTACTAATATCCCATTCCTCTGGTTTATCTGGATCTAGGTTCCTACTAATAGGTCTTAATGAAGTATTACTATTTCTCTTAGATAGTGTTTCAAGTATTGATTCATTATCTAATACCTCTACAGGAGGGAGTAAAGTATGCAACCCCCTTGCTAAGACTGACTTACCAGTACCTCTTCCGCCAGCGATAATCACTCCTCCTAAACTCGGATCAACTGCTGCCAAAAGCAAAGATAATTTCAATAAGCTATGACCTGTAATTGCCGCCAAAGGAAAAGCTCTAGAAGAATCCTTTGAGTTCATTAAATCTTTTATTTCTCCTTTTTCTTTTAACTCGGGGTTCAAAATCACTTTAAAAATGCTTGATATAGAATTTATCCAATAACTTTGTTTTTTGTAGTGGAATTATCAAATCTTAATATCAAAAATGGACTATGTATATCCCTCGGAGCAAATATTGATAGTAAATTCGGAAGCCCTCTTGAGTCATTATTAATTTGCAAACCAAAAATAGAGGAAATAATAAATGAGTGGGGAGATATTTCCAACAAAAAAAAAGAAGAGAAAAGCAAATTTTATGCAAACTTTTTTTGGTCCTCAATTTATGAGACATTACCCCATGGTGTTGAAAATGAGCAGCCCAATTATTTAAATACTCTATTACTTATAAAAAGTAATTCTTTTCCTAAACCATCAAATAAAAACGCGAAATTACTTTTAAAAGAGCTAAAAAAGTTAGAGAGATTTTTCGGGCGAGAAGAGACGCCAAAGGGTAAGAAATGGCTATCAAGATGTCTTGATTTAGATATTCTTTGGTGGGAAGATTTTCATACGGTTGACGAGGAATTAACATTACCTCACCCTAGATTCATGAATCGGAATTTCGTTATTACACCACTATCTGAAATCTTAAGTAGAAGTCAAAAAATCACAAAGTTTGATGCCCAGAAATGGTCTATATAAATGATTTACAAAACCAGAAAATAACTGTTAAGCTATTTTTATTTAAAAATTATGGGCAACAAAAACCTTATAAAAAGATCCATTTTTAAAGAAAAAATATCTGAGTTAAAGTCAAAAAAATTTAGTTTCGAAATAAATAGAATTGAGCTTCCAAATGGACATGAAGGTGAATATGGATACATTAAGCATCCTGGGGCAGCATTAGCCGTACCTATTACAAAAGACAATAAAATTATCATTCTTCGGCAATATAGATTTGCTGTTTCAAGGTATTTATTAGAATTTCCAGCAGGTACATTAGAAATAGGTGAAACACCTATTAATTCAATTCAAAGAGAAATACAAGAAGAGACTGGATTCAGTGCAAACAAATGGGATGAACTAGGAACACTTGTGCCAGCTCCTGGTTATGCAGATGAAGAAATTTATTTATTTTTAGCTCGTGATTTAAACAAACTCAATTCTGAGGTTAAAGGAGATTTAGATGAAGATATAGAAGTATTAATTTTAGATCCCGACGAACTAGATAATCTTATTTCTAGTGGGGATGAAATTCTTGACGCAAAAACCGTGACAGCTTGGTTTAGAGCTAAACAATTTTTAGATAAATTATGAATAAACCTAGAATACTTTTTTGGCATAGAAAAGATTTAAGAATATTTGATAATCAAGCTTTAATCAAAGCATTTTCATTATCAAATGCTATTACTTCAACTTATATATTTGATAAAAATTACTCACACGATTTCAATGCAAGTTCAAGAGCTTGGTTTCTTGGAAATTCGCTTCAAGAATTAGGAAAAAATTGGAAAAAAATGGGTAGTAGATTAGTTATGGAAGAAGGAGATCCAATAGTAATAATTCCTCAATTAGCAAAGAAAATAGATGCTAAATTTGTTTTTTGGAATAGATCAATTGAACCTTATGAGATTAATCGCGATTTACAAATAAAAAATAATTTAAAAGAACAAAATATTCAAGTTATTGAAACTTGGGATCACTTATTAGTAGAACCTTCAAAAATATTTTCAGGTAATAACAACCCTTATTCAGTTTATGGACCTTTTTATAAAAACCTTAAATCAAAAATGAATTTATTAGGTTCATATGACCAAGATAAAGTTATTTTCCAGTTTAAAGATATAGATAATAAACTCAAAGAAAATAAGACAATAAATTCATCTGATTCGGTTCTAGAGAAATTTATCAAAAATATCAAATTTCCTGGTTCGAATATTTGTCCATGTAGACCTGGAGAAAATGCTGCAGAAACATTATTAGAAAACTTCATTAACAGAAAAAAAATATATTCTTATAATTCTGCAAGAGATTTCCCTTCTCTTAATGGGACATCATTTCTAAGTGCATCTCTAAGGTTCGGCACCATCAGCATTAGAAAAGTTTGGAACGCCACATTAAATTTAAATTCAAATTTTTCAAATCAAGAAAATTACCTATCAATAGAAACTTGGCAAAAAGAACTTGTTTGGCGTGAATTTTATCAACATTGCCTATTCCATTTCCCAGAGTTAGAGAAAGGTCCATATAGAAAAAAATGGGATCACTTTCTATGGCAAAACAATGATGAATGGTTTCAACATTGGAGAAACGGAGAGACTGGTGTTCCTATTGTTGATGCTGCAATGCGTCAACTAAATAGTACTGGCTGGATGCATAACAGATGTAGGATGATAGTCGCTTCATTTCTGGTAAAGGATCTTATATGCAGTTGGCAAATGGGCGAGAAAAAATTTATGGCGACGTTGGTTGATGGAGACTTAGCTGCAAATAATGGGGGATGGCAGTGGAGCGCAAGTAGCGGTATGGATCCAAAACCACTAAGAATTTTTAATCCATATACCCAAGCAAAAAAATTTGATCCTATTTGCGAGTATATAAAATATTGGATTCCTGAATTATCTAAAGTGTCAAATTCAGAATTATTAAATGGGGAGATATCTAATTTAGAAAAAAATAATTATTCAAGCCCAATTGTCAATCACAACATACAACAAAGATTATTTAAATCACTTTATGCTGAAATTTGAATTTCCTCTATACAATTCTTTAAAACTTTATTTAAATTTTCTGCCACATAAACTTGCTCTTCATAAGAAATTTCAGGAAACATTGGAAGACTAAGAACTTCTGTACAAATTCTCTCTGTGTTTATGAGTTTTGTTCTAGAAAAATTTTTATTTTTGTAAGCTATTTGCGCGTGTATTGGAATTGGATAATAAATAATTGAATTAATACCTTTTTCAAAAAGTTGTTGTTTTACCAAATTCCTTAAGGAATAGTATTTTTTGCAATCAGTATCAAATAAATTTGAAAAATCTTCATTTAAAAAATATTTATCGTTTCTTAATTTGATGACAAATTGATTCCAAGAATGGGAAATTGAATCAGAGCTAATTTTTGGAAACCTAATAAATGGATTTTTTTCTAGTAAATCAAAGTAATTTTTAGCAATTTTTTGGCGATTATTAATCCACTTAGAAATATATTTAATTTTAATGTTTAATATGGCAGCTTGAATGGTATCAAGTCTGCTGTTATATCCAATTTGGGTATGGTGATATCTTATTGGGCTACCATGAACAGCCAGTTCTCTAATTTTTTTGGCAATCTTCTGATCTGAAGTTGTTACTGCTCCACCATCTCCTGCAGCTCCTAAATTTTTAGTAGGGAAAAAGCTAAAACAACCTATATCACCGATACTACCAACTTTGGAATTCTCCCACATTGTGCATGTTGCCTGGGCACAATCTTCGATTACTTTTAAGTCATATTTGTTGGCCAAAGATTTTATTAAGGTCATATTCACTGCATTCCCAAATAGATGAACTGGCATAATTGCCTTGGTATTAGAATTTATTTCTTGTTCTATTAGTTCAGTATTAATGAGATAAGTTTCTGGATCTATATCTACCAAAATAGGATTAGCACCAACTGCACTAATAGCCTCTGCAGTCGCAAAAAAGCTAAAAGATGAGGTAATAACTTCATCACCCACACCAATATCTAATGCGCGCAAAGCTAAAACTAAAGCATCAGTTCCACTATTACATCCAATAGTATTTTCAACACCAATCAGATTAGAAAAACTCTCCTCAAATTTGGCAATTTCTTGTCCTCCAATATATTGGCCCCCTTTTAAAACTTTAAAAACCTCCCTCTCAATTTCTGAGCCAATTTCTTGGTACTGCCTATTTAAAGTAAATGGAGGTATCTGCATAGTGAATATATTAACCCTAAACCATATTTCTATGGGTAAAAAAAATTTTTAATTCATTTAAACCAACTTGGTTCTTTACCAGGAGTCCATTTAATATTGCAACCTAAAGAAGGCATCTGATTTGAAGGATAAGAATTATCTTGATTCAAATCTCTTACAGCAGAGCTCAAATCTTCCCCAGAAAGAGGGATATTATTGCCTGGTCTACTATCATCTAATTGGCCATGATAATACAATAAAAAATTACCATCTCCTTCATTTGAAAAAAGATAAAAATCTGGGGTACAAGCCGCTTTTAATTCCTTAGCAAAATTTTGGTTTTCATCAAATAGATAAGGGAAACGCCATCCCTGTGATTGTGCTTGTAATCTCAAATTTTCAGGAGAATCTGAAGGATGAGTCACAATATCATTACTTGAAATTGCAACTGTTTGAACTGTATTTTCAATTTCTTTACTTAAGATAGAAATTTGATTTTCAATATATTTAACAAATGGGCAATGGGCACAAATAAACATTAAAAGTAAATGCCGATTATCTAGATTATGAGAATTAAAATATTCATTATTTGAAGAATTAGTATTTAACATTTCGAAATTAGGTAATTGAAAACCTAATTCCAAAACCATAGAATTTGTTCTGACCATGTTTAAGATAAATATTCTTTGATATTTGAAAATTATTGTATATTTTGCAGCAATCCGTAAAGATAGGTACTTTTATATAGGAGAATAATAGAAATAATAAACAAAATGCTTCTAAATCTTACTGGCAAAAAAATTCTCGTTACAGGAATTGCCAACAATCGTTCAATAGCATGGGGTATTGCTCAACAACTTTCAAAAGCTGGCGCAGAACTTGGAATAACATATTTGCCTGATGATAAGGGAAGATTCGAATCTAAAGTTAGAGAACTAACTGAACCGTTAAAACCATCATTATTTCTACCTCTTGATGTTCAAAATCCAACTCAAATAGAAGAAATCTTTAAAAATATAAAAAATAATTGGGGGCAAATTGACGGATTAGTTCACTGTTTAGCATTTGCAGGACGCGACGAATTGATTGGAGATTATAGTGCTACCACTTCAGAGGGTTTTGATAGAGCTCTTAATATAAGTGCTTATTCATTAGCACCTTTATGTAAAGCAGCAAAACCACTTTTTAGTGATGGTGCTGGAGTTGTCTCTTTAACTTATTTAGGATCAGAGAGGGCGATTCCTAACTACAACGTGATGGGAGTTGCTAAAGCAGCTTTAGAAGCTTCAGTAAGATATCTTTCCGCAGAACTTGGTCCGGAAAAACAAGTTAGAGTTAATGCAATCAGTGCCGGACCCATAAGAACACTTGCGAGTTCTGCTATAGGTGGCATTTTAGATATGATTCACAATGTTGAAGAAAAGGCTCCTTTACGCAGAACAGTCACTCAAACAGAAGTAGGAAATACTGCTACTTTTTTATTAAGTGACCTCTCTAGCGGCATTTCAGGACAAACAATTTATGTTGATGCGGGTTACTGCATTAATGGAATGTAAACTAAGTTTTTTGTATAAAAATGTCATCTCTAAGGCAATCTGAAGTAAAAAGAAAAACGAATGAAACAGATATTTCTGTATTTATAAATTTAGATGGAAATGGTATTTCCGAGATTGAAACCGGGATACCATTCTTAGATCATATGCTTCATCAAATATCCAGTCATGGTTTATTCGATTTAAAAATAAAAGCAATTGGTGATACCCATATTGATGATCATCATACAAATGAAGATGTAGGAATCGCATTAGGCAAAGCATTTTCAAAAGCCTTGGGAGAAAGAAAAGGAATTAGCAGATTTGGGCACTTCTTTGCCCCATTAGATGAAGCATTAGTTCAAGTCACTTTAGATTGTTCTGGCAGACCTCATCTATCTTATGATCTTCAATTAAAAGCTCCAAGAATAGGAAATTATGATACTGAACTAGTCAAAGAATTTTTTATTGCCTTTGTAAATAACAGTGGTATTACTCTGCATATTAATCAAATACAAGGTAGCAATTCACATCATATAGTTGAGGCTTGCTTTAAAGCTTTTTCACGAGCAATCAGAATGGCTACCGAAAAAGACATAAGAAGATCGGATTCAATTCCAAGCAGTAAAGGAATGCTAGAAAATCAATAAAATAGGAATTTTTTCGAATCAGCCACAATTCAGTTGATTTTTGGCGAAGATATAAGAAGTAATTATTTTGTTGTGACAAATTTACAAGATAAAAAAATTGATAAAATTAAAAGTTTTAATAAAGAAGATTGGTCAAGTGCTTATCAAAATGTAGAAAAGGAGCTAACTAAAGAGCCTCTAAAAATTAGAACAGGTAAAAATATTCAAAATTTAAATGGAACATTATTAAGAAATGGACCAGGAATATTAGAGAGAGGTGGACAATGGGTTCATCATCCATTTGATGGTGATGGAATGATCACATCCATAAAATTCGAAAATGGTCAGCCATTCTTAACAAATAGATTTGTTAAAACTAAAGGTTATTTGGAAGAAGAAAAAATAAATAAATTCATTTATAGAGGTGTTTTTGGGACACAAAAAAATGGAGGAATTTTAAATAATGCATTAGATCTAAAATTAAAAAATATCGCTAATACGCATGTCGTTAAATTAGGAAATGAAATTCTCGCATTATGGGAAGCAGCCGGTCCACATGCAATCAATCCTGATAGTCTTGACACTATCGGTTTAACAACATTAAAAGGGGTACTCAAGCCTAACGAAGCATTCAGTGCCCATCCTAAAACAGACCTAAACTCAAATGCATCTTCAGAACTTTTAGTCACTTTTGGAGTACAAACCGGACCAAAAAGTACTATTAGATTAATGGAATTTAATAATGCTGGTACAAATTCTGGAGAGCTCATTTTCGACAGAAAAGATACCTTTAATGGCTTCGCATTCCTTCACGATTTCGCAATTACAACTAATTGGGCAATATTCTTACAGAATGCTATTGATTTCAATCCTCTTCCATTTGTAATGGGTCAAAGAGGAGCAGCACAATGTCTAAAATCAAACCCAAAGAAAAAGGCAAAGTTCTTTATCATCCCCAGAGAAAGTGGATTATTTAGAGGTCAGCCACCGTTAACAATAGATGCTCCAGAAGGATTCGTTTTTCATCATGTAAATGCATTTGAAAAAGATTCCGAAATCTTTTTAGATAGTATTTTTTATGATGATTTCCCATCAGTTGGTCCAGACGAGAATTTTAGGGATATTGACTTTGATAAATATCCAGAAGGAAAACTGAAAAGATCAATTATCGATCTAAAGAAAAAAACTTGTGAACTTGAAACTTTAAGTGAACAATGTTGTGAATTTGCTATTGTTAATCCTAAAAACTTGGGATTAACAGCAACTTTTAGTTGGATGGCAAGCACATCTCAAAAGCTGGGGAACGCTCCACTTCAAGCAATAAAAAAAATAAATTTAATTTCTAAGGAAGAGATTTCTTGGTCAGCAGGTCCAAGTGGATTCGTGAGTGAACCAATTTTGGTTCCATTAGAAAATTCTTCAAAAGAAGATGATGGATATTTATTCATACTTCTATGGAACGGAGAAAGAAGAGGAAGCGATTTAGTGATATTAGACGCAAAAGACTTAAAAGAATTAGCTGTTTATGAATTACCCATTTCAATTCCTCATGGCCTTCATGGATCTTGGGTTAATTAAATTTAAGAAAAAATTTCAATTAAATCTGGAATAATTTTTTTTAATGCTTTACCTCTATGACTACAAGAGTCTTTAATATCATTATTCATTTCTGCGAAAGTTAATCTGGTAGAAGTCTCCTCAAAAATTGGGTCATACCCAAAACCACCTTGTCCTCTTGGGTTTAAAATAATATTGCCATTACATTTGGCCTCAGATTCAATAATCACTTCTCCATTTGGGGAACAAACACAAATATTGGCAATAAAGAAAGCACTTCTATTTTGAACTCCATCAAGTTCTTTTAAAACTCGTTCAATTCTCTTCTGATCATTTTCTGCATATCTAGATGAGTAAATACCAGGCTTACCATCTAGTGCTTCAATACAAATTCCTGAATCATCTGATATTGAGAAATTATTTGTTTTTCTCGAAACTTCGCTTGCTTTTTTAATTGCATTATCTCTAAATGTCAGTCCATCTTCTTCAACTTCTAATGATTCTGGCTGGAGCAATAATTTACAGTTAACTCTAGCAAGTAATTTCTTATATTCTTCAATTTTACCTTTATTCTTACTCGCTAAATATAAATTTTTCATACTTACTTTCCTGCCAAATTTATAAATACTTGACCCCACTCTAATAACTCATCTAAATAAGATTCTTTTGGTGCTTCACAATATAATCTTAAAAGAGGTTCCGTTCCTGAAAACCTAAAAAGAATCCAAAAATTTTTATCAATTCTCAACTTTATTCCATCAATCTTTGAGATAGTTTTTAACTTGTGATTATTAATATTCTTTGGAATATTATCTATGATAAATTCTTTTACGTTAATTTTTTCTGACTGATTTGGAAATTTAATATCAATTCTTTTATAAAAACTTGGCCCAAAATCTTTTTGAATTTCATCTAAGGTTTCATATAAATATTGAGATTTTTCAGCAATTCCATTTAATAAAACCATCGCAGCATATAAAGCATCTCTTTCTGGCATAAAGTCACCAAAACCAACTCCCCCAGATTCCTCTCCTCCAATAAATATTTTCTCTTTAATCATTTTTTCAGCAATATATTTAAAGCCAACTGGAAGTTCAAAAACATCTCTATTTTGACTCTCTGATATATTTTTAATAATATCTGAACCACTAACAGTCTTTAAAACTGGATAAGAATTATTTTTAATTTCGCCCAAATAGCTAATAAAGTATGGGAGTAAATCTTGAGTACTAGAGTATCTTCCTTTTTCATCAATTGCCGCAATTCTGTCACCATCACCATCAAATATAATCCCTAGAGTTTTCACATCATTTATTGAATTTTTCATTAGTATTTGATTGAGATAATCTACATAATTTAAAAGAGGTTCAGGAGGTTTTCCTCCAAAAAAAGGATCAGCATCTTTCCTGATTTCTGAAATAACTTCTAAATCATTAGAAGCAAAAATCTCAGACATACAATTTGCAGCTGAACCATGCATAGAATCTACAAAAATTCTCAGTTTCATTTTTTTCAATTTATTGGAAATAAAGTCAATATCAAAAAGGGATTTAATTCTATCTAAATGAAATTTCTTAATATCTACCAATTGATTAACACCATCTATTTTTTCAATTGAATTTCCAAGTATTAATCTTTTTTCAATTTCACTTGTAAAAGATTCGTCAACAGAACATCCATTAAAGCTCTTAATTTTCAGTCCAAGCCAATTATATGGATTATGACTTGCTGTAATTACTAACGCTCCAAGACAACCGACTTCTTTGGCATAAAAACTACAAGAGGGTGTTGTAACAAAGCTATTAGATAAAATCGGTTCGAAACCACATCCTCTTACAAAAGGCACTATTTGCTTGGCAAATTCACAAGCCATAAATCTACGATCATATCCAATAATAATTTTCTTTGAATTAACTTCTTTATAGTATTGATAATGCAACTCCTGGCATGCAGCAACAACAACTCTTGAAAGATTGGATAAATTAAAATCAAATCCAATAATTCCTCTCCACCCATCAGTTCCAAATTTTATCTTATTTAAATTATCAGCTGTCAAATTTGAAAGTTCCTTGATTTCTTCTAATTATCTATAATAATTTATATGAGTAAATTTTAAAACAGACCTTAAAAAATAATTTGAATTCTCTTCATTTAAAAAGTTTTATAAGATGCAAAAGAAAAGCATGGCTAGATTTTAAGGGTAAAAAATCTTATGAAGTTTGGTCTCCCCATAAAGCCATAGATAAAATTAATCAGTTTCAAATTTTCTCTGAATATTGTAATAGTGAAATATATACAGGATTAAAAGCCTGTGAAAATGGTTATCAAGGGGTAATTGGATTAAACATCAAAGGGAATCTTTTCCAAAATATTAACGCAGAGATACGTCCACAATTACTTGTAAAAACTAAAGGTAAAAGTAAATGGGGACAATATAAATATTTACCTGCTGTTTATAAGTTAGGCCATAAAACCACTAAAGAACATTTATTCGACTTAGCTTTTAGTTCTATGCTGTTGGAATCTTTTCAAGAATCTAAAATTGAGAAAGGATTAGTAATTTCAAGTTTTAATAAAAAAGTTAATGTTGAAGAAATTTATTTAAATAAAAAATTAAGAAAAAAAGTTTTGAATGTTTTATTAAGTTTGAATGAATGCTTGGAGGGATTTATGCCAGAAATAACTCAAGATAGAAAAAAATGCACTATTTGTTCATGGCAAAAATTTTGTGACAAAGAAGCAAAAGAAAATGGATATCTAACAGATATAGATGGAATAGGATCCAAAACGGCCTCATTACTCATAACAAATGGAATATCTGATACCCAAACATTAGCTTCGTATAGCGAAAAACAACTTGGAGAGAAATTGTCTAAATTCAACGATCAAAAGTATGAAAAAGCGTCCTTATTTGTAAAGCAAGCACAAGCTTATATTTCTGGGGAACCATATCGCAATTCAAATAAAAATGATACTATCGATCTACTAAAAAAAACATTTTCGGGATTTTATATATTTGATATTGAGTCAAATCCAGATGAAAAGCATGACTTTTTATATGGTTTTTTAAAAATAAATAATTTGTTTACAAAAAAAGAAGATCTTATTTATAAACCAATTTTAAATCTCAAAAACAATAAAGGAGAATCTTGTAGGAAAATTATTGAAATACTTTTTTCACAGAAGGAATGGCCAGTTTTACATTATGGAGAAACTGAAAAGATAGCAATAATTAATATTGCTAAAAACCTAAATTTTAGTTTTGAAGAAATTGATTCGCTTGCCTCAAGATTTATAGACTTACATACCTTAATACGAAATTCTTGGATATTACCACTAAAAAACTATGGCTTAAAAACTGTTTCTAATTGGCTTGGATTTGAATGGATGCAGAACAATGTAAGTGGCTCGAAAGCCCTTTATTGGTGGATTCAATATCAAATTACAGAAAACGAAATATTTTTAAAAAAAATTATCCAATATAACAAAGATGATTGTTTGGCTACTCTACAAATTGCAGAATATTTAATCAAAAATCAATTAAAGAAAAATTGATCCTACAGATTTATTAATAATTATTTTTCCAAAAATTTCTGAAAACAAATAACTTCCTTCCTCTAAATATTTTCTTTTTATCATTGCTAAACCTTTTATTTGAGAATCTGATTTAAAAAAACTAGTGATTTTGCCTACAGAAATATCCTTGGCAGAATTTATATATAAATTTTTATCTTCAATGTCTAAATTCAAATTAGATTCAAATGATTTCCAAATTCTTATTTCCTGTTTTAAAGAAGAAACATTTTTTATTTTTGACATTGTTTCTTGTCCTAAATAACAACCTTTATTAAAATCTATAAGATCTTGTAATCCAAGCTCAAGAGGATTATTTTTTCCGTTTATTTCCATTTCTAATGATGGTATTGCCTGATCAATCTTCCAAAGTTTTAACTCATTGGAATTTAGTAAATTTAGTTTATTTTTATATATTTCAAATTCTTTATCTTCTGTTTTGAAGAAAATAGGCTGATAAGTTCTCCATGAACTAGATTCATCAATTTCCTGAATTCTATTTATCAAGAAAGGTTCACTTAGAAGTACATCGTCCGCTGGAAAAATAATTTGATTAAAATAGTCAATTATTTCATTAGTGTTACCCTCCAAGATAATTACTTCTAAATTCTTTTCTAAAAAAATAATTTCAATTAATGACCTTAGAACTCCATTGGGAGTTAACCAACAAGTTTTGATAACTTTATTTTCTGAATTAAGAATATTACCAGTTGTTATTCCATTTAAAAATTTTCTGGCATTTTTTCCAGTAATAGAAAAACAATCAAATTTTTCAAGCCAAAACTTTTTTTTTATATCTTGCATTTTGAAATAATTATAAAAAGTCTTTTATTGTAAAAAGACTCTTTAATTTAACATTTTCATCTTCAAGGGCTTCTAATCCCCCTTCTTGCCTATCAACTATAGACAAAACTTCCTCAACAACATAATTATTTTCGCGTAACTTTTTTATAGCTTTTATCACTGAACCAGCAGTTGTTACGACATCCTCTAAAACAGTTACCAAAGTCCCTTCTTGTAGTGTAGGGCCCTCTATTCCAGCTTTAGTACCGTATTTTTTGATTTCTTTCCGAATTATTAAACCATCAAGGTCTAGGCCACGCAAAGCTGCTTTGACAATTAATCCACTTACTATAGGGTCTGCGCCTAATGTCAATCCTGCTACAGCTTTTGACCTTGAGTCCTTTAAATCTAAAAATAAATTACTTATTAAGTTTAAGCCTTCGCCATTTAATGATACTGGTTTACAGTTCAAGTAATGACTGCTTTTTTTTCCTGAAGATAAAGTGAAGTTTCCTTTCTTGTAAGATTTTTCAATTAACTGTTTTAACAATTTTGCTTTATTTAAATCATAATTATCAGAAAATTTGCCCATTAGTAAAAGTTAAATTTATATTTAAAGATTAGAAGAAAAAAAAGAAATCTCACAAAAACTTCCTAATGAGGTGTTTTTTGAAATATTATTTTTATATTGTATATTGAAATTCAATGTAATTAAAATTACATAAAATCCCTTGGGGGTGTAGCAATCTGGTGAATGCACCAAACTCATAATTTGGCTAAGGCGAGTTCGATCCTCGCCACCCCCATTATTCATTTGTCATTGAATGAAAATAGCTCTACTTTTATTTCTTTTATTTTTACCAGCTTTTTTCGCAGCGAGTGAACTCTCTTTTTTATTAATAAGGCCAAGTAAAGTTTTAAGGTTAATAGAAGAAAAAAAGAAAGGAGCATTTTCAATTTTAAAAATTCAAAAACGCTTTAGATCCTCATTAATTGCTTCTCAATTTGGAGTAACAATTTCATTAATTGCAATTGGATGGCTCAGCAATAACTTGGCTAATGATTATTGGAAAAGCAATACTTTATCCAATAGATTTTATGATCTTCTATTATTTTTATTTGTTGTTTTAGTTGTTACTCTTGTTTCTGGACTAATTCCAAAAGCTTTAGTAATTAATAATCCAGAATCTGCTGCATTAAGGTTAACCACAATATTCGATGCAGTAAGAAAAGCTATGAAACCTATTGTGAAAACAATAGAATTCTTTGCTAGCGCCTGTTTAGGATTGTTCAATTTAAATAACAAATGGGATTCTTTAAACTCTGGTTTATCCGCTGGAGAATTAGAAACTCTTATAGAAACAGATAACGTAACAGGTTTAAAACCAGATGAGAAGAATATTCTTGAAGGAGTTTTTGCTTTAAAAGATACACAAGTTAAAGAAGTGATGATTCCAAGATCTGAAATGGTAACTTTGCCAAAAAATATAACCTTTTCAGAACTTATGAAACAAGTAGATAAAACTAGACATGCTCGCTTCTTTGTGATTGGTGAGTCTTTAGATGATGTATTAGGTGTATTAGATCTGCGTTATCTAGCTAAGCCAATATCAAAAGGTGAAATGGAAGCCGATACATTATTAGAGCCATTCCTTTTGCCAGTAACAAAAATAATTGAAACATGTTCACTAGCAGAAATATTTCCAATAGTAAGAGACTACAATCCGTTCTTACTAGTAGTTGATGAACACGGTGGGACAGAGGGACTAATCACTGCAGCTGATCTAAATGGCGAAATAGTTGGAGAGGAAATGCTCAATAATAGAATTTATTCAGACATGAGAATGTTAGATAATTTCTCTAAAAAATGGTCAATAGCTGGAAAATCAGAAATTATTGAAATCAATAAAAAGTTAGGATGTGCTATTCCAGAAGGTGCTGATTATCATACCCTTGCTGGATTTATGTTAGAAAAATTTCAAATGGTTCCAAAAATTGGCGACGTTTTAGATTTCAATAACATTAAATTTGAAGTTATTTCTATGTCAGGTCCAAAAATTGATCGTGTTAAAATAATCCTTCCCAAAAGCTAAATGTGACTCACCATAGAGGATAATGATAATAAATAAATGGATTTGAAATTATGCAACCAACCTCATCACCCGTAAAGGTTGGAGTCATAGGTATAGGAAATATGGGCTGGCATCATGCTCGAGTACTAAGTTTACTCAAAGATGCAAATCTCATTGGAGTCGCAGATCCAAATGAAGAGAGAGGCAAATTAGCTATTGAGCAATTTCAATGTGAATGGTTCAAGGATTATAAAGACCTAATTCCAAAAGTTGATGCTATCTGTATCGCTGTCCCTACACTACTTCATCAAAAAGTAGGACTAGATTGTCTCAAGGGAGGTGCTAACGTTCTCATTGAAAAACCAATTGCAGCTAACGAGTTGGAAGCAAAATCTCTAATAGAAGCAGCTAATACAAGCAATTGTCTATTACAAGTTGGGCATATTGAAAGATTTAATCCTGCTTTTAGAGAATTAAATAAAATTGTAAATAATGAAGAAATCGTTGTTTTAGAAGCAAGGAGGCACAGTCCTCATGCAGACAGAGCGAATGATGTATCTGTAGTAATGGATTTAATGATTCATGACATTGATCTTATTTTGGAGCTTGTAAACTCAAAAATACAAAAATTAGCAGCAGTTGGAGGTAGAAATAGCGAAGGATTAATAGATTATGTCAATGCTACTTTAGTTTTTAAAAATAATGTTATTGCAAGCCTAACTGCAAGCAAAATGAGTCATAAAAAAATTAGAAGTTTAAGTGCTCACTGCCAAAATGGCCTAGTAGAAACTGATTTTTTAAATCACTCTTTACAAATCCACCGAAAGTCTCATGAATCATACACAGCAGAGCATGGAGAATTAGTTTATAGAAATGATGGATATGTCGAAGAAGTTAGCACAACCTCCATTGAACCTCTTTATGCAGAACTGGAGCATTTTCTTAAATGCGTTCAGGGAAAAGAAACACCTGAGGTTGATGGTGAGCAAGCCTCGAGAGCATTAAAAATTGCTGATTTTATAGAGAGTGCTGTAGATAATTCTGGAGATGCGATTTTACTTGAAAATCCCTTCTAATACAAAAAAATTCAAACTAAAGAATTTTATTTAAATCCAACTGCAGCTTGCCAAACAAATACTAATAAAAAGAAAAATAAAGGAATAAGTGGAAGAACATCAACAGTTGGAGCAAAGGCCTTGTAAGCCTCTGGCAGTTCAGCAAATGTATTTAATAGAATTAGCACCTTTGTTAATAATTTAATTATGATAAGACGTTACCACGTATGGTGAGCAATAGAGGATGTTTTCCAAGGAGCGAAATCATTTGTAAAACAATTATCCTTTATTGCAGCAGAAATTGCATTGGTAAATCTTATTAAGTGAGCAATATTATGCAAACTTATGAGGCTTAAGCCTAATATTTCGTCATTTCTAATTAGATGATGTAAATATGCTCGAGAATAAGATTTACAGGTCTCGCATTTACAAGTTTTGTCAATCGGAGAAAAGTCATTTTTAAATCGAGCATTTCGCAAATTCAATCTTTCATCATTAAAAAGTGCAGTTCCATGTCTTCCTAATCTTGTAGGCAAAACACAGTCAAATATATCGAATCCATTAGCAACAGCTAAAGAAATTTCTCTTAAAGATCCAATTCCCATTAAATATCTTGGTTTATTTATTGGTAAGAATTTCGGGACATAATTAATTACGCTATGTATCTCTTCGACTGCCTCGCCAACACTTACACCTCCCACTGCTATTCCAGGCAGATCAAAAGAACCAGTATATTTTGCGCTATATTCTCTCAATCTGGGATACTTACCACCTTGAACTATGCCGAATAATGCTTGATTGGATTTCTGATGAGTCTCAACACATTTTTGCAACCATGAATGAGTTCTTTGTAAAGAGTCCTCAATTTCATTTTCGTTTGCTGTATGCGGAGGACAATGATCAAAAGCCATCGCAACATCTGATCCAAGATCCATTTGAATCTGTATTACTTTTTCAGGTGATAAAAATACATGACTACCATCTCTTGGATTTGTAAATTCCACACCTTTATCAGAAATATTATTTAATTTGGCCAAACTAAAAACTTGATATCCTCCTGAATCAGTAAGAATAGGCCTAGGCCAATTCATGAACTTATGTATTCCGCCAGATTCTTTTACTAGTTTTTCTCCAGGTTGTAAATGAAGATGAAAAGTATTTGAGAGAATCATTTCTGAACCTGTGGAGGTTAACTGCTTAGATGAAATCCCTTTAACCGTTGCCAAAGTACCCACAGGCATAAATTTTGGTGTGTTTACCTGACCATTTGGTGTATGAAATATTCCAGTTCTTGCTTCTGTGTTACTACAATTCGATGTAATTTCAAATTCAAACACGATAATTTATAAAATTTTTTGATCCTTTTTCATTAATCTAACCTATCATTTAATATTGAATCTATTTTTATCTCATCAAAAAATACTTAATAAAAAATTTGGCAGGCTCTTGGATTTTCTATACGACATTTCCTAAGATACCTTTAATTAATCCCGAATTTAAAAATATTGCACAATTTGCTCCACCTTTAGGATTTTTTATTGGAACAATACAAAGTTATGTTTTTCTTTTTTTAAGAACAAACTCCTGGTCAATTTATTCATCTGCATTAATTTGTTTGGCTACGGGATATTTAATCACTGGTGGTCTGCACCTCGATGGTTTAATGGATACTTTCGATGGTATTTTTGCAGGTAAAAAAAGACGTTTAAAAGCCATGAAAGACAGTAAAGTGGGTTCTTTTGGCGTTCAAGCTTTAGTTTTCATAACGTTAATTCAAACTGCTTGCATACTGAAAATTCGTAACCTAATAATTTTTGTTTTACCTATTTGCTTATTTTGGGGAAGATTTTCAAATTTATTTTTTATAGAAAAGTTTAAATATATGAGTTATAAGAAAAAATCTATTAGTCACAAAAAGTTTTGGAATGGATTTAAAAAAGAATCTTTGATCTCCATTATTTTTCTTTTAATTTTCATTACACACCAATTTGTTTCAATTACATCCCAAGCAATATTAATTAAATTTTTAATTCTTATTTTGATTGGTATTTTTCTAAGCTATTCTATCCCAAACATACTGGGTAATAAAATTGGAGGCTTTAATGGAGATGCTTGCGGTGCAAGTGTTGTTCTAGTTGAAACTGCAATGTTGTTTATGCATGCAATTCTTTTATAGGTAGTTCTAAATAGAAAATATTTTGCTTCTTAAGATTTTTTGATTTCTCAGTATTATCTATCGAGTTATTTTCCAGCAATCTCAAATCTCCTCCAATTTGTTTTGCTAATTTCCTCGCCAAAAAAAGTCCCACACCAGTGCCGTCCTTTTTTTTAGCGGCAGATCCTCTAAAACCTTTTTCAAAAATTTTCTCATTTTCATTTTTGGTTATTTTTTTACCATCATCATATATACAAAGTCCATTACTCCTAATTGCGAGTCCAATTTCAGCATCTTTTTGGGCATATTTAAACGCATTTTCTAATAAATTGGCCACAATTTCAGCAATTACAGCATATTTTGCCTTTAATGGCGAAATAGTCCAATCTGGCCAAAGAGAAGGTTCAGTCCAATCTCTATTCTCTAAGTCGGCATTAGCTTTACCCCTTTCTAATATTGGCCTCAATAAACTCTGAATAGTTATTAACTTTTTATTATCTAAATTTGGTGGTAATAATAATCTTTCCTCTCCAATTTCTAGAGGAAGTTGAATAGATGAATTTAATTGCGCGAAAGAATCCATATATTGATTAATTTGTTTTTGCTCTATTATCATGCGTTCAACTATTTCAATAGAATCATCATCTGAACCAAGTCTTTTTATTAATAATTTTGCATATGTTCTAATAGCAGCTAATGGATTCCTTAATTGATGAATTATGACATTGACCTGATTTTTTAAATAATTGACTTCTTCATTTTTATTTTGACGTTCTAATTCGATAGAGACGCATTTAGCTAAGGATATTGAAAGCGCTTTTAATCTAGAATCGAGAGATACTGGCCAATTCCCCCCTTTCAAATCAGTTTCAACCCTAAGCACACCAAGTAGAATATCGTTTTCTTGTAGCGGGTACCATCTTCTATTAGGCGATGAAACCTTTAGGGAAGGATCATCTTCTATTGAAGTAAGTAGCCTATCAATTTGTGGCCATTGACCAATCAATTCAAAAGATGCTTTGGTTCCTTGCTTAGCTGAAGCAAGATACATAACTAAAGTAGTCACGCCCATTGAGCAACCAAAACTCTCTAGCTGTTTTAAAATTAATTCTTCAAATTTTTTTGAAAGATTCATAATTAGTGAAATTTGAGAAATTTTTTAAAAAAAACTTGAAAAAGGGCTTGTAAAATATGAAAAAAGTATTAAGATATTTAAAGAGGTCTGACTTTAGCCAGCCTTAAATATGAATATTTAATCATATTTTAAGCTACATCAGGGGTTGATGGGTCCTCTATGTAATTTGAAGTGAATTTAAAATCACATATATAAGATTAGTAAAAATAAATAAGACTAATCTCATTAATAATTTCAGGAGTACCAATCAATGTCAAAAAAAAGAAAAAGAATCAGCAGAAGAAGATTGGCTGGCCAAAGAGTAATGGCACATGTACCTATTTATCATATCGAAACTGGCAAACATAAACCAGTTACAGCAGCAAGGAGATTTATAGCTGAAAATGGTCTTTCTGCGCCTTCAGTTTTCAATGTTAGAAGAAATGAACACACCACCGATAGATTTTTTTGGGGTGAAAAAGGGTTATTTAGCGCCCAATATGCTGAAGAAAATCATTTTCTATTTCCATCTCTAAAAGTTGTAGTTGAAGGAATTGGTGAAGAAAAAATATTTGAGGGTCTAGAACTTACTGCAGATGATTGGGAAGAGATTGAAGAATATGAATATGCTTTTGTTTAAAAAATATTAATTATATTTGAACTTATAAAATTAATTAAATTTGAATCAATTTGATGAAATCCATCGAATTCTAATAATTCACAAAATTTAGAAGACTTACTCTTTACCTTTTCATAAATAGTCCTAGAAGCATCTATAGGCACAACGTCATCAAATAAACCATGACTAATAATCAATGGCGAGAATTTCTCTCCTGGGGCCCAGTTAGGGTGAGGATAACCACTACAAGCAACAATTAATCCAAAATTTAACTTAAATCCCGCATCAATTGCCATTGCCGCCCCCTGAGAGAACCCCAACAAAATTGTTTTTCTTAGTGGAATCTTATCAGTATCAAATTTTTTTAATGTAACTAAAAGTTTATTTACTTCAACCTCAGCTCCATTCCAATCATGTGGGTATAATCCATACCACTGTCTTCCCTGACCACTTGGGTGTAATCCAGGAGCCCTCAAAGAAATTACCTCAAAATCAAGATTTATTTTTTCAGTCATCTCCTTTCCAAATGTTAAAAAATGATCTGAATCAGCTCCCCAACCATGCATCAAAATAATTCTATGAGTTGCAGTTTGAGAGCTAATCGAGACAAATTCATGATTGATAGCATATTTCATGTTTATATTCTGAAGTAAGTAAACTTTCCCATAATGTCTCCATTAGCTTTAGTAAGTGTCTCTGATAAAAAAAATATAATTCCATTTTGTAAGGAATTGGTAGAGCAATTTAATTATAAAATTCTGTCAAGCGGAGGAACTGCCAAACATCTTATAGAGGCTAAAATTCCAGTTATTAAAGTTGCTGATTTTACTAATTCTCCAGAAATTCTTGGAGGAAGAGTTAAAACTTTACATCCAAAAATACACGGGGGAATATTAGCTAAAAGAACTGATGAGGAACATAAAAAAGAAATAGAAGCTAACAATCTTGAATTAATTGACTTAGTAGTTGTAAATTTATATCCTTTTAAAAAAACTATAGATCAGGGAGCTAAATGGGAAGATGCTATTGAAAATATAGATATAGGAGGGCCATCTATGATTCGTTCTGGAGCTAAAAATCATAAAGATGTCTCCGTTTTAGTAGATCCTAGTCAGTATCAAAATTTTCTTGAAGAAATTAAAAAAGGTGAATTGAAAGACTCATATAAAGCAAAATTAGCCCTAGAAGCTTTTCAACATACAGCAGACTATGATACTGCAATATCTAATTGGATAAAAAAAGAAAGAGATTTACAATCTTCCAAATATATTGAATCTTATCCGCTAATCAAAACCTTAAGATATGGGGAGAATCCACATCAAAAAGCTTTCTGGTATGGTTTAAGTAACATTGGATGGAACTCAGCAGAACAATTACAAGGAAAAGACTTAAGTTATAACAATCTATTAGATCTAGAGTCGGCACTTTCAACAGTTTTAGAATTTGGCTACACAGAAAAAGATGAACTTACAAACGAAATGTTTGCCTCTGTTATTTTAAAACACAATAATCCTTGTGGTGCCTCTATAAGTAATTCAGCTTCCAAAGCATTTTTGAATGCATTGGAATGCGACTCAGTTAGTGCATTTGGAGGAATAGTTGCTTTTAATTCAAATGTTGATAGTGAGACCGCAATTCACCTCAAAGATATTTTCTTAGAGTGTGTCGTCGCTCCATCTTTTGATGAAGAAGCTTTAGAAATTTTAAAAGTTAAAAAGAATTTAAGAATTTTAAAGTTTTCAAAAGATCAACTTCCAAAAAAGAATCGAAATTCTACTAAATCAATAATGGGAGGATTACTAGTTCAAGATACTGACGATAGTGAAGAAAAAACTGAAAATTGGATTTCAGTAACTAATAAAAATCCGAATAATCAAATTAACTTAGATCTAAATTTTGCATGGAAAATTTGTAAACACGTGAAATCTAATGCCATTGTTATTGCAAAAGACCAAAAAACTATTGGTATTGGAGCTGGACAAATGAATAGAGTTGGAGCAGCAAAAATTGCATTAAAATCAGCTGGAAGATTATGTTCTGATGCTGTCTTGGCTAGCGATGGGTTTTTCCCATTTGCAGATACTGTAGAACTAGCAAATAAATATGGAATAAAAGCTATTATTCAACCTGGAGGAAGTCTAAGAGACCAAGAAAGTATTGATATGTGTAATACAAAAGGAATCTCAATGGTATTTACGCAAAAAAGGCACTTTTTACATTAAATTATGTTGATTTTGGATAGTATGTAATCTTGTTAGTTTTTCTGAATAAAGATAGCCTACCTGGACCTGCACATAGAAAGTAGAGAGAAATTGCCCCATAAATAAAAGATAATTCGAAAGCATAATTATGACCTTCTACCACTGCCAGAGGAAAACCTTCTAGTCCAGTATCAAGGAGATGAAAATAAACAGCAAATACCATAGTGGATAATAGACCAAGAGAAGAAAGCCTCGCAAAAATCCCTAAAGCCAATCCAACTGGGCATACGAGTTGAGTAATTGCTGCTCCAAAAGTCCAAATAACTGGATCACCAGGCAAAAATGGGAAATACTTACCAACTACAAACTCTGCAAAACCCTGCGGATCCTGAAGTTTTTCTACACCATGATGAATCATCAAAGCACAAAAACCTATTCTTAAAACAAAAATCGATAGTTCACCAAGGATATTTACTTCTGACCCTGAAGATGAATTGGCAACTACAACTTCAACTTTTTGGGGCGCTTTAGTTCTATTCATACTTGCAGTTTGAACCTGATTAGTTTGTGCTTTGTCTTCCATACTTCATTAATTTTTCATTATTCTAGTTAATAAAGTAGATCTTTTGGAATTATCTGACTAATAAATTAAAAAAACTAAGCAAATTTATAAATGAATAACAAATTCAGGAAGCAATATCAATTAACTTTTCAATAACATCTGCAACAACCTTATCAGGAGTGGATGCACCTGAGGTAATTCCAACATTAATTTTTCCACTAGGTAGGAAATTATTTTTAAGTTCTAAATCTGATCCTAGTGGTTTATGAAATATTGAGTTTTCTTTAACTGATATCCTCTCTGGCGTATCAATGTGAAAAGAAGAAATATTTTTATTAATTGCTATTTCTTGTAGGTGAGTAGTATTGGAGGAATTGAAGCCTCCAATAACTACTAAAATATCAAGGTCTTCATCAACCAGAGAGAACATTGCATCTTGCCTTTCTTCAGTTGCATCACAAATAGTATTAAAAGCTAAAAAGTGACTATTTAAGTTTTCTGGTCCAAATTTCTTTAACATCGTCCTTTCAAAAACCTTTCCAATTTCCTCAGTCTCGCTCTTAAGCATAGTTGTCTGATTTGCGACTCCCACTCTATCTAAATCTTTATCAGGATCAAATCCATTAGAACAAGCTTTAGCAAATTTGTTCATAAACTCATTTCTATTACCTCTCCCCAGAATATATTCAGAAACGTAGTTCGCTTCTTCTAGATCAAGTACAACTAAATATTTACCTGCGAATGAACTTGTAGCGAGAGTCTCTTCATGTTGAAATTTTCCGTGAATAATAGATGTGAAAATATGTTTTTTATGTTTTTCAACTGTATGCCAAACCTTAGAAACCCATGGACAAGTTGTATCAATAATATGACAACCTTTCTCATGCAAGAGTTTCATTTCTTGAACAGTAGCTCCGAAAGCAGGGAGTATAACAACATCCCCATTAGAAACTAAAGAAAAATCTTTAATTCCATTTTTAGCTGAGATGAATTTTACATTCATTTTTCTTAAATGATCATTAACCGAGGGATTATGAATTATTTCGTTTGTTATCCAAATATTCTCATTTGGGTAATGTCTTCTAGTTTCATAAGCCATTGCAACAGCTCTTTCAACTCCCCAACAGAAACCAAAGGCTTTGGCCAACTTTATATTTAGTCTGCCTTTAGTATAGGTAAAATTATTATCCCTAATAGAACTTATCAAATCACTTTGGTAAGCTTCTTCTAACGCTTGAGCTCTTTTTGTTGGAGAATCGAAACCCCTTCTATTGTATCTATTAGAATGATGAAGGGATCTTCTAAAAGCTTGAGTATCCATCTTCCTATATTACAACGTTTTAAATAATTTTTCGTAAAAAAAAAAAAACCTGACATAAGTCAGGTTTCTTAAATCAATTTTCAGTTAGCTTATTTAGCAGATGCAAAGTCTGGATATGCTTCCATTCCATGCTCTCCAATATCTAAGCCTTGAGTCTCTTCCTCTTCAGATACTCGGATTCCTCCGAATAATCCTCCAATTACAGACCAGGCAATCCAGCAAGTAACCAGTGTCCAGATAGCATAAGCTGCGGCACCAAGAGCTTGAACTAGAAGAAGGGTAATACCTCCACCATTGAACAATCCCATACCTGCTCCATCACCTTGTACAGCTGTACCCCAAAGACCGATAACTACAGTACCCCATACACCACAAACTCCGTGAACAGAGAATGCACCTACAGGATCGTCAATCTCCGCGGCATCAAGTGCTGCAACAGAAAATACAACTATAATTCCCCCTACTAGTCCTGCGAACCAGGCCCCAGCAAGAGTCATATCACCACAACCAGCAGTGATACTAACCAAACCAGCAAGGATTCCGTTAATTATCATTGTAAGATCAGGCTTACCAGAAGTTAATGTTGAAACAATAGTTGCACCAATAGCTCCAGCTGCTGCTGCCAAAGTAGTTGTTACAGCAACATATGGAACCCATTGATCCATAGCAAGTTGAGAACCGGGGTTAAATCCATACCAACCTATCCATAGGACTAATGCACCTAGAGTAGCTATAGCCATATTGTGTCCTGGCATAGCTTGTGGTTTCCCATCTGAGTATTTGCCAATTCTTGGCCCAAGAAGCATAGCTCCTACAAGACCCGCCCATGCTCCAACTGAGTGAACAATTGAAGAACCAGCGAAGTCAACAAAACCTAAAGAATCAAGCCAACCACCATTCCATTTCCAGCTACCAGCAATTGGATATATAAATGCAGTTAATACAACAGCAAAAACAACAAATTCTCCAAATTTAACTCTTTCAGCAACAAGACCGGAAACGATAGTTGCTGCAGTTCCTGCGAATGCAGACTGGAACAAGAAATCAACAGTTGGGACTAATCCAGCATCAGTAACCATATCAGCGGTGACTGTTGGATCAAAGAATAAGCCTCCAAAATAAAGCCATCCGTCAGCAACACTTCCTCCGTACATTAATGAATAGCCGATAAACCAATAAGAAGTTACAGCTAGAGCAAATACAAAGAGGTTTTTAGCAAGGATGTTTACTGCGTTCTTAGAACGACACATACCTGCCTCAACCATAGCGAAACCAGCGTTCATGAAGATCACCAAAATAGTAGCGATCAAAAGCCATAAATTGTTAGCAAGAAAAGCTGCATTCAACTCAGGTAAATCAGCTGCATGAGCTGAAAGATTAAAAATACCTAAACCAAACAAAGCTAAAGGAACAGTAGCAAGCCACAACATAGAGCGGTTTGAACTAAATCCTCGAATACTCCTCAAAAGGAGCATAGGTCCATTAACAAGACTTGCATCTTGTAATTTGGACCTAGAGCGCCTTTGAGGCGTTTGCAAAGCAGTGGTCATAAAAAAAAATTAGATCTGCAAAAAAACAGTTTGTGCTGTTTCCTTTCATATTCAATTTTGCTCAAAAAACTTATTAGTGTCTAGTAGTCGTTGTTACCAATTTTATAGTTGCATCTTAAAACTATATCTGTTAAATTAAAAAATTTTTTTTTTTTTAAATTTCAAATTATCAAGATTTTATTTTTTTCAAAGGTTTAATTCCTTTCCATGATACGTGGTCTTTATGAAATTCAAAGGAACATGGGATAGTTATCATTCCTGATCTTAAAGATTCTCTAAAAAGACTGCCGTATAAGGGATCTGCATCATCTCCAGGAGCAAAAAAACAAGCATCTTTTCTCGTCATACAAAGTACTAAAACACTTTTACTTCCAGGAATTAATTCCTTTAATTCTATGAGGTGTTTTTGACCTCTTTTCGTTACTGTATCTGGGAATAGAGCTACATTTTCTTTAATCCAAGTCGTATTTTTAACCTCTATGTAAATGTTACGTTTATCAGGATTTGAAGATTTTGGGGTTAAAAAAAAGTCAATTCTACTTTTTTTATCTTTTCCATAGGGAACTTCAGATTTGATTGACTCTATTTCACCTATTGTTTCTATTAGCAGATTTTTCTCAATAACCTTTTTGATTAACTTGTTTGCAAATAGAGTATTAATACCTACCCATACCTCCTCATTTTTTGCATTAAAAACACAAATCTGTTCCCAAGTAAAAGATAATTTTCTTTTTGGAGAAGGGGAAACACTTATTCTAACTTTTGCTCCCTCACTCAAAAGTCCCTTCATTGGGCCAGTGTTAGCACAATGAGCAGTTACTACCTCTCCACTCTCTAATTCAATATCTGCAAGAAACCTTTTATACCTCTTAATTAAAACCCCTTCAATTAATGGATCAAAATCAATTAACCGATCATTCATAATTATGTCGTTAGTTAGAAATCAAATATAATTGAAACTTAAACTCATTGAAAAATTTAGACGATTCCAAATGCATTCATTTTTAAAAAATAATGTTTTTTCAATTTCGTTTGGTACTAGTCTAAGTAAATTAGCTGGATGTATAAGACAAATATTTATAGCTGCTGCTTTTGGGGTAGGTGTAACTTACGACGCGTTTAATTATGCATATATAATTCCTGGTTTTTTGCTAATAATCATTGGGGGTATTAATGGGCCCTTGCATAACGCAGTCGTTGCAGTTTTAACTCCGCTTAACAAAAAAAATGGAGGGATTATTTTAACTCAAGTAAGCATAAAACTTTCAATATTATTAATAATTTTAGCCATATTGATTTACTCGAATTCCAGTTTATTAATTGATTTATTGGCCCCGAATTTAAGTTACGAAGCTAAATCTATTGCCACTTACCAATTACAAATACTTACACCTTGCATCCCTTTATCCGGCTTCATAGGTTTAAGCTTTGGAGCCTTAAATTCCCAAAGACAATTCTTTTTATCAAGTCTAAGTCCAGCAATAACAAGCGTAACTATTATTTTTTTTATTTTATTTAGTTGGATTTTCAACCAAGAAAATACATCTTCTAATTTCTTTACTTACTCAGGATTACTAGCATTTGCAACTTTGACAGGGACTTTAATTCAGTTTGTTGTTCAAATTTTGGAAATAAATAAAATTGGTCTCTTGAGATTAGAGTCAACCTTAAATTTATTAAAAGATGAAGAGAGGAGGATTTTCAAACTAATTATCCCAGCATCTATCTCATCAGGTCTAAGTCAAATTAATGTTTTTATCGATATGTTTTTCGCTTCAAGTTTTCAAGGCGCAGCCTCTGGACTAGCTTACGGAAACTTTCTTATACAAGCCCCCTTAGGCATATTATCTAACTCCTTGATTCTGCCATTACTTCCAAAATTCTCTAAATTGAGAAGTGAAAAAGACGAAAGAGGTCTCCAAAAAAAATTGATATCAGGGATAGAGTACTGTTTCTTGACAGCTATTTTTTTAACTGGATTTTTCATAACATTCAATAATCAAATCGTACAATTAGTTTTTCAAAGAGGATCTTTTGATTATTCAGCAACTTTGAAAGTAAAGAATATATTAATTGCTTATGCAGTTGGCATACCCTTTTATCTTTATAAAGATTTATTAGTAAGAACTTACTATTCAATAGAAAAAACATCCTTCCCTTTTAAGTCTTCATTTGCAGGGATAATATTTAATATTTTTTTTGATTGGTTTTTAATTGGTGCCCCAATTAAGAATTTTGAGAATCTTTCTCCTTATAATTTTGGAGTCGTGGGAATAATTTTATCTTCAGTAATAGTCAACTTTATAGTTTGTATTTTTCTTTCTTTCAATCTGCGCAATGAAAATATAATTTTGCCTAACTTGGAATTATTGAGGAAAATTAGTCTCATGTCATTAGCAGCATTTATAGACAGCATATTATGTTTTACAATTCTCCAAACTACGAATAACTTCAATTCAAATCTTTCGGAATTTTTATTATTGATATTTGGAACTCTAACTTTTTTTGTGATTTATTTTTTACTTACAAAATGCTTAAAAGTAAATAAATTTAAAGTTTCAGAAAAAGAGATTTAGTTTTTAAAAAAACTTTCCAAAATCTCCTCTAATTCTAGAATTTGTGAAGTAGTTATTAAATTAATCAGTGGAATACTGTTAACACCATCCCCTACTTTTACATTTATTGCTTTCAAACTTAATTTTGCAGCCTCCAATGGGCCTTGATCTTTATTGCTGATACATTCAATAGCAAGATGCCTAGCTAGGCCAGCGTCTCCAAGATACAGATTCCACTTTTCTATTTTAATAAAAACCTTTTCGGAAATAACATTTTC
>QCRH01000004.1 GCA_003211955.1 Prochlorococcus sp. AG-459-O09 | reverse complement strand
AATCAGATTTTATTCGGGTTATCTGCAATTAAGAATTTAGGAGATTCTGCAATAAGAAATATAATAGAAAACCGAAATAATTATGGAACTTTTAAGTCATTAGCAGATTTATGCGACCGTTTGCCTTCTAATATTCTTAACAAAAGAAGTCTTGAATCTTTAATTCATTGTGGAGCACTAGACGAGTTTTCAAATGATAATAATAGAGCTCAGTTGTTGTCAGATCTTGAGCATGTTATTGAGTGGGCCTCTTCAAGAAATCGTGATAGATTATCAGGCCAAGGAAATCTATTTGACTCTAAAGAGGAATTTTCTAATGTTGCTTTTTCAGATTCACAATTAGCTAAGGTTGATGATTATTCACTTATTGAGAAGTTAAAGTTAGAAAAGCAGCTTTTAGGTTTTTATTTATCTGATCATCCTCTAAAACATTTAACTAAGCCAGCAAAACTTGTATCACCTATAAGCATTTCTCAGTTAGAAGAAACAAAAGATAGAACTAAAGTCTCTTTAGTTGGAATGATTCCTGATTTGAAGCAAATTACAACGAGAAAAGGAGATAGGATGGCTATAGTTCAACTAGAAGATCTTTCTGGATGTTGCGAAGCAATAGTTTTTCCAAAAACTTATGTCAGATTATCAGAATTTCTTTTGACTGATACTAGATTATTGGTTTGGGGAACAATAGATAAAAAAAGTGATAAGACTCAATTAATAATTGATGATTGTAGAGAGATAGATAACCTTAAATTGCTTATTATTAATCTTGAAAGTTCTCAAGCATCAGATATAAGAGTACAAAATACTTTGAAAAACTGTTTAATTAAATTTAAACCAGATAAAGATAGATGTGGCATCAAGATTCCAGTTTTAGCTGCGGTAAGAAATAAAAATGGTGTTACCTACGTTAAATTTGGAGAGCAATTCTGTATTGGAGATATTAAAGGAGTTTGCAAATTATTAGAAGACAAATCATTTCAAGTTAATTTGAAATCTTTAGTTTCCTAGATTAACTTTTATCCTCGAAATTTTGAGTCGCAGGTTTGAAAGCGGCTTTTGCACGTTGTATGTTCATCGGAATATTTTCAATACCAAAAAAAGATCCAGGCTCTTTATCCCAACTAGCTGATAATATTCCAAAACTCAATCCTGCTAGACCTAACAAAAAAAATAATGCTGAAATTGCAATTGTTGATGAAGGAGGTATTTCAGCAATATTTCTTGTAACTATTATGTAACTAACAACAAAAACAAACATCCCTAATATTGTAGGTATTCCTGCTGTAAAAAATATTCTTCTTGCCATTCTATCAGCAACATATTTAGGTATCCCACTTGATGATCTCTTTGGGCTAGTTACAGTATTAGATCCTTTTTCAAGATTAGTAAAAGCAGTTTTCTCAGAATAATTTTTTTTCTTTTTTAATTGTGACTTTTTTTTAGATTGCTTTTTTTTCATTAATTGAAATCATCCTCTGATTCCAATTTTCTTTACTAGTTCTTGATATTTCTGAACATTTTTGTCTTTTATGAAAGATAGTAATCTTTTCCTTTTGCCAATCATTTTTAATAATCCTTGCCTTGAGGCGAAATCATGAATGTTTCCTTGGAGGTGGTCACTTAATTTCGATATTCTTTTTGATAGAAGTGCTACTTGAACTTCAGCCGAACCTGTATCAGTTGGATGTACTTGATGAGTTTCAATAAGTTTCTGCTTTTCAGCTGTATCTAATGACATAAAATTTATTTTCCTATTTACATGATACTACGTCATCTATCTAAATTACTAATGTGATTATCTAGATAATTCATAGCTAATTTCAATAAATTTTCAAATGATAAATTATTTTCTTTTTTATCAAGGAGATCTGCTTCTTTAATAAGTATTGGCAAAATATTCTTTATTTCTTTATTTTTGTAATTTAATGATTGAAGGGTTAACTGAAGGTCCTCCATCATTTTATTAATTTTAGGATCCTTAATGTCAAATTCATCTTTGCCTTTTTCTTCTTCAAATTGTAATTTACTTTTTAATTCTAAAATTAACCTATCACTCATTTTTTGTCCTATACCAGGTACGGAACAGATTAATTTTTTGTTTTGAGTTTTTATTGCATTGATAACTTCACTAATTGAAAATTTATTTAATATCCCCATTCCAATTTGAGATCCAACACCTCGAATACTTAAAATTTCAATAAAAAAATTTTTTTGATCCTTTGATATAAAACCAAATAGTAAATCCGAATCTTCTTTTTTAATATGTTTTATCCAAAGAATGATATTTTTATTAGATATCTGATTTGTTTTTAATTTAAGAAAAAGAGATTCTAGTATTTGTATTTCGTACCCCAATCCTTGAGTATTTATTAAAACAAAAAATTTTTGATTTGTTTGCCATAATTCAACCAACTCTCCATTTATCCAACTAATCAATTAACCACCATCCACCTGACATCCAATTAGTGCTCCTGCCGTGCCGCCAGCAGGTACTGCCCAAAATCTATCTTTCCCTCTAGTGGAGGAAAGTGCTATTCCAGCACCAAGAAGACCTCCAATAACTGAACCTTCACTGCAATCATTATTATCAACTTTTTGTGCTTGTTCGCCTCCACAAGGAATTTCTATATCAACTACGTAATTTTTAACGTATCCTGGACTTGATTGTGTTCCAGGAATATATTCTTCTCTATATTCTTTTCTGGTGCATGTTGCAGCTTTTGGTGTTGATGCATTCGCTTGGAGAAATGGAGAAAAGAAAAATATTGCAAATAAGAAAAATTTCATAGTTATGCAAAGAATTTATTATATTTTATATCCTTTTACGAATTTTGGTTGTAGATATAATAGTTCCTAATAAAACTAGAGAGGCCCCTAACAAAAAATTTAAGTTTATTATTTCACTAAAAAACAAAATGCCCCAAATTGATCCAAATAAAACTTGCAAATAATTAATTATTGAAGCTTCAGAAGCAGCTAAATTTTTTAATCCTATAGTTAAAAAAGTCTGACCTATTTGAGTAAATACACCAATGCCAATTATCCAAACTAATTCGTTCCCATTTGGGGTAACCCAGTTCATTAATACAATTGGCAATAAAGTTATAAAAGAAACAAGTGGAAAATATCCAATAATTACATAAACATCTTCAGTAAATGAAAGCTTCTTAACTGTAACGTAAGCCAATGCTGTGGAGATTGCTCCAAAAAATGCTATCGAAATCGAAAAACTTTCAATTTCAACGTTTATGTTTGATAATTGACTTGGATTTAAAATTACTAATATTCCAGTCCAGCCAATAATTAAAGCAAAAATTATATTCCTAGTTATTTTTTCGTTTATAAATATGCCAGCAAATATTGAGATAAAGATAGGATATGTGTACTGAATGACGGTAGATATACTAAGAGGCATATTTCTTATCGCATAAAAAATACAAACTAAAGCTAAAGTTCCTAAAACACCTCTTAGGATAAGTAATGGTCTATTTTTGCCCCAGGGATTTATATTCTTTAAATTAATAATGAATAATGTAATTATTAAACTTATTAATGATCTGAATAAAACTAATTCATAAATAGGTATCCTTTTATCAATATTTTTGACACACAAAGTCATCAAACTAAAGAAGAATGAGGCAAAGACCAAATTAAACTTATTTAATGAATTAAATTTTTTTTCTAATTTTGAGATATTTATCATTTAAAAAATAGTTTTATTGTGAAATTAAGTAGATTCTTATTTGATTTTGACCTATAACAAATAAATATTTATTTATTTTTTGATAAAAATCTCAATGGTTCATTCTATACACCCAAGAACTATCCAAGAGGTTAAGGAAAAGGCAGATATTGTTGACGTTATATCTGAACATATTGTTCTTAAGAAGAGAGGCAAGGAATTTGTTGGAATTTGCCCTTTTCATGATGATACTAAGCCATCGATGACAGTATCACCAAGTAAACAATTCTATTATTGTTTTTCTTGTGGTGCTGGGGGTAATTCTATTAAATTTTTAATGGAATTTACTCGTGCAAATTTTTCAGATGTCGTGCTTTCTCTCGCTAAAAAAAATAATATTAATGTTGAAAATCTTCAGGGTCCTCAAGTAGAAGCTTATAAAAAACAATTATCTAGAAAGGAAGAGCTTTATAAAATATTAAGAGTCACTAAAAATTGGTTTAAGTCTCAATTAAATAATTCTCTTGGTGTAGAGGCTATGAAATATTTAATTTCCAAGAGAAATTTGAGTAATAAAATTATTGATGACTTTGAATTGGGTTTTGCCCCAAATTCTTGGAATGATTTATTTAACTATCTATCCAAGGTAGAAAAATTTCCTATTAATCTAATATTAGCTTCAGGTCTTGCAATTTCTAAAGATAATTCTGACAAGATTTATGATCGTTTTAGAAATAGATTAATCGTTCCAATACATGATATGCAAGGACGTGTAGTTGCTTTTGGTGGAAGATCTCTTGATGGACAGGAACCCAAATATCTTAATTCTCCTGAATCAGAGATATTTGAAAAAGGGAAAATGTTGTTTGCATTTGAAAAAGCATCTAGCAATATCAGAAAAAGGGATAAAGCTATTATTGTTGAAGGATACTTTGATGTGATTTCTCTTCATTCAAAAGGTATTGCTAATTCTGTAGCTTCCCTTGGCACCGCATTAAATAAGTATCAAATTTCTCAACTATGTAGATGTACAGATAATAAAAATATAATTTTGAATTTTGATTCTGATAATGCAGGGATATCAGCTACAAAAAGGGTAATAAAAGAAGTCGAAAGCTTATCTCTTCATGATCAAATTAATCTTAAGATACTTCAACTTAATGATTTTAAAGATCCTGACGAATTTTTGAATAGTCATAGCCCTGAAGATTATTTTAATTTAATTGATAATTCATCCTTTTGGATTGATTGGGAGATTGATCAGATCTTTAAAGATAAAGATTTAAGTAAGTCTGAAAACTTCCAGAGTGTTATTTCTTCATTGGTAAAATTGTTGAGCAAATTACCTCAATCATCAACAAGAACCCATTACTTACAAAAAGTTTCCGAACGATTGAGTAAGGGACAAGCAAGGTTAGCGATACAGTTTGAACAAGATTTAAGAAATCAAGTTAAGGGATTTCGTTGGCATGGCAGATCAAAGAAATTTGAACAACCCAATGAAATTTCTCGACGTGAAAAAAATGAATCGGAAATAATTTTTTATTATTTACATTGTCCTGATCTTCGGCTTTTTATTCGCGATGAATTTCTCAAAAGAGAAATTAATGGTTTTAATACTAATGATATTCAAAATTTATGGGAAGCTATCTCAAAAATTGAGCAAAATAATTTTGGTTTAAATTATTTAAATGAATTAAAACAATCAAATAGTCAAATTCTTCAAAAAGAGTTTTCTGCCATTAACCTAATTTCTCTTCTACCTGACTACTTAGCTCTTAATAATCCTGATTTATCAAATAAAATTAATAGTTTTGTCAACCCAAATGAATTGTTTTTAACATTGCTGAGTAATCCTAAAGATAATTTACTTGGATCTTTATCACTTCTTGAGAAATATAATTCTTTAAAAAGATGTAGACACTTGATCGAATCATGGGGATCTCAAAGATTAAAAACTTTAGAAAATTGTATATCTATCTTGATTGACAATCCCTCTTCAGATTTGTCTGAAACTAATAATGAGATCGATGATCTTTTTAAGGATTTAAACTCAGATGCTATTAAATTTCAGGAATTATATTACTTAGAAAGACGACATATAAATTTTTTAGATAAACAACGCTGTGGCAATTTTATTGCTAGTTAACATATTTTATTTAAATTTATAGGCAGTATTTTTTAATCATTTTTGCTACCTTTTTAGGCTTGTCTTCAAGAATATAAGCTTCCACTTCTTTTGCATAAGTGCCAGAAAAATTTGAAGTGGAGAATTCTAATGATTTCTTCTTACTTTGATGTAATTTACCTTCTAAATTTTTTATATCCCCTACGGTCTTATTGTTGTTACATTTTTGTACGGCATGAGTAGCTTCATGCCTTAATGCTTTTCTTATTGCCAATTCTGTTTTGAAGTTATCTTTGTTTGGTCGCTTCTTTTCATTTCTATAATTTGTTTTCCTTTTTGCATTTTCAGTACATATTATTATTTTATTTTCTACAAAATTATGTAGGCCTTTTATTTCTTTATTTAAGAGACATTCAATTTTATTTTCTTCAACTATGTAGTTTGCTTTCATTAATAAGTCAAGAATATTTTTATCTATTTTGCTTAAAAATATAATAAATTCCATTTTTATTTTTTTACTTCACTATAGTTGGGATCTGGTCTATATCAGTTGTAGATGAGCGACTTAAAAAATTCTTATTCATCGTCCAACTTTTTGGCATTTTTGTAATAGCCCATGTAATTGCATTCTTATTAAATCTTTTATTTAATAAATCAATAGTTCTCATTAGATTTGCTGATTTTTTTAGGTCTTTCTGGGATTTATAATTGATAACTGTTTGCTGTAAATATTCGCTATTAGTTAAATCCTGCATTAAAACGCCAGCTTTTGAAAATTTATATTCGGGATTATAAATTTCTTTAGATAATTCAACTACTATTTTTAAAATGCTGTTTGTGTCGTCTGTTGCATTTGTAAGTTTTCTATGAGCACTTCTTTGATAATTTTGACTTGAATATTTACTGGTTCTGGCAAATACTCTAATATCAGATGATTGCAAGTTCTGACTTCTCATTTTTTCAGATGCTTTTATTGCATGAGTCGCCAGTGCTTGAGTTAAGTCTTCTAATTTTGTGACAGGAGTACCGAAACTCCTGCTTACTTGGATTTCTTTTTTTGATTTCTTGTTTTTTTCTATAGGCAGACATTTATAACCTTTCAGTTCTAATTGCAATCTTTTTCCTACTATGCCTAGTTTCTTAATGATTTCATTTTCTTCCATATCTCTTAATTCTCTAGCATTTTTAATACCTTTACTTTGCAACCAATTAGAGGTTTGTCTCCCGACTCCCCATATCTTATTTACACTAATTCTTTTTAAATAATTATTCTCATTTCTGGTTCTAGCTAAATCAAATATTCCAGCTGAATAGTCAATATTTTTAGCTAATTTATTAGCAATTTTTGCTCTTACTTTATTTTCTCCTATTCCTACTGTTATGGTAATTCCTAGATTCTGATATATTAATGATCTTATGTTTCTTGCCCAAGGATATAGATTTTTATCATTAGGTCTAGTAATTGAGACAAATGCTTCGTCAATAGAATAAATTTCTATTTGTTCACAGTAGTTTTTTAGTAAATTCATTAGTCTTCTGCTCATATCGCTATAAAGCGAGTAGTTTGAGCTTAAGACTGCTACATCTAATTTATTTAATTTTTCTTTAACCTTAAAATAAGGAGTTCCCATTTTAATTTTTAAAGCCCGCGCTTCAGGACTTCTCGCAATGATACATCCGTCATTATTAGATAAAATTACTACTGGTTTATTTCTCAAATGAGGATTAATATTTTGTTCACATGACGCATAAAAATTATTAGCATCTATGAGAGCTATAGCATCAGTTCTTGAAATTCTCATAAATAGCTATGTATTGAATAAATAACAACTCCCCATATCTGTACATCAATATGGTTTTTAAAGCTGAAATCAGGATAATTGTGATTTTCTGCTTTTAAATATAATTCATCATTTTTTATAGATAATCTTTTTATTGTAAATTCTCCGTCTATCATTGCGATGACAATATTCCCTGGCTTGGCTATTAAACTCTTATCTACTATTATTAAATCTTTATCTTTAATTCCTGCATTTATCATTGAGTCACCTTTAACTCTAAGAAAAAAAGTGCTAAACGGATTAGATATTAAATGTTCATTTAAATCAATATTTTCTTCCGTATAGTCATCTGCGGGAGAAGGAAATCCTGCAGATACCGAATCATTTAATAAGGGGATTCTGAACTTTTTAGTAGCTGAATCAAAGGAATCCAAGATTTGAGTTAATAGTATATATGTACTATATAATAAAAATTCAAAAAATAGTTAGTTATTAAAGTTTTATAGATTATTTTTAGATTAAATCTAATCTATTTAAGAACGATGATAAGGGGAGTTTTTAGATATAGAAACAGCTCTATAAATTTGCTCGATTAGGATTAATCTAGCTAATTCATGAGGAAAAGTTAAAGGAGAAAGGCTTAATATAAGATCTGAATCTTTTTTTATATCTGAACTAATTCCATCAGTATCACCAATTAAGAAATTAATTTTTTTATTTTTAAAATTTAAGAGTAAAGAACATAGTTCAATTGAATTAAACTGCTTCCCTTCTTCACTGAGACAGATAATAATATTGTTATTGGATCTGAGATTATTTAAATTAAAAGTCTTTAACTCATTAATGATAAGTTCAGGCATTCTTTTATTGTATTGATTAATTCCATCTCTAATCCAAAGTTTCTTTATTTTGCCGATAGCATAAATTGTTAATCTATTACTCTGAAGCATAAGTAAATATAAAAACTAATTATTCATCAAGAAGGTAATTAAATTCATCATATAGTTCCTCTTCGGTTGTTAATTTCTTAGAGAAATTAGCTTTTCTAGAAATCATATTAATTTGATTAAGCTCACTTTTTCTTAGAGAATTATTAACGTTAGAAGTTTCTTCTAAAGATTCTGAATTATCAATTAATGAGTAAAATATTTTATTGGG
Source organism: Prochlorococcus sp. AG-459-O09 (assembly GCA_003211955.1). Classification (GTDB taxonomy): domain Bacteria; phylum Cyanobacteriota; class Cyanobacteriia; order PCC-6307; family Cyanobiaceae; genus Prochlorococcus_A. Next base: position 68,109 of record QCRH01000004.1, on the reverse strand, counting down.
ATCTTCTGAATTAGGAGGATTGGTGATAAAATTATTGTTGTTAGATATATTTGTGTAATTACTTATATTTTTACTTTCGTTATTTAAAATTTTATTTTTTTTAAATTTATTGAGTTTATCTAAATTTTTTTTTGATAAGCTCATGATATAAAGTATTAAATAAATTCATATTTAATTTAAACATATTATTTATCTTTTAGATGAATTCTAAAAACTATAATCAAAAAAAAAGATTTGGACAACACTGGTTGGTAAATAAAAAAATATTAGAAAAAATTAAAGAAATTGCTGTTCTTAATGAAAATGACTTTATTTTAGAAATTGGCCCAGGTAAAGGAGCTTTAACATCAAAGTTATTGGATTCAGAAATTAAAAAATTGCATGCAATTGAATTAGATAAAGATTTAATAAATTTATTAAATAATAAATTCAATGATAATGATAAGTTTTCACTTCAGCAGGGAGATATTCTTTCTGTAAATTTAGATTCGATTAATAACAAGATTACTAAAGTCATTGCAAATATTCCTTACAATATAACTGGCCCAATATTAGAAATTTTCATAGGACGATTGGGCATTATAAGAAACTATAATTACGAAAAAATAATTTTTTTAATGCAGAAAGATGTAGTAGATAGGATTTTGTCAAAAGAAGGGAGTCCCAATGCTGGTGCGCTTAGTATAAGAATGCAACTCTTATCAAAAATAAAAAGAATTTGCGATGTATCACCTTCATCATTTAGTCCGCCTCCAAAAGTTTATTCTTCTTTAGTAGTTTTCGAACCAATTAAAAATGATTTAAGATTAGACATCAGTTTAGAAAAATATATAGATAAACTTCTCAGAATTTCATTTAATTCAAGGAGAAAAATGCTTAGAAATACTTTTAATTCAATACTTTCAAATGAAGAGATAAATGAATTATCTGAATCTTCAAAAGTTTGTTTTAATTTAAGACCACAAGATATTTCAATTGAACAATGGATTAAGCTTGCAGAGAATTGTATTAAAATTAAAAAATAAAATATTTAACTATATGCAAGATTTAGTTAGAAAGAAAATTATTATAAAATCTCCTGCCAAAATAAATTTGCACCTTGAAATAATTGGTAAAAGAGAGGATGGATTCCATGAGTTAGCAATGATTATGCAAAATATTGATCTTTTTGATTATTTAGAATTTCAAATTAATAATGAAGGTTTAATTAAACTTGAATCCGATTCTAGTGATTTAAGCTTATCAAGTGATAACTTAATTGTTAAATCGGCAAATCTATTAAGGAAAAAATCAAACATAGATTTTGGTGCGAATATATTTTTAAGAAAAAATATTCCAATTGGCGCAGGATTAGCTGGTGGATCCAGTAACGCAGCAGCAACATTAATTGGTCTTAATAAGTTATGGGATTTGAACTTAGATCAAGAAACATTATGTTCATTAGCATCAACTTTAGGGTCTGATATTCCCTTTTTTATAAATGGTGGTATTCAATTATGTTTTGGAAGAGGCGAAATTTTGGAAAAATTAAATTCAAACTTTGAATATGGAGTAATTCTTTTAAAAAATCCAAATGTATCAGTATCTACTGCTGAAACTTATAAAGAATATAGTAATAGATTTTGTGATCAATATCTTACTAATAGAGAAATGATTGAGAACATAAGAGAAAATTTAAGAGATAATGGTTTAAATAACTTAAATTTTGATAATCAACATTTAAATATAAAAAATGATTTGCAGTTAGTTGTTGAAAATGATAATGATTCTGTAAAACAGGCATTATATTTACTTTCTAAATTAGATAATTGTTTGACATTTTCAATGAGTGGATCAGGACCTACATGCTTTGCACTCTTTAAAGATTTGGAGACTGCTAAAAAAGAATTAACGGCAAATTATAAATTATTTAAAGATAAAGGTTATGATTCATGGGTTTGCACTTTCCTTAAAAAAGGAATAGCATTCATTTAAAAATTTTTTTAGAAAATATTATTGTGGCTGATAATAATGAGAATATTGAAAAAAATATCTCCGAAAAAGGACCATTAAATTTCATTGTTGGATCAATAACCAGTTTTTTATTATTTATATTTTTTTATTTTTTAAGTAAAAAAATTGCTATTTATTTTTCAATACATAAACCATCTAATTCTTCTGAAATAGTCCAAAATATTTCATCTAGTATTAATACCTTAATAATTGGATTATCTTTTTTGCTAACCTTTTCTTTTGCTTTTATAGGTATTGGACTTTTTATTGTATTTATTCGCAGTTTTTTTCTGAAGAAAAGTTGAATTGCCAATATCATAAAAAAAAACATTTTCTTTGAATGTCTTTACATGACCTAGGGCTTTTAATACTTTTGCTTTCACCAGGAATGATTTTGTCAATATTACTACTTATAACCTTTGCTGAAGGAGGATAAATTATTCAAAGTGGTAGGATTATGAATGTGATTAATTAGGTAATTAATTGTGGCTGGAACATTATTATTCAATGCTTTGAAAGAGGCAATTGATGAAGAAATGGCAAATGATGTAAATGTTTGCGTTATGGGGGAAGATGTTGGTCAATATGGAGGATCTTATAAGGTAACTAAGGATTTATATGAAAAATATGGAGAGTTAAGAGTCTTAGATACTCCAATTGCAGAGAATAGTTTTACTGGTATGGCTGTGGGCGCAGCAATGACAGGGTTAAGACCAATAGTAGAAGGAATGAATATGGGTTTTTTGCTTTTAGCTTTTAATCAGATATCAAATAATATGGGTATGCTTAGATATACAAGTGGCGGAAATTATAAAATACCAGCAGTTGTTCGAGGACCTGGAGGAGTAGGTCGTCAACTTGGTGCTGAACACAGTCAAAGACTTGAAGCATATTTTCATGCAGTTCCTGGTATAAAGATTGTTGCATGCAGTACACCTACAAATGCTAAAGGTTTAATGAAAGCAGCTATAAGAGATGATAATCCGGTTCTATTTTTCGAACATGTTCTTCTGTACAATTTGTCTGAAGAATTACCTAAAGGTGATTATACTTGCGCTTTAGATCAGGCTGACGTTGTAAAAGAAGGTAAAGATATTACTTTATTGACTTATTCAAGAATGAGACATCACTGCCTTAAAGCTGTTGAAGAATTAGAAAAAAAAGGAATAGATGTTGAGTTAATCGATTTAATAAGTTTAAAACCATTTGATATGGAAACCATCTCAAAATCAATAAGAAAAACCAATAAAGTAATTATTGTTGAAGAATGTATGAAGACTGGAGGTATTGGTGCAGAATTAATTGCCTTGATTACAGAAGAGTGTTTCGATGATCTTGATGCCCGACCAATTAGATTATCTAGTCAGGATATTCCAACTCCGTATAATGGAAATCTTGAGAATTTGACAATAATCCAACCACATCAAATAGTTGAAAAAGTTGAAGAATTAATTAGTGGGAGTCTTTAGGCAATGAAAAGAAGGCAAGGTTGGCTTTTCTTTATTATATTTCTACTTACTTTATCTGTTTATCTATTAATAAATTATCCCTTACAGTTGGGATTGGATTTACGAGGAGGTTCTCAACTTACACTACAAATTATTAAACAGGAAGGTAAGGTAACAAGGGATGAACTTGAAGCAGTTAATTCGGTTATAGATAAACGCGTTAATAATTTAGGGGTTGCCGAGTCTAACTTGCAAACTCTAGGTGGTGATCAATTGATTTTAGAATTACCTGGAGAACAAAATCCATTTGTTGCTTCTAGGGTTTTAGGTAAGACTGCTTTATTAGAATTTAGAACCCAAAAAGAAGGAACATCTACAGATTTAAAAACCCTGCAACTCCAGAGATTGAGTATTAAAGAATTAATTGAACAATATTCCTCTGTAGAAAAAAGTCAATATGATGATAATTTCTTAAAAATTTATCAAGATGATCTTAAAGAGATAGAGCAAGAATTAAATTACTCATCTACTAGTAATGATTTATATGAGAAGTTAATTGAAATTAAAAAGTATATTGATAAAGAAATTACAAATTTATTTATTAAAACAGACTTATCTGGTAAAGACCTTATTAACGCAGGAAGGAGGCAAGAGCAAACAAATAGTAATTGGGAAGTTTTATTAACTTTTAGTAATTCAGGAGGTGAAAAGTTTGCAGAAATTACAAAGTCAATTGCTGGCACTAATCAATTATTGGCTATCATTCTAGATGGCGAATCAATAAGTGAGGCAAGTGTTGGTAATCAGTTCGCTAATACTGGGATTACAGGTGGATCAGCAACAATAAGTGGTAATTTTAGTGCTGAAAATGCTAGAGAATTAGAAGTTCAACTCAAAGGAGGTTCATTGCCATTGCCAATTGAAATAGTAGAAACTAACACTATAGGAGCTTTGTTGGGATCCAAAAATATTTTAAAAAGTCTTTATGCAGCTATTAGTGGATTAATTTTTGTTGGTATATTTATGATTTTTAATTATAGAATTTTAGGTTTTGTTTCAGTTCTTTCTCTAGTACTTTATGGTTTCTTTAACTTAGCCCTATATTCTTTAATTCCTGTAACTTTGACTTTACCTGGAATATCTGGGCTTATACTTAGCATTGGTATGGCTGTTGATGCAAATATTCTAATATTTGAGAGAATTAGAGAAGAATTATATGAAGGTAATACACTTACAAGATCTATTGATAGCGGTTTTCAAAGAGCTAATTCCTCCATAGTTGATGGTCATATTACAACTCTTCTAAGTTGTTTTGTATTGTTTTTATTAGGAACAAATTTTGTAAAAGGTTTTGCGGCAACATTAGGTATTGGAGTCTTAATAAGTTTGTTTACCTCATTAAATTGTTCTAAAACTATTTTGCGATTTTTTACAACATATCAATCTTTAAGACAAAAAAATCTCTATCTTCCCAGGAATAATTTTTCAAATTAAATTTTTTTATTTCTAATTTCCCCATGAAATACAATCTTGAACTAATAAAAAATAAAAGAAAGATAATTGGTTTTTCAACTGGTCTAATTTTGTTGAGTCTTTTAGGAATTTTATATTCTACTTTTTATACTTCTTATAAGAAACCTATAAATTTGGGTATGGATTTTGTTGGGGGAAATGAACTAAGAATAGAAAGAGTTTGTGAAGAAGAATGTTCTAATTTTTCCCCTGATTTGGTTTTAGAAAATTTAAGAGAGATCTCTAAAAATAAAAATGTTTTAAATAACATTAAATTGCAATTCCAAAATAATAATAAATTAATTTCAATAAGAACCCCCTATTTGTCTATCCAAGAATCAAATAATCTTATTAATAATCTTGAGGATATTATTGGACCTCTAAATTATGAGAGTAAGGATTCTAGATTAATAGGCCCAAAGCTTGGGAAAAGATTACTTACTAATTGTGTTACTTCATTGTTAGTTTCTTTATTTGCAATATCTTTATACATAACAATTAGATTTGATAAAAAATATGCATTATTTGCACTATTAGCTTTATTCCATGATTTAGTAATTGTTTTCGGTATATTCTCCTGGTTGGGAATAGTATTATCTGTAGAGGTAAATAGTTTATTTGCGGTGTCCTTGTTAACTATTGCTGGTTATTCTGTAAATGATACTGTTGTTATATTTGATAGAATTCGTGAGAATTTAAAATCAAAGAAACAAGGCCCTAACGAAACTATTCAACTAGCTGTTAATGAATCTTTTAGGAGAACTACTTTTACCAGTATTACAACCCTTATCCCTTTATTAAGCATCATTTTGTTTGGATCTTACTCACTATTTTGGTTTTCATTAGCCTTATCATTGGGCATTATTGTTGGAAGTTATTCAAGTATTTTATTGGCGCCGTCTTTGTTGCTTAAAGACTGAGCTTAAGCTTCTAATTTTATGAAATTGAATTACTATTTGATAATATTATTTTCTTTAGTTTTAATAGATCTTTCTACTGAATTAAGAATTTTATTTGATCATTTTACTTTTAGTTCACTATATTTTGCTATTGGTAAACATCCCTTAGCTTTCTTTGTACTTTTTTCATATCCATATTTATATAAAAAATTAATTAAGTAGTTTTTAAATATCTTTAAATGATTCTTTGATTAAAACCTGTATTACTACAGCTAATGGAAGAGATAGAATTAAGCCTAATGGACCAAAAATGAAGGTAAATCCAAATTGTGATATTAATGTCAAACCGGGAAGTATGTTCGCTTTTTTCTTCATTATAGATGGCATTATTATATAGCTTTCAATATTTTGAATGATTACATATGATCCTAAAACGGCCAGTGGCTTCCAAAAATTATCTAGTAGTGCAATTGAGATTGGAAATATGCCACTAATAACTGGACCTATATTTGGAATTACATTAAGAACCATTGCTATTAAGGCATTTGAGACAACATATTTAACATCCAATATAGATAAAACTATTAATGATAATAGACCTACTGATAATGAGCTTATGACCATAGAAAAGGTCCAATTTGCTAGTGCGATATTGCATTTTTCTAAAATATTTCTAAACTTGTTACGGTAATTTTTTGGAATTAATAGAAGTATATTTTCTTTATATTGTTTTGGTTCAATAGAAATCATCAAACTAACAGCTAATACGAATATTAATTTCAAAAGACCTGAACCCAGATTCCCCGCTATATTAATTAAATTCTTAAAACTTTCTTGAATAGCTTTTGCAATAGTTGAGACATCTGGAATGGTAACTATATTATTTATAAGATTAAATATGTCTATAACATTTTCTGATTTTTCACCATAAAACACGTTATTCAATTTGTTTAGATTTGTATTAATCAAAATATTTATTTTTGATAAACCATTTGGAATATCAACAAGTATTTCATTGAATTCTTTTATAAACGGAGGCAATACAAGAATAAAAATAGTAAATACTATTACTGCTATAACAATTAATACAAGAAACAAAGAAAGTGATCGAGGAATTTTCAAACCCTTTTGTATTTGATTACATAAATTACATACAATATTTGAAATTACTAAAGAACAAATAATCAAAAGTAGAAAATCTCTTAAAGTCCATATTATTAGCGAAGTGATTAAAATTACTACTAGCTTAAAATATGATGGACTACTCAATTTAGAAAATTTTCTACTTCTTTTCAGAGTATCCTAATCCATTTGATTTGGCATAACTATTTGCAAATCTCATAAATCTATCAAAGTCTGAAGTGTTTTTCCATATATAAACTGCTTCTAAAAATATAGGTTCTCCATCAAGAAACTTTACTTTAACTTCCCTAGTTAATATTTCACCCTCAGAATCAATCATACGCATACCTGTTATTTCACCGTCTGTAATTGAAGATAATGCTTGCGGTTTTTCGAACAAAAATAATGCTTGGCCGGTGGTACCATCTTTACTCCTAGTCAGTCTTATTTCAGGAACTACTGGTTCATCTGTTCCTTCATAAAATTGTATTTTTGCAGTTTTATTTGCTGTCATAATATTCTTATAGTAATTTTTTATCTTAAGAGATTTTTTTTTGTTTCGTTTGCAATTATTTTAAATAACATTATTTATTAAATCTAGGATTTTTTCATCATAATTTTTATCAGTTAAATCTAATAACGTTATATTTTCCTTACCAACCTTTTCATATTCATAACATCTATCGTAATAATCTAAAACTGATCTACATACTAAATCCCATTTTTCGTTATCAATTGATTCAAGAGCTATTTTTGTTCTTTGAGGACCTAATCTTTTTTTAATCCTTTGTACAGAGTCTTTTAGTTCCTCTTTTTTAAATACACTATAAGTATCTATTAACTCATTTAACCTGTTTGATTCGCTCCTTAATATTTCAATTCTCCTTGATTTTTTCATCTGATTAAAAAATTCATGAGGAATTTTGCATTTACCTATATTCGCACTCTCTGCTTCTACAAAAACATTATTAATATTTTTAAAAGAATATAGTTTTTCTGCTAGTTTATTTTCAAATTCTTCGTTTGAAGGTTGTTCTTTCATTCCTAAGCCACCAAATGTGCTTCCTCTATGACAAGCAAATCCTTCAAGATCTATAGTTTGATATTTATATTTATTTAATAGTGACAATAACCTTGTTTTCCCAGAGCCAGTTTTACCACCAATAATTATAATATCCCACTTTTTTGAGAAACAATCTAATATCCATCTCCTGTATGTTTTGTATCCTCCCTTGAGTGTTATTGGATTTAATTTATATTTTTCAAGTAACCAAGCAATGCTTTGTGAACGCATTCCTCCTCTAGAGCAATATATTCTGATAAACAATTTACTATTATTTTTATTAGTAATATTTTTATAAGAGTCAATACTCATGAATAAATTATCAAGAAGTAATTCCATTTTTTTTTCAAAAAATTTTAATCCTTCTATCACTGCTTTTTCTCTTCCTTCTTTTTTATAAATCGTGCCAATTATTGATCTCTCTTCATTATCAAATAGTGGAATGTTAATAGAATTAGGCATGTGTCCTCTATAATATTCACTTGGGCTCCTAACATCTATAAGTGGTCCTTTAAAACTTCTAAATTTCTCTAGTTCTTTTCTTTTGAAATACATGGATAGTTTTTATTTTTTAAGATTGATTTTTTAAAATGAATAACATTGAACAAGATAACCATAGTAATGCTACATTAGATCTGATAAAAAAATTTGTAGATTCCAATCAAAGAAAAAGAATAAATTCATTAACTCAAATAGAATCCGAAGTCGAAAATATTTTTAATCTTGGCCCTTCACTTTTTGATATCTTTGATAAAGATGGAGATGACTGGGCTGCAGGTTGGATATTGCAAGTTTTAAAAAAATTTAAGCCAGAATTCTTTGAAAACTATAAATTCAATAATTGGTTTAATACATATTCAGATATTGATATTAGTTATAAAGATTTGCAATTGATGTTGGTTGAGCAAAAATTTGAAGAGGCAGATAGATTAACAAGTTCCTACTTACGGAAATTAGCTGGAAAATTAGCTGAAAAACGGGGGTATGTTTTCTATAGTGAAGTTATGAATATGTCAGGTAAAGATCTACAAACAATAGATAGATTATGGACTATTTATTCTAATGGTAGATTTGGATTTTCAATTCAAGCAAAGATATTAAAATCAGTAGGGAAAAAATATGAATTAATGTGGCCGAAAATAGGTTGGAAAAAAGAGGGCTTATGGACTAGATATCCTGGATCTTTTCGATGGTCATTGGATGCTCCTGATGGTCATATGCCTTTAATAAATCAACTAAGAGGAGTAAGACTTATGGACTCCATCCTAAGACATCCTGCTATTGCAGAGAGACATAATAATATTCTTTAAATTGAGGTATTTGATAAGTTAAAATTTATATAGTATCAAAATATTATTATGTCCTTACTTCGGGGCAAAAATATTTTAAAAACATTTTTTAAAAGGCCAAAGATTAACTGGTCAAACTACGAATTCGAATCATCCTTACAGTTAAATGAATTTGTAGATCAATTATTAGAACCCATTAAAAATTCTCAATCAAGCTATCTTATAAAGCTTGGTTTACATGAAGCTCTAGTTAACGCAGTAAAACATGGAAATAAATTAGATCCTAAAAAAAATATTAGAGTAAGAAGAATAATCACTCCTAACTGGTGTGTTTGGCAAATTCAAGATCAAGGTAATGGTTTAGAAATTAAAAAAAGAGACTACAAACTACCAAAAAAAATAAGTAGTGTAAATGGCCGTGGCCTTTACATTATTAATGAATGTTTTGATGACATTAGATGGAGCAGTAAAGGTAATAGGCTTCAGTTGGCTTTAAAAAGGTGATTTTTACTAGGGCAAGGTTGATCTACATTAATTTCTTTTAACCATTTAATACTTTCTTCTATATACTCAATAGTTTCCTTCTCATGACAAGAAATTATTAAATGACATAATCCCGCAGAAATTAGTTCTGCAGATCGTTTATACTTATTTCCTTTATCTTTATGCCATCTAGAATGATCAAGTTTTAATTTGTCATTAAGTCTTTGAACAAGCTGAATAGTATCTTTATCCCAATAAGTCATAGAAGTTTTTATTTACTTTACAGCAGACCATACTTTGGTCATAAAAAAAGAATTTGATTTTACATCTTTAAACCCTACATCCTCAATTTTAGAATCTATATCCTCTTTTATGTAATCACGATAAAAAGGCTCATGAAAAGATTTATAGAAACTTTCCATTACAGATGTAAAGTCAGGTGAATCACTTATTTGAATTGAATCAGCTAGAACTAATATCCCCCCAGGTTCAAGAACTCTAAAAAATTCATTTAATACTTTAGCTCTAATTGTATTAGGTAATTCATGAAATAAGTAAACACAAGATATGCATTGAAAACTATCATTTTTAAAAGGTAATTCCTCAGCATTACCTTTTATTAACTGAATTAAATCTCCATCTAAATCTGAAATATATCTACTTGCTTCTTTTAAGTATGAATCAGATAAATCAATTCCTGTAATTTTTTCTTTAGGAAATGCGGCTCTTAATTGTTTTAATGTTCTTCCTGATCCTGTAGCCACATCGAGTATTTTTATAGAACTTTTTTTTCTACCGCTAAAAATTTCAAGTCCTTCTTTTATTGGTTTAATTATTCTTCTCCTCATTGAGTCGGCACTTCCATTGAAAAGTATCTCTACTTGTAGGTCATAAATGCTAGCTGAAAAATCTGATAAATAACCATCTGTTTGATGATGAAAATTCCTCAAGTAATATTGAGGATAATTATCTTTATCAATTGATTTTGGGAGATCATCAAAGTTTTGTTTTCTGCGTCTATCCCATGTATTAGGCATATCGAGCCAAATTTTAGGATATTGAGTTAAATATCTAAGCCATGGTTCGTCAAATAATAACTTTTTTGGATATATATTTTTTTCTGCATCATTCCAATCTTCTTCTCTTAAGATATCCATTGAATTTTGGATTTGCATTAGAAGATCCTTATCTATATTAAAATTTTCAAGCTTTGAATCGGGCAGAATGAAATTCATTAATCTTGAACTGATCTGCTTGTGAGCGAAACCTGCAATGCTTTTACTTTGTTGTAGCGTTTTATATGCAATTTTTGAAATAGATTCTCTAGCCATTTTTCAATTTATATATTTATATTCCAACAAAAAAAAAATCAATTTGAGAATATATTGTGATATTTCTCAAATTGATTAATTTAAACTAATTCGTTCTTTAAATTATGCATCGTAATACATGAAGAATTCATGGGGATGAGGCCTTTGTCTTAGTTGTTGTACCTCTTCGTATTTTATATCGATAAAGTTATCAATAAAATCTTCAGTAAATACTCCACCAGCTAATAGATAATCCTTATCTGCTTTTAGCGCATTAAGTGAGTCATTTAGGGATGAAGGGACTGTATCAATTTTTGCAAGTTCATCGGCTGGTAGTTCAAATAAATCTACATCAACTCCATCACCAGGATCAATTTGATTTTTAATTCCATCAATACCAGCAAGCATCATTACAGAGAATGCTAAGTAAGGATTTGCAAGTGCGTCACCTGATCTGAATTCTAATCTTTTAGCTTTAGGGCTTGGACCTGTTAAAGGTATTCTTACTGCAGCTGATCTATTACCCTCAGAATAAACTAGATTTACAGGTGCTTCGAATCCTGGGACTAATCGTTTATAACTATTTGTAGTTGGGTTAGTAAATGCTAAGAATGAAGGTGCGTGTTTAAGTATTCCTCCGATGTACCATCTTGCTGTTTGAGATAAATTTGCATATGCTCCCTCACCGAAAAATAGTGGTTGTCCACTCTTCCATAAACTTTGGTGAACATGCATTCCGGTTCCGTTATCGTTAAAAACAGGCTTTGGCATAAATGTTGCAGTTTTTCCATATTTTTTTGCAACATTTCTGACAACGTATTTATAAGTCATAACGTTATCAGCAGCATTTATTAAAGAATCAAATTTCATTCCAAGCTCGTGTTGGCCGGCACCAGCAACTTCATGATGATGTTTTTCGGTAGGGATACCTAATTCACCCATAAGAAGAAGCATCTCAGATCTGATATCTTGCGCAGTATCATTTGGAGCTACTGGAAAATATCCTTCTTTATATTGTATTTTGTATCCTAAGTTTCCACCTTCTTCAATTCTCCCTGTATTCCATGGTGCTTCAATAGTATCTACACTATAAAAACAACCTCCTTCTTTAGAGTCATATCTAACATCATCAAATAAAAAGAATTCTGGCTCTGGTCCAAAAAATGCAGTATCTGCTATACCAGTTGAGTCTAAATATTTTAATGCCTTTTGAGCTAATGCTCTTGGACATCTATCATAAGGCTCTCCGCTTCTTGGTTCTTGAATAGAGCAAATCATACTTAGAGTTTTATGTTTATAAAAAGGATCTATCCAAGCAGTACTTGCATCGGGCACCATTGACATATCCGAAGCATTAATTGCTTTCCAACCTCTTATTGATGAGCCATCAAATGCTAAGCCTTCTGTAAAAGAATCCTCCTCTATCATGTCTGATGTAAGAGTTAAATGTTGCCATTTTCCATGAATATCTGTGAATTTTAAATCGATGAGTTCAATTTCTTCGTCTTTAATTTGACTTAAAACATCTTGAGGAGATTTAGACATAATTTTGTAATACCTTATATGAAATTAATAACTTGATGATTCTTGTTATGTATCAACGGTAACTTTTTTTAAGACTAGATGACTTCTTTTAGTGTTTCAAGTCATAAGTTTAATAATTGTTTACCTAAATATTTAAATTGAATGAATTTCTTTAAATAAATATCGCTTATGTGGAGATATTAGTTTAGTTTAAAAGTAATTGAATGTAATGCTTTGACAGAAGCAAAACTTATTTCGGCTTTAAATGAAGAGAATTTATCTCATTTCTCAAAGACTTATGTTCCCTCCAGACTTTTATTAGGTCCTGGTCCTTCTAATGCACATCCAGAAGTTCTAAATGCTCTTTCCCTAAATCCAATTGGTCATTTAGATGAAGCATATATTTCATTGATGTCTGATGTTCAACAACTTCTAAGATATACCTGGCAATGCAATAATCGTCTGACTCTTCCAATGAGTGGTACTGGAAGTGCAGCTATGGAAGCCTCAATAGCGAATTTTATAGAGGAAGGAGAAAAAATTCTTATCGCTAAAAAAGGATATTTTGGAGACAGATTAGTTGATATGGCAACTAGATACAAAGCAGATTTATCTGTTATGGAAAAACCTTGGGGTGAATCTTTTTCTTATGATGAAATTAAGTATGAAATAGAGACTAAAAAACCAGCTATATTTGCTATTGTTCACGCTGAAACTTCTAGTGGGGTTTTACAACCTCTTGATGGTATTGGTGATGTATGTAGAAAAAATAACTGCTTGTTTTTAGTTGACGCAGTTACTTCCCTTGGTGCTCTAAAACTATTGATAGATGAATGGAAAATAGATTTAGCGTATAGTTGTAGCCAGAAAGGATTAAGCTGCCCGCCTGGATTAAGTCCTTTTACAATGAATGATAGAGCTGAAGAAAAACTAAGTTCAAGAAAAACAAAAGTCCCTAACTGGTATTTAGATTTATCCCTTTTAAATAAATATTGGGGTTCTGATCGCGTTTACCATCACACTGCCCCTGTAAATATGAATTTTGCTATTCGAGAAGGTTTACGATTAATTGCAAATGAAGGTTTAGAGAATGTTTGGAATAGGCATAATAAAAATGCGAAGAAACTTTGGAATGGTTTAGAAAGTCTAGGCATGGAATTACATGTATCAGAGGATTATCGATTGCCAACTCTTACAACAGTTAAGATCCCACCTGCAGTTGATGGAGATGGTTTTAGAAATCATCTTTTAAGAAACTTTGGAATAGAAATAGGAAATGGACTTGGAGAATTGTCTGGTAAGGTTTGGCGCATTGGATTAATGGGCTTTAACTCAAGTGAGGAGAATGTAGACAGATTATTAAACCTATTTGATACTGAGTTAAAAAAATATTCTATTTTTGAGTCCTCAACTTTTTAAACCATAATTGTAAAACTTGACTGCATTCGTCTTCTAAAATACCACCTACAATTTCCATTTTGTGATGAGAACTTTTATGCTTTGATAAGTCAATTGAGCCGCCTAATCCACCTCTTTTCTTATCGTAGGCACCAAACACTACTTTACCCATCCTTGCTTGAATAAGTGCTGATGCACACATGGTACATGGTTCTAAATTTGTGATAATGATACATTCATTAAATCTCCAATCATTTTTTATTAGAGATGCCTGCCTTAGTGCCATTATTTCAGCATGACCTAATGGATCTTTATTCATATTTCTCCTGTTAACCCCTCTTCCAATACATCTCCCTCTATCATCTAAAATTATTGAACAGATTGGTAACTCAACTTTTCCAATTTCTTCTGATCTTCTTAAAATGGAATTCATCCATCTAGAGTATTTTGAAAAATTTATCCCTTTCTGTTCATCATAATTACTTTTTACATTTTCAAAAATATACCTCATTTACCAATATTGAGAATAAACTTATTAATAGATATCTTATCTGATGACTGAAGATTTAATTAATAAAAAAGATATATACTTCCCTTCTTATTTAGGGACTAACGAAAACTTAATTACTCTCGTAAATAGAGCAACTAAAATTCTTTGTGATTGGTTCTCTAAAGCCGATAAATATGGTCCATTACCATTTGACGAGAATTTTAAGTGCTTAATGCCTGATGAGGAAGGTAATTCCACAGAAGATTTGTTTCATGAGATTCAATCCCTTTTAAAAAATTCATTTAATCCAGTTCATCCGGGCTCTCTAGCTCATCTAGATCCCCCACCTTTGATTTTTTCTATTTTAGGCGATTTAATTGCTGCTGGTTTAAATAATAATCTTCTTGCTTACGAGCTTTCTCCAAGTGTTACTTTGCTTGAGGAATCATTATGCAAATGGTTTGCAAAGAAAATAGGGTTTAATGATTCTTCAGGAGGTATAGCTGCTAGCGGAGGCACTTTAAGTAATTTGAATGCACTTATTGCAGCTAGACATAATTCTGGATTAGGTTCAGATCCCAATTCTGCATTACTTGTTAGTGAAGATGCTCATTCTTCCTTCGTTAAATGTATAAGAGTAATGGGTCTTGATACTACCAATCTTGTCAGGATTAAAACTGATAATCAAGGTAGAATGGACATAAACGATCTCAGAAAGTCTTTAGATAAATGTACATTAGAAAATAAAAAAATATTTGCTATTGTTGCCACACTTGGGACAACTGTAAGAGGAGCCATTGATCCTATTAAAGAAATAAGTGAAATATGTAAAGAAAGAAATATATGGCTACATATCGATGGCTCTATTGGAGGCATTTTTGCTGTAACCTCTATTCCAATAAAAGGTCTTAATAATATTAATCAGGCTAATTCGATAACTATAAATCCGCAAAAAATCATTGGCATTACAAAGACTTCATCTTTGTTATTAGTTTCAAATATGAGTACTTTAGAAAATACTTTTAATACTGGACTACCATATATATCATCAAAAAAAAATATTATAAATAGAGGAGAAATTGGCATACAAGGTTCTAGACCGGCAGAGGTTATCAAACTATGGCTTGGGTTACGTTTTTTAGGTCTGAATGGAATAGAAAATATATTAAAATCATCAATAAAAAGAAAAGATTTTTTTATAAAAAATATCAGTAAGAATAAATTTGATATATTTTCAGGTCCTCTTCATATTGTTTCATTTATACCAAAGAAACTTAAGTCAGAAGACTCTGATACATGGACTCAAACTAAAGTTAATGAACTAATTAACAATAATTTTATGCTTTCTAGACCAAAATTTAAAGGTAGATATTTTTTAAGGGTTGTCATGGGCAATTACAATACAAAGGAATCTCATATTGAAGAACTTTTGAGACTTTTAGATAACTAATTTATGAATATGGGTAGACCAAAAATTATTGCAATGGCAACAGGGTTTATATCTATAGCTATTTGTATTGCTTATTTACTATTAATAACTATCTTTGATTTCAGAACTTATCTAAATGATCAATTATCCAACTTTACATAGTAAATGGAGGCAAACTTTTATTTGATTTAAAATACTTTTTCATTTCAATTTTTGAAATAGCTTCTCTTACGAAGTTATTTAAAATGTCCTCTCTCTTACTTATTCTATAGATCTTATCTACTACTTCTTGGATTCCTCCATCTCCCCAATCTTGCCCATTTTTAAAATATTCAATCAAACTTAGTCCTACTATTCTTATTAACCAGCCTGCTGTAACTGATTGTATAGATTTAGATAATATAATTTTAGTCAAGCTTGTAGATAAAGCAGGAGAAAGAATGGCAAGACCCCCTTTTAGTATTCCTTGTTTAGCCAATGCGCTTAACAATGAAGTCGCTAAATTTTTTGCATCTTTTTTTGTAAGCTTTATTTCATATATTTTTGATAATTCCATTATCATTTGAAGGTTTACGGATGTAGTAGTAAGGAAATCTACAGCTGGTAATGGATTAACTAGTATTACCCCTCCTGTTATCCACATATATTTATTAATCACTTTATTTGACATTAAATATCTTTGTTCTTGTACGAAATTTTTACTTTTAATACCTAACATATTTGAGCGAAAAAGAATATTATCCGCCAATAACTCTTCACCATTATTATCGAGCGTTTCAATTATTTCTCTAAATAAACTTCCTACCTCTGGAACTAAATTTAAAGCATCTGTTTTTATATAGGGAGATTGTTGAGGTACAGCAATTGTTTGAACAACAGAAATTCTATTTTTTCTAGCGGAAGTCATAGATATTATATTTTCTTTGATGAGGTTATTTTCATCTTTAGACCTCAAATCACATTTATTTAGAACTATTATTATTTTTTTTCTTAATTTTAATAATTCTTTAATTAGATAGTTTTCGTATTTATTTATGTCCTGATCTAACACAAAGAGAACTAAGTCGGAATTTGATGCTTGTATAATTGTTGCTTTTTCTCTTTCTTCTCCTAATTTAGATGGTTCGAATAAACCCGGAGTATCAATTATATTAATGTTTCTTTTTAAAATTGGGATGCGAATTTTATAGCTATTAATTTTTTTTGTTGTTCCTATTTTTGCGGAAGTTTGTCCAATAATATTTTTTAATAAAGATCTTGCTATGGATGTTTTTCCTGAGGAACCTGCTCCAAAAAGAGTAACTTTATAATCTCCTGTTTTTAATTGAGACTCTAGTTTGTCTTTTTGGTAATTTAAAAGTTCAACTTTTACTTTATCGTAAATTTTTTTATTAATTTTCTCGACCCCTTCCAAACTTATCTTGGCAGCACCATATGTATTTTTGAATGAAAGTGTATTTTTTTTATTTTTATATATAATTTTATAAACTATTTTTTTGAATGATTTTTTATCAATATTATAAAAGATATAAATAATTATTATTAAAAATATAAGGGTATAAATATTTACTATTCTTATAAATATCGAAAATAAAATATATAGAAATAATATTAATAATATATATTTTATATACCTAAATTTCAAGTAATTCATTTTATCGATTATTTTTAAAAATGTTATACAGTAAAAAAATAAACCCAATATTAATAGATATATCAGCAATATTAAATACTGGAAAATTTATAATATTTAAATTTATAAAATCAACCACAAAACCTTTATATATTCTATCTATACCATTGCCCATAGTTCCCCCAAGTATAAAGCTGTAAGAATATAGATCTAATGAGTTTAAAGTATTTTTCCTAAATATTAAATAAATAAGTAATATTGAAAACAAAATACTTATTAAAGATAAAAATATTCTACTACCACTAAATATGTTGAATGCTGCTCCGTAATTTTTTACAAAGTCTAATTTGAAAAAAAGTAAATCTTTATTAATAAATAATTTTTTATTATAAAACATTAAATATTTCGTAAATTGATCTATTAGAACAATAAAAATACTTAGTAATAAAAAATATATTTTTGTTTGTATTTTATTAATCATTATTTACTACGTTTTAAACGTTCTATGGGTTTAATAAGTAATAAAAGTGGAAGAAGCATTAAAAAATGATATCCAATCTTACCTAATGAGTATTTTCCTAAATTATATAAAAATAAATTAAATTGACTGTAGAAAATAATTTGTATGAAGTTGTAAAATATTCCAGTTAAATGCATAGCACCTATTGCTAAAAATCCATTTTTTAAAAAGTTTCCAATATTTATTTTATTTTTATTATTTAAATTATCAATTATTTTTATTAATGGATATAAACCTAATAAATAACCAAAATTTGGAGTGAGCAAATAACCTATTGAACCTCCTTGATGAAAGACAGGTAATATAAATACCCCCAAAATTATATATATAGAAAATGCTCTGAAAACAACTTTTTTATGAAATATAAGTGTTAATAAAATTATGGTCGGAATTTGCCATGTGATAGGAAACTCAAAGTTATTACTAGATTTATATATAAAAGGTAGTGGAATATAAACAGGTAACATTGACGTTATTACTAGTAATTGAAGACTTACCAGTATCTCAATTAATTTATAAAAATTGAGCATTATTATAAATTAATTCATAAACTTCTCAATGCAACAATTGGATCTAACTTAGAAGCTCTTTTTGCAGGTAATACGCCAAAGATTAAACCTATTGATCCTGAAATGATCATGGTGGAAAAAGTAGTTGTAATTCCTACTGATGCAGGAAGAGGTGTTATCAGAGATAAAAGAAAAACACCTGATAATCCAGTCGTTGTTCCAATTAATCCTCCAATTGTTGACAAAATCAATGCCTCGATTAAAAATTGAACTAATATATCTGACTGTTTAGCTCCTATTGCTTTTCTAAGTCCAATCTCTTCAGTCCTTTCGCTTACAGAAACGAGCATTATATTCATGATTCCTATTCCTCCAACCACTAAAGATACTGCCCCTATACCAGCCAATAAAAAAGTTAGCCCACTTGTTATGTTAGTTACTATATTCAATGCATCTTCTTGTGATCTAACCGCAAAGTCATCATCTCTAATTATTTTATGTCTTTGCCTTAATAAGTTAGTAATCTGAAATTTAGCGGCACTAGTAGCATTTTTATCTATCGCTTCAACACTAATGAAGCTTAAACTTACTCCATAAGTAGGGTCCTTCCCTGTAATCCTATTGACCATGGTGGTTAATGGAATATATGCATTTTTGTCTTGATTACTTCCAAATACTGCACCTTTTGGTTTTAATATACCGATAATTTCATAAGTGTGGTCTTTAATTCTGATTTTTTTTCCAAGTGATGAAGATTTATCTTTGAAAAATTCGTCTTTAAGATCAGGACCTATTACAACATAACTTCTTGCACTATTAACATCACTTTTTGATATAAATCTACCCTTATCTACTTCAAAGCTTCTTACTTCAAGAAATTCAGGAGTAACTCCAGCAATTGATATATTTAAACTTTTAGAATTTGATTGCACTATTTCGTTAGCAGAGATTTGAGGAGCTACTTTTTTAACTGTTGGTACTTGATTGCTTATTGCTGTTGCATCTTCTAAAACTAGGTTTTTAGGAAATGAAATACCTCTTCTTCTTGTGTCATTATTTCCGGGAACAATGAATAAAACATTGGCACCTAAATTACTTAATTGGTTTTTTGCTAGTGTTTGAGCACCTCTACCAAGTCCAACAAGTGTAATAACTGAAGCATTTCCTATAATTATCCCCAGCATTGTTAACGAACTTCTCAATTTGTTCGAAACTAATGTTTTTGTGGCCATGCCTAAGGCTTCTTTTATTGAGATATTCCTAGACATATTTATATTTATCTATTGCATCATCATCTTCAATTTGTCCCATGTATATAACACCTTCATTAAGCTGGAGTGTAATAAGGTCGCCATTACTGATTTGATGATTATCGATATTTTCTAAATTACAAATTGTAGAAATCTTTTTATTATTTTTGTTGAACAAAGCATAAACATCATTTACATTTTGGTTTGTAACAATGCCCGCAATATTTTTACTCAGTGGAATATTTTGCATTAATTCCTTTGGAACAAATAATATTTCTCCTGGGCAAATTAAGGACATATCAAGATTATTTTTAATTATTCTGGCTTTACCTGTAACACCGATTTCCCCTATTGAAATTCCTCTTGATACAATCTTTCTTACTAAACCGACTTTTATTAAATCTGTAGAGCCACTAATTCCAGTTAATGTACCTGCGGTTTGGACTACTAAATCTCCTTGATTTAGGATCCCCATCTCCTGAGCAATTTGCATAGCTAAACTAAAAGTTTTTGCTGTTCTTAGATCATTTTTAACTACTATTGGAGTAACTCCCCAAACAAGTTGCAATCTTCTCGCTACACTTCTCTCTGTAGTAGTTGCCAAGATAGGTGTTGGTGGTCTGAACTTACTTACATTTCGAGCGGTAGAACCTGATTTAGTTAAAGGGATTATAGCTCCTGCATCAAGTTGTCTAGCTATATTACTTACTGCTGCACTAATAGCATTTGGGATCGTACTGGGTAAGTGGCTTTCAATAGCCTTAAGTGGGTAATCCCTTTCAATTCTTCTTGCTATGGTTGCCATCGTTTCAACTGCCTCTACAGGATAATCGCCAACTGCAGTTTCGTTTGAAAGCATTACAGCATCTGTACCATCCAGAATTGCATTTGCAACATCACTAACTTCGGCCCTAGTTGGTCTTGGGTTAGAAGCCATAGAATCAAGCATTTGAGTCGCTGTAATTATTGGGATACCTAATGTATTAGCTTTTCTTATTAATTCCTTTTGTAAAAGAGGAACTTCTTCAGCAGGCATTTCAACTCCCAAATCACCTCTTGCAACCATAACCCCATCACATAAGGGTAATACTGAATCAATCTGATCAATTGCTTCAAATTTTTCTATTTTTGCGACTACAGGAGTTGAATGCCCATTTTTGTTTATTAAATCTTTTATCTCATTTATATCGGATGGATTTCTTACGAAACTTAGTGCTATCCAATCAACTCCTTCAGATAAACCGAATTTTAAATCCTCTTTATCTTTTTCTGTTAATGCTTTTACTGATAATTGAACATCTGGAAAATTAACACCTTTATTGTTTGAAAGAACCCCTCCTACAGTTACAATGCACTCCAAATTATTTGCTTTTTTATCAATTTTTTCTGCAATCATTTCTATTTTCCCATCATCTAAAAGTATTCTTTTCCCTTCGCTAACTTCTTGAGAAAGTTTGTCATAGGTTACATTTGCAATAGTATTTGTACATTCGACTTCATTTGATGTCAGTGTAAATTTATCGCCTTTTTTAACTTTTACTGGCCCATCTTTAAAGCGCCCTAATCTTATTTTAGGTCCTTGAAGATCTTGCAATATTCCAATATCTATATCTAATTTTTTTGATACTTCCCTTATGGTTTTTATTCTCTCAGCATGATCTTTATGATCTCCATGTGAGAAATTTAATCTGAATGTTGTTACTCCAGCTTTAATTAAATTTGTAATTATCTCTTCTGATTGAGTTGCAGGGCCAATAGTTGCTACTATTTTTGTTCTTCTTTTTAAATCAATATTCGACATATATAGATAATATTGCTAGATATAAATAAATTTACCATACCCAAAGTTAGTTATTTAAGTCATGGATTTTAAAACTTATCAGAAAAAAGCTAGGGAAACAGCACAATATCCAGATTTAGGCTCAAATAATATTTATCCAACTCTTGGTTTAGTTGGAGAGGCTGGTGAGGTGGCAGAAAAAGTTAAAAAAGTTATAAGAGATAAAAATGGAATATTTGATAACGAATCAAAGTTAGGCATTAAAAAAGAGTTAGGAGATGTTTTGTGGTACATATCAAATCTTTGTACAGAATTAAATTTCAATTTAGAGGATGTTGCATTACAAAACCTTGAAAAATTAAAATTAAGAGCTGCTAAAGGGAAGATAAGAGGTTCTGGAGATGATAGATAAGTTCAGCTATAACCTAAGCTTGCATACTGGAGATTTGTAATTAAATTTTGTATGACATTTAAAAGTAAAAAAGCTAATAAGGATGAAATATCAAATCCACCTATTGGAGGGATAATACCTCTAAAAATGTTTAAATAAGGATCTGTGATAGAAGTTAATGCAGATAAAACACCGTTATTCCAATCAATACCTGGAAACCATGTAAGTAAAATTCTTATTATCAATATGAAAGAATAAATTGATAAAGTTTGGCCCAGAACTGCAAAAATCTCAGATAACATTATATTGTCGTAATTTTATATATCCTAACATTTACTTATTATTGCTGCTTATTATTACTGCCTCCTATATTTGAGAGATATTCATTACTTACAGCAAAAGTTTGAAAAAACTTTTCTGATAATGATAACCAATATGATCTACCATCTTTTTGCTTTCGTTTGATGATAAATTTCTTTTCTAATAATTCTTTAATATGATCATAAGCACCTGAACCTCTAAGAAGTATAAGATCCGATTGTAGGATCTTTTTTTTGATCGCAATAGTAGCCAATGTCCTCAATTCGGATGTTTTCAAATCAGAGGGAAGTAAATCATCGACGAATTCATTAAGACTAGATTTTAGTTCGAGAGAAAAACTGTTATTAACTGCATTTAATTCAATAGCTGAGTTGGGATTAGAGTATTTATTTTTTAGATCTTTAATCGCATCATTTATTGAGTTTATATCAGAATTAGTAATTTCTGAAAGATCCTTTTTTGTTATTGGTCTGCCTTTCAAATATAGAACAGCTTCAACTTTAGTAACTAGATCTATATCAGATATTGGCGTTGTATTTAGATCAGATTGATTGATTTTAATTACCGAAATCTTTCCTAATTTACCTTAAAATTAATCTGATGCACCAAGGAATAATTTATATGTATCGTTTTGAGTTTCATCCCAAAATTTATATCCTAGAATTCTTACAAATTTATTCCACTCTAAAATCTCATTTTTATCGATTAAAACTCCAATAACAATTTTCCCAACATCAGCTCCATAATTCCTATAGTGAAATACGCTTATAGACCAATTAGATTTCATATTATTTAAGAAGTTTATTAATGCTCCAGGCCTTTCAGGAAACTCAAATCTGTATAAAAGCTCCACAAAGTTTCTATTATCCATTTCTTTAAAATTCTTTGGTAATCTTCCACCTACCATATGTCTTAGATGATTTTTAGATAATTCATCATCACTTATGTCAATAAATGAGTACTCGGAATTTCTAAATGCATTTAAAAGATTTTTTTTATCATTTAATCCGTAGACTTGCACTCCTACAAAGATCTGGGCATTCTTAGAATTCGACATCCTGTAGCTAAATTCAGTTAAATTTCTATTATCAAGTAACTTACAAAAATCAATTAAACTTCCAGCACGTTCAGGAATTTCAACTGCCATCATTACTTCTTTACACTCACCAAGTTCTGCTCTTTCTGCTACAAATCTAAGCCGCTCAAAATTCATATTTGCACCACATGCAATCGCAACCATTTTTCTATTTGAGTGATTCGAATTTAAAATATCTTTTTTCATCCCTGCAATTGATAATGCTCCTGCGGGCTCTAGTATTGATCTAGTATCCTCAAAAACATCTTTTATAGCTGCACATATTTCATCAGTATTAACGGTAATCATCTTATCTATATATTTTCTACCAATATCAAAAGTATTTTTACCAATTTTTTTAACCGCCACTCCATCTGCAAATTGACCAACAGAAGATAATTCCACAATTTTTGATTCTTCCAAAGATTTTGTCATAGCGTCTGCATCTTCAGGTTCTACCCCAATTATTTTTACTTCAGGCCATATTTTTTTAATATATAAGGATATTCCTGATATCAATCCTCCACCACCAACAGCAATATAAATTGCATAGGGTTTTTCCTTTAGTTGCTGTTCAAGTTCAATAGCTATAGTTCCCTGACCTGCTATTACATCTGGATCATCAAAAGGATGAATAAAACATAAATTTCTTTCTTTGCTAATCCTTATTGCTTCTTTGTAAGTTTCATCATAGTTATCACCAAATAATATAACTTTTGCTTTTAACTTTTTCACAGCATTAACTTTTACAAGAGGTGTTGTAATCGGCATTAATATTGTCGCTTGGCAATTTAGCTTGAGAGCACTAAGAGCAACACCTTGAGCATGATTACCAGCACTTGAAGTAATTACTCCCTGAGAAAGCTGAGAATTGGTGAGCTTACTCATTTTGTTATATGCACCTCTTACTTTGAATGAAAATACATCTTGAAGATCTTCTCTTTTTAGAAAAACTTCATTATTAAGTGTATTACTTAAATTATGAGCTTTTTCTAGGGGCGTTTTTTTTGCTACTTCATAGACTTCAGCTTGAAGTATTTTTTCAAAATAATCATTCATATATATACTTTTAGCATTAATTATTAATCTAATAAAACATTACATGATCTATTTCCAAAAAAATACTCATTTTGCACCTCGACGTTTTAGATTATATAGATACCAATTTTTGTTAAATGCTTTTAAGTGAGTTAAGTCATCCAAATCAACTTCATGGCTTAACAGTTTCACAATTAGAGGAAATTGCTTGTCAAATTAGAGAAAGACACCTTCAAGTAGTATCAACTAGCGGTGGACATCTTGGCCCTGGTTTAGGTGTAGTTGAGCTTACATTGGCTTTATATCAAACTCTTGATCTAGATTTCGACAAAGTTGTTTGGGATGTGGGACATCAAGGTTATCCTCATAAATTAATAACAGGACGTTTCAGTCAATTTGATTCCCTTAGACAACAAAATGGAGTAGCTGGATATCTAAAAAGAAGTGAAAGTAAATTTGATCATTTTGGTGCTGGACATGCAAGCACTTCTATTTCTGCTGCTTTAGGAATGGCAATAGCAAGAGACAGAAAAGGTGAGAATTATAAATGTGTTGCTGTTATTGGGGATGGAGCATTAACTGGAGGAATGGCATTAGAAGCTATAAATCATGCAGGACACTTACCAAATACTCCTTTAGTTGTTGTATTAAACGATAATGATATGTCTATTTCACCTCCAGTTGGAGCCCTTTCATCTTATTTAAATAAGGTAAGAGTTAGTCCGCCATTGCAATTTTTATCCGATAGTGTTCAAGAAAGTGTAAAAAATATTCCTTTAATAGGTAAGGATATACCAGAAGAATTGAAAAATATTAAAGGAAGCGTTAGACGATTGGCTGTGCCTAAGGTTGGTGCTGTTTTTGAAGAACTTGGATTTACATATATGGGTCCTATTGATGGTCATGATATTGGAAATTTAGTTAATACTTTTAACGCTGCTCATAAACTTAAAAAACCTGTTCTTGTACATGTTGTCACAACAAAAGGGAAGGGTTATCCTTATGCAGAAGCTGACCAGGTAGGATATCATGCACAATCTGCATTTGATCTGACTACTGGGAAATCTATTCCATCAAAAAAACCTAAGCCTGTTAGTTATAGTAAAATATTTGGTCAAACCTTATTGAAAATATGTGAACAAGATAGCAAAGTCGTTGGCATTACAGCTGCAATGGCTACAGGTACTGGTTTAGATATATTGCAAAGAAATATTCCAGACCAATATATCGATGTAGGAATAGCAGAACAACATGCAGTTACTCTTGCGGCAGGAATGTCGTGCGATGGTCTTAAACCTGTTGTAGCTATTTATAGTACTTTTCTTCAACGTGCTTTCGATCAATTAATTCATGATGTAGGGATACAAAATTTACCTGTATCATTCGTACTTGATAGAGCTGGGATAGTTGGAGCTGACGGTCCTACTCACCAAGGTCAGTACGATATCAGTTATATGAGATCTATACCTAACTTTGTTTTGATGGCCCCAAAAGATGAGTCTGAATTACAGAGAATGTTAATAACGTCAATAAACCATAAAGGTCCTACAGCACTAAGAATACCCAGAGGCTCTGGGTTAGGAGTGGCTGTAATGGATGAGGGTTGGGAACCTTTAAATATAGGCGAAGCTGAAATACTTGAAGAAGGAGAGGATATTTTAATTATTGCTTATGGTTCAATGGTCTCATCAGCTATCGAAACAGCAAAGATACTAAAAAATATAAACATTAATGCATGTCTTATTAATGCAAGATTTGTGAAACCTCTCGATAAAAATCTTATTATGCCTTTAGCAAATAGGATTCAAAAAGTTGTAACTATGGAAGAAGGAACCCTAATAGGTGGATTTGGTTCCGCAATAGTTGAATTATTAAACGATAATGAAATAAATATTCCTGTATACAGAATAGGTATACCTGATGTTTTAGTTGATCATGCTTCACCTGATCAGAGTAAAGAAAAATTAGGACTTATGCCTGATCAGATGGCAGATAAAATTGTTAAAAAATTTAAGTTAGATAATTAAAAATTTAATAAATAAATCTTTATAAAACACCACGTGAGGCTAATCCTAAGATTGCTCCAATTCCAAAAATATGACCAAGGCAATTAGCACCTACAACTGATGCGTGACTTAAACCACCATAGAATTTTGAATTAGGTATTTCAAAACCTTCATTAGGTTTTCTTATTGTTGCTCTAGCAATTGCGTAAGCAAAAACATTACATGCAATCATTACGACGGCACACTTTGGAGACCAAGAAAAAGTTGCTGGATCTGCAGCTGCAAATAATGTAGTAAACATAAAAAATCGTTATCTTCATATATTCTCTAATACTTTTACCTAAAAAACACAAAATTGTAAAAGGTCTTAAGAGTTGTTTACTTCTAAGTTATTTAACAATTTTATAAATCCAAACAAAATAACAAAATCACCCAGAGTTAGGAAGGATTCTGCGAATCCATGCAGGAAGTCAACCTCAACAAGGGTTTTATCATAGTAATTTAGTGCGAAGATAGATACCAATATAGTTATGATTACGAATAAAACAGTTAAGGAAAATCCTGTTTTTACAAAAATATTAATAGATTTGATTTTATACATGTAAAACAAAAATATTGCATAAGGAATTATTGATACTGCGAACAATAATGTGTTATCAATTGAACCTAATTTTTCTATAAATTTAAAAAATAAATCATTCATAAGTCTCTTCCTTTTTAAAAATAGTGAAGGATGCGAGAGCTAATGTTGAATTACCAATAAATGTAAATATCCCTTGAAGCGTTACTAATCCATACAATACATCTTGATTATCATAGATATGCCAAGTAATAGCGCACATAGCTCCTATTAAGTTTGGAACCATAGCTAAGCTTAACCAAAAAAATAAATTGTATTCTTTATATGTAGAAATTTTGTATATAACAAAGATGGTAAATATCCATTCAATGACCGAAGAGATGTGAATTAACCAAGTTCCAAATGAAAGTTCGTGCAAAATTTATATTTTTTTCTTTAGTACATTAAGTACTTCTTTGGCATGATTTATAGGTAAAACACTTATCCATCTATAAGAAATTTCGCCTTCTGGAGAAATCAAAAAAGTATTTCTATCTGAAAATGGAGGAATCCAAGAACCATATTTATCGCTAATAATTCCTTCAGGATCAGATAATAAAGTGTAGTTTATAGATTTCTCGCTACAGAAACTTTCATGAGAATCTTGATTATCAGCACTAATTCCAACAATTTCGGCATTATATTTTGAAAAATCTTTTTTTAATTCCGAAAAACCTTTAGCTTCAAGAGTGCAACCTGCGGTAAAGTCCTTTGGATAAAAATACATAACAAGCCACTTACCTTGAAAATCATTTAATTCCCAAATATTTTTTGATTTTATGTTTTTATTAAAACCTTCTAATTGAAAGTTTGGAGCAATATCTCCAACTTCAGGAGCAAAGTCAAAAGAAATTGCTGAATTACAATTAAATAAAAAAATAAAAGATATTAATATACTTACTACTAAATTTCTCATCAAATTTAGAATTTTTTTAAATCAACTCCATTTGATTTAGCAAATTTATCTAAACCTACTTTTTGTATAGACTTTAGCGCTTTGGTGCTAATTTTAATATTCACCCATTTTTTGCCTTCTTCCCACCAAAGTTTCCTTTTTTGGAGATTAACTTGTTGCAATTTTTTTGTACGAATATGTGAGTGACTCACTGCCATCCCGTTATTAGCTTTTGCACCGGTAAGTTCGCAAACTCTTGACATATTTATTGAGTTATATTTTTAAAAATTCTAGCACATGACTCAATTTGTTGAATTAAGTAATTCTGAAATTAATTCGGCATTATTATTTTGTAAATTAATTATCTGTTCTTGATCTAATCCACCAACAGAAAGCTTAGCCATATCGTAAACATGATTAGCAATTTTAGATGCCAATTGATTCTCAATAGGATCTTTTTCATTAATAATTATTTTGTTGCCTGTAATTTTATTAAGACCAACAATAAGTGGATGTTCTTTGTTAATTAAGAGTACATGATATTCAGGTAAGCCAGGCATCTTTTGTTCCATGTAAGCGCCCATATCATTAATTCTTCTCATTTGTTCTGGAAGCAAGATCATCGCTGGTGGCGCATCTTTACTTGAAAGTGACTGCACTTTAACTGTTACTTTCTCATTGTTAAGGGCCTTAACTATCGTATCTCTAAGATTATCTGTATTTGATTTGCCATCCTTATCTACAATTTCTTTAGAATCTTTATCTTCTAGTTCATTTATTTCTGAATCAACTCTTTGGAATTGATAATCTTCATTTTTACTTTCCAACCATGGAAGAAATTGTGCGTCAATTAAGGGATCTGATTTAATAACTTCTTTATTATCAGATAAACAGATATTTAATGCACTAGACTGAGCAATCAAATCTGAACAGTAAATAATTTTTTTAGAATCAGTTAATTTATTTCGCTCTTTGTAATTTGCGAGAGTTGTGAAATATTTATCATTGGACTTGATTAGGGATTTATTTTCAATATCTTTAATTACGTCTTTCTCTGAATTTATTATTGTTTCGAAAATTATACTGTTATTGACTAAATCAGCAAATTTTTCATCTTCGATAGCACCAATTTTAATAAAAGCAGAGATTGAATCCCAAATTTCTGCATAAAATTCTGGAGAATTTTTTATCAAATCCTTCAGTTTATTAGCAATTTTTTTTGAGATAAATGATGATATAGACCTTACTTTTCTATCTGTTTGCAATGCACTTCTACTAACATTTAGAGGTATATCTGTAGAGTCAATAACTCCTCTTAGAGGTAAAAGGTATTTTGGTACTATCTCTTTAATTGAATCGCTTACGAATACTTGATTGCAAAATAGTTTTATTTCTCCCTTTTCCCAATCAGCTCTACCTGACAACTTTGGAAAATACAATATCCCTTGTATGTCATATGGATAATCTGTATTTAGATGAATCCATAAGAGTGGATCTCCCTGGAAAGGATAAAGGTATTTATATAACTCAATATAATCGTCATCTTTTAATTCACTAGGTTGTTTTCTCCAAGGAGGATTTTTCTTATTGATTGTCTCTCCCTCTAATAAAACATCTATTGGCATAAAATCACAATATTTTTTTATTAGTGATTTAATCCTTTCAGGCTCGATAAACTCTTTTTCTTCTTCAAGTAGGTGAAGAATAACATCTGTACCAATTGTCTCTCTTTCTGATTCCTCTAACGTAAAATTTGGCGATCCATCACAAGACCATTTGAAAGCTTTTGATTCCCCAATTGCCGACTTAGTTAATATATCAACTCTATCTGCCACCATAAAACTTGAATAAAAACCTAGTCCAAAATGACCTATGAATTCATCATTATCTTTTTTGTATTTTGTTAGGAATTCTTCAGCACTAGAAAATGCAACTTGATTTATGTACTTCTTAATTTCTTCATCATTCATTCCAATTCCATTATCAGAAATAGTTAGAGTATTACTCTCACGGTCAATAGATATTTTTACTTGAGCTTCTTCAGCATTTTCGCAGTCGCCTGCCATAGATGCCATTCTTCGTTTACTTATTGCGTCAACACCATTACTAACAAGTTCTCTTAAAAAGATTTCATGGTCAGAATATACTGCCTTCTTGATAATAGGGAAAATATTTTCGGTATTAATACGAATTTCGCCTTTTTCCATTTAAAAAAAATCAAACATATTAAATCTTATTTCCTAAAAACTAGTTAATCAAGTTTAATTAGGAGTATTGTCCGAACAATATATGAATTTAAAAACCTAAATTAAAGTTTGAGAGGGTTTATTTAACCCACAAAATCTCACTACAATTATTTTCTTTCATTATTTGATTGGCTTTAGCCAAGTCATCACATGGATTTAAATATAAGACGGCAATATTTCCTCTTTTTTGTTGTTTTTTTTGTTCATTCATACCTTTTTCTAACAAATAAGAATCTTTAAAAATTAATAAGATCTTTTTTTTATCAATGTTATCTTCCTTAATCAAATTTCTTAAAATATCTATTGAAATTGTAAATCCAATTCCATTTAAAATTTTCTCATTAGGACTAAAGAATCTTACTAATTCATCATATCTTCCGCCTTTTGCTATCACGCTTTTATTTTTACCATCATCTCCTATAAGTTGAAAAACTATGCCTTCATATAAATTCAAGTGTGGTTGAAACGTTGGATCAAGTTGTAATTTAACACCATATTTATTTGATATTTTTGATAATGTTTCAAATAAAAAATTTAAGTTATCTAAAGTATTACTAGCGCCATATGTACTTTTCAATTTTTTTAAAATTGCAATTGGTTCTCCTCTTGTGAATAAGAGATCTTTAAGAATATATTTATCATCTTCATCAATTCCTAATTTAGATAAATTATCTTGATCAAAATTAACCAGACTTTTCTTAACTTCTTCAAAATTATTATTCTTATATTTATTTAGGATTAAATCCATTATTTTTGTTGTGCTTACTAGTAGAAATAAATTACAACCATCCTTCAAATTAATATTATCGATAGCATCAAACAATATATTGATAACTTCAATTTCTGGGTATTTTGTATCATATCCAATTAATTCAATTCCACTTTGCAGTTTCTCTTGTAACTTAAATGAATTTTTATTATTTTGTTTTTTATCAAAGACCATTCCATTCGTGAATAATCTTATAGGTCTTTTCTTATTGATTAATCTAGTAGATGACAATTTAACAATAGATGTCGTCATTTCTGGCCTAAGACATAACGAATTATTACTTACTATTCCTACAACCTGATTTTCTTCTATAACGCCACTGCCTTTTATCGTTTCTAAAGTATTAATAAATGAGGGTGAAACTTCTTCATAGCCCCACAGTTTATAAATACTATTTAGATTATTTATGATATTAGAATTATTTTTTACATCGACTAATTTAATTTCCTTAATATCTGTCATTTTAATATTTAACGAATTTTAGGTATAGAGATTTTTTTTAAATGGAGAAACTTTATCTAGTTCATCTTTTAATTCATTTTCAAGGCTGGGAGAACAAGCTAAAATCCTTCCAGAACTTAAATTAAATTTGCCTGATGGATAATCTGAGATAATTCCACCAGCCTCTTTTACAATAATAGCACCGGCCGCTAGGTCCCATACCTCCAATCCTCTTTCCCAGTATCCATCAACCTTACCTGCAGCAACAAATGCTAGATCAACTGCTGCTGCACCTCCTCTTCTTACTCCTCTTGTTTTATGTGTTAGATAACAAAACTCAGCATAATTATTATCCTCTGTCTCAAATCTGTCATATGAGAACCCAGTTACAAGTAGACTATCAGAAAGCTTAGAAGGATTCGATACTTTAAGTTCACAATCATTGCAGAATGATCCTAAACCGATACAGGCTGAATATAGTTCATTTAAATAAGGTACTGATATAGCACCTATAATTGGCTTGTTTTTATATACAAGACCAATAGAAGTTCCAAAAAAAGGATATCCATGAGAATAATTTGTTGTACCGTCTAATGGGTCTATACACCACGTTAAATCCGAGGATTTTTTTAATTTACCCGATTCCTCTGCATTAATAGATATGTTTGGAGTCTCTTCTAATAAATATTCTTTTATTTTATTTTCCACTTCCAAATCTACATTGGTTACTAGATCACCTTTCCTACCCTTTGATGATATTTTCTGAATTTTATTGTAATTAATTTTTAAAATTTCGTTCCCAATTAGAGCGGAGTTCTTCGCTATTTCATACAAACTTGATAAGTTTACTTGATTTGCAATTACTTCTATTTCACTTAATTCAAACATGATAATTAATCTTCCTCAAATTCCCAAGGTGGCGCAACTCTTGTATTTCCCCTCCCAAAATATTGTCCAAATTGTAAATCATAAACTTCATCTTCATATGTAGTTTCTACCTCAAGATCTGAAGTTGCTTTGGCGACACAAAGCAGAGCATAACCTTTATCTTTTAAGGCTTGAGATACACCCATGGCTTCAGGTTGTTGCAAACTACCAGATATTATTTTAACTGCACAACTAGTACAGCAACCATTTCTACATGAAAAAGCAAGTTTGAAACCATTCTTTTCAAATTCCTTAAGTATGTACTCATCACTATTAACCTGTTCTTGGTAGACCTTTCCGGTTTCCTTATTTTTAATCGTGACTGTGAAAGTCTTTTTCAAATAACATTCCTCTAAAATGGGATGATCAAGGGTTAAAATAGTTATCTTGGGAGAGGTGGCCGAGTGGTTGAAGGCGCAGCACTGGAAATGCTGTATAGGGGCAACTTTATCGAGGGTTCGAATCCCTCTCTCTCCGTTTATATTAGTTTATTTTAGTTAACAACATCAACATCTCTATCTTTAAAAATTCTTTAAAAATAGATAGTAATCTTTTTAACAAGTTATAAATAATCTTATTTATATAAATTAAGTTGAAAATATTTGATTTTTACTATTATATGTAAATATCTAAGATAAAAATTAATTAAATTATAAGTAAATTTTGCTTTAATTTAGCGATCTAAAATCATGGGGCAAATAGTTGGAATTGATTTAGGTACTACTAACTCTGTTGTCGGAGTTATAGAAGCTGGTCGTCCAATTGTTATTGCAAATTCTGAGGGTTCTAGAACTACACCTTCAATAGTTGGATTTACAAAAGACAAGGAAATAGTAATAGGAGACCAAGCGAGAAGACAACTTGTTCTAAATCCTAAGAATACCTTTTATAACCTTAAACGATTTATTGGTAGTGACTGGGATGAATTAGATGAGAATAGTATTTCTGTTCCTTATAACGTTAAGGCTAATACCAATGGAAGCGTTAGGGTTCTTAGTCCAAATACAGAAAGAGAGTATGCACCAGAAGAATTAGTGAGCTCATTGATTAGAAAATTAATTAATGATGCTGAAACTTATCTTGGAGATACTGTTGATTCTGCAGTTATTACTGTCCCTGCTTACTTTAATGAATCTCAAAGGCAAGCTACAAAGGATTCTGCAATCTTAGCTGGTATTAAAGTAGATAGAATTCTAAATGAACCTACTGCTGCTGCTCTAGCTTATGGTTTTGAAAAAAGTTCTTCTAATAATGTTTTGGTTTTTGATTTAGGAGGAGGAACATTTGATGTTTCATTATTGAAAATTTCTAATGGTGTATTTGATGTTAAAGCCACTTGTGGTGATACCCAGCTAGGAGGAAATAATTTTGATTCAAAAATAGTTGATTGGATTGCAGAAAAATTTCTAGTTAAACATGATATTGATCTAAGAAGGGATAGACAAGCTTTGCAGAGATTAACTGAGGCTGCTGAAAAAGCTAAATGTGAATTGTCAGGATTACAAAAAACAAAAATATCTTTACCATTTATCACAACAAGTAAAGAGGGACCATTACACATTGAAGAAACCTTAGATAGAAAAATATTTGAATCATTATCACAAGATTTACTTGATAGATTATTAGAGCCTGTGCAAATAGCTTTAGATGATTCTGGATGGAACGCAGAAGATATTGATGAGGTAGTTCTTGTAGGCGGCAGCACTAGAATCCCAATGGTTCAACAATTAGTAAAGACTCTTGTTCCAAATGATCCTTGTCAATCTGTTAATCCTGATGAAGTCGTAGCAGTTGGAGCTGCGATACAATCTGGAATTATTAGTGGTGATTTACAAGATTTACTTCTAAATGACGTTACTCCCTTATCTTTAGGTTTAGAAACTATTGGTGGTCTTATGAAGGTACTCATTCCTCGTAATACGCCAATTCCAGTTAGACAATCTGATGTTTTTAGTACTTCCGAAGCTAATCAATCATCAGTAGTTGTTCAAGTACGTCAGGGAGAAAGGCCTTTAGCCTCTGAAAATAAATCACTTGGTAAATTTAGACTATCAGGAATACCTCCAGCTCCAAGAGGGATACCTCAAGTCCAAGTAGCTTTTGATATTGATGCTAATGGTCTTTTAGAAGTAAGTGCAACTGATAGAACAACTGGAAGAAAGCAAACAGTTACAATCTCTGGAGGTTCTAATTTAAATGAACAAGAAATAAATTCGATAATTGAAGAAGCCAAAGCAAAAGCTAATGAAGATAGGATGAAAAGATCTGTAATTGATAGAAAAAATAGTGCTTTAACTCTTATTGCGCAAGCTGAGAGAAGACTTAGGGATGCTTCATTAGAATTTGGTCCTTATGGTGCCGAAAGGCAACAACGAGCTGTTGAATTAGCCATTCAAGATGTTGAAGAGTATATAGATGACGATGATCCTCAAGAATTAGAAATTTCAGTAAGTGCTCTACAAGAAGCATTATTCGGTTTAAACAGAAAATTTGCGGCAGAAAAGAAAACTGATAATAATCCTCTACAGGGCATTAAAAATACATTTGGATCATTAAAGGATGAACTCTTTTCAGATGATTATTGGGATGATGATCCTTGGGATAATCAAATGAATAGAAATTATAGAAATTCGAGGTATGGTAATTCTAGGGACGATGATCCATGGGACAATGACTACTTCCTCTAAAAAAGACTATTTGTCGATTTTGGGTTTATCCCCCGATTTTGATGATAAAGAACTTAAAAAGGCCTTTCGAAGAGAAGCAAGAAAATGGCATCCAGATTTAAATAAAAATGATCTTAATGCAGAAGAAAGATTTAAATTAATTAATGAAGCATACGAATATCTTCGTAACCCTAATATAAGAAAAAATAGTTCGGATGAAAATATCAAGGATGATTACGAAAATGATAATTTCAAGACAGGGTTTCCTGATTTTCAAGATTATCTTGATTCATTATTTGGATATGAATACTCGCCAAAGAATTATGAGGAATATGATGATGAACAATTTGAGGATGAATCGATAAATACAAATAATGATGAATATAACAATTTTCAATACCCTACAACCTCGCCAGAAGAGCCGCCTCCAGTTAAACTCCACCAAGATATTGAAACAGTTATTGAATTAACTCCTGATGAGGCCTTAAATGGAGCTTCAATTTTAATTGAGCTTGAAGATGAAACTGTAGTAGAAGTTGATACACCACCTTTCGCTGGAGATGGTTGGAGATTAAGACTTGAAAATATTGCAAGAGGAGGTAAAGATCATTATCTACAGTTAAAAGTTCAAACGGAAAGTGGTCTAAGAATTGATGGTTTAAGAGTTCTGTATAAATTAGAGTTATTTCCTCATGATGCTCTTCTTGGTTGTGCAGTAGAAGTTCCTACCCTTAATGGAAATGTCACACTGCAAGTACCACCAAAATCATCTACGGGCAGAATGTTACGTTTGAAAGGGAGGGGTTTAACTTTTGAAGATAATATAGGTGATCAATATGTTGAGATCATGGTAGTGATTCCTGCTGACATTAATGATGAAGAAATTGCTTTATATACAAGATTACAAGAATTATCACTTTCTGATTCATAATCAAATATTATATAAATAGAAAATTCGATACTTATGGACATATTTGTTCTTTTATATAATTCAGGAACAGATAAGGAAGGAATTCATTCAATCGAACTTAAAGGAAGGACAATTGTTCTCATGTTTGAAGATAAGGATGATGCAACAAGATATTGTGGTCTACTAGAAGCTCAAGATTTTCCTTTGCCAATAGTTGAAATGATCAACATAGAGGAAATAAAAGATTTCTGTATTAAATTAGATTATGAATACAAATTAGTACAAAAGAATTTTGTACCTAAAACCGCAGAAGATAGGTTATTAATTTCACCACCCCAGAAAAACCTGGAAGTTGAAAATTGGGAGGAAGACAAAAATAGTAAAAAAGATAACATTGATATAAATACCATTAAGGAAAACCTTGAAAAGTTGCTTTAGCTATTAAAATATCAATAAATTATTAAACAAATAAAACATGACAACTGCATTATTTGAGACAGAAGTTGGAAGCATAAATATTGAATTTTTCTTTGAAGACGCACCTAATACAGTTAAAAACTTCACGAAGTTGATTAGTGATGGTTTTTATGATGGTCTTGCATTTCACAGAGTTATTCCTGGATTTATGGCTCAGGGTGGCTGTCCAAATACTCGTAATGGAGCATCTGGTATGCCTGGAACTGGAGGACCTGGATATAATATTAAATGTGAAATCAATTCCAATAAACATCTAAAAGGTTCACTTTCAATGGCTCATGCAGGAAAGGATACAGGTGGTAGTCAGTTTTTTATAGTTTATGAACCACAGCCTCATCTCGATGGAGTTCATACTGTTTTTGGTAAGACAGATGATATGGATGTAGTGCTAAAACTCACTAATGGGTCAAAAATTCTAAAAGCAACTTTAAAATAGTATTTTAGCCTTCAAAAACAATACTGAATGTCTCTTTATCTAGATTAAATTTTCTTGTAGAAGAATATAAGATTTCGTTGTTAATAGTGAATTTTGTATTGATTAGTTTGATACTACTTTTTGGGTGTAATGCTTGTTCAATATTTCTAGAAACAATAATTCCAATCTTTGTACTATTTTCATATTTGGATAAAAACTGAATAAATAATTCTATATTCTTTATTTCCTCATCATTAATGTTGGAATTGGTTCTATTCTGATCATGTAAGATCCTCCATACTAATTTTGGTCGGCTCCAAAACGCCAATAATCTTGGACTACTTTCAAGTTTAATATTAATGTTTTGTTCACTACAGAATTTAATAACATTATTTTTAATTGGAACTAAATCAATAGATTTATATTTTCCGTCAAGAAAAATTGATATAAATGGATCAATATTACTGGAATTAGAAGTATCATCATCAATCATGTGGCCTAACTTTGTTTTTTTAACACTCAAATATTCTGCATTATTATCGTTTGGACAAATAACCAATGGAACTCTCTCAATAACTTCTATTCCATAACCACCTAATCCAGCAATCTTTCTAGGATTATTGGTTAGTAATTTTAATTTTTTTATACCTAAATCAGTTAAAATTTGTGCACCAACTCCATAATTTCTGAGATCAGCTGGAAAACCTAATTTTTCATTAGCTTCTACAGTGTCTAATCCACCATCTTGTAAACTGTAAGCTTTTAATTTATTTATTAGACCAATACCTCTTCCTTCTTGTCTCAAGTAAACAACAACTCCTTCTTCCTCCTTTTCTATTCTTGATAAAGCAGCCTCTAATTGGGGTCTACAATCACAACGTAATGATCCAAAAGCATCACCAGTTAAGCACTCTGAATGCATTCTTACTAGTACAGGTTCGCCTAATTTCGATGATTTTTGTTTAACTAATGCAACGTGCTCTGAACCATCTAGTTCATTAACGTATCCATAAGCTTTGAAATTTCCAAAAATACTTGGAAGAACAGCATCAGATTTTCTAAATACAAATCTCTCAGTTTGAAACCGATAACTTATTAAATCAGCTATTGATATTAATTTCATTCCCCATTGTTTTGCATACTCTTTAAGTTGTGGAAGTCTTGACATAGAACCGTCAGGATTTTGTATTTCACAAATCACTCCAGCGGGATAAAGACCTGACATTGCGGCAATATCTACTGCCGCTTCGGTATGACCTGCCCTTTTTAATACTCCACCTTTTTTAGCTCTTAATGGAAAAATATGTCCTGGCCTCCTTAAATCATCAGGTTTTGTATTTGGGTTTATAGCAACTTGTATTGTCTTTGCCCTGTCTTCAGCGGAAATTCCGGTAGTAACATTATTTTCAGGTCCAGCATCAATTGATACTGTAAAAGCTGTTTGATTTTCATCTGTATTTCTATCTACCATTAAAGGTAAATCTAAAGAATCAAGTTTTTCACCTTGCATTGCTAGGCATATAAGACCTCGTCCCTCAGTAGCCATAAAATTAATTTGCTGTGGAGTTGCAAACTGAGCCGCACATATTAAATCTCCTTCATTTTCTCTTCTTTCATCATCTACAACAATTATGCATTCACCATTTCTTATGGCTGCCAACGCATCGCTGATAGGATCAAATTCAATTTTAAAAGATTCATTTATATCCAAAATTGTTCCATTATTTGATTTGGGACTTGTTTCTTTCATTATTCCTATCAATATAGAAAAATAGTGTTTTAGTTACCTTAAATTCAACACTCTATAATCCTATCTCAAAGTCTGCCAATTCAAAGAAATGAATGTTGCAATAGTAGGTGCTACTGGTTACGGCGGTATTCAAGCGGTAAATCTCTTAAAGAAAATTAAAAAATACAAAATTTCATTTTTAGGAGGTAATAAAACATCTGGATCAAAGTGGAATGATAATTTTCCTTTTATTTATCTAGATAATGATCCTTATATAGAAGAAATTTCCGTAGATAATATTTCAAAAAATGCAGATGTTGCTTTGCTTTGCTTACCAAATGGCCTATCTTCAACATTGACAAGGAAATTATTAGATCGAGGACTTAAAGTTATTGATTTATCTGCTGATTACAGATATAAGTCTTTAGATGAATGGAAAAATGTATATTCCAAAGAAGCTGCTATTTATAAAAGGAATGATGATGATTTATGTAAAGAGGCAGTCTACGGTCTTCCTGAAATAAATAAGGAAGCCATTTCAAAAGGAAGATTAATTGCCTGTCCAGGATGCTATCCAACATCTGCTCTTATTCCATTAGTTCCTTATCTTTCGCAAGGAATTATTGAAAATGAAGGTATAGTGATTGATTCTAAAAGCGGAACCTCTGGAGGTGGTCGAGAACCAAGCCAAAAGCTACTCTTATCAGAATGTGGAGAAGGTCTTTCAGCATATGGGTTGATAAACCATAGACATACCTCAGAGATCGAGCAAGTAGCATCAATAATTTCTGGAAATAAAATTGAATTGCTTTTTACACCTCATTTGGTTCCAATTTCAAGGGGTATGCATTCGACTATATATGGGAGATTAAGAGATCCAGGACTAACTTCTGATGATTGCAGAATTCTTTTGGATAATTATTATAGAAATTTCAAAAATATTAAAGTCTTACCTGTAAATACATTTCCATCAACAAAATGGGTTAAAAATACAAACCAAATTTACCTTTCTGTTAAAGTTGATATTCGAAATGGAAGGATAGTTATATTATCTGTAATTGATAATTTGTTAAAAGGACAGACTGGGCAAGCAATTCAAAATTTAAATATTATGAGTGGAATTTCAATGGATGAAGGTCTTGAGTTAACTAATAATTATCCATAAAATTACTTCTTATCAAAAAACCAGCATGAGAGATTGAGTGAGGTAAAATTTTATGTTCAAGCATATGAATTTTTTTTGATAGTGATTCGATATCATCATCATCTCTAATTGACAATGCAGCTTGCATTATCAATGATCCACTGTCTAACTCATCATCAACAAAATGTACTGAACAACCAGTAATTTTTGAACCATTTAATATAGAGTCCTTTATAGCAGAAACACCCTTGAATGAAGGAAGTAATGATGGATGAATATTAATGATTTTATTCTTAAATTTACTTATAAAGAAGGGAGTGACAATTTTCATCCAGCCAGCCATTACAATGAGTTCAACATCAAAATTAATTAGAGTATTTATAATTTCTTTTTCAAATAACTCTTTTTGCGAGAAGTCTTTGCCTCTTATTATTTTGTGAGGTATCTTTACTCTTTCAGCTCTTTTTATACAATAGGCATCATCTTTGTTAGTTACGAGAACTTTTATATCTATATCTAATTCTCCTTTTTCTGAGAGATTAATTAACTCCTGAAAGTTTGTTCCATTTCCAGACGCGAGTACACCTATTTTTAATTTTGGTGAAAATCTCCTAAATTCAGATATCTCAGGCGAAATTATGTAATTGAATAATTTATCCAAAGTTTTTTATTTTATCCAATGATAAATTCATACGAAAAAAAAACCTATATTTAAATTATTTATATTCAAAAACATATTTATTTGAAGATAAATATTTAAAGAAATTTAAATGATTCAAATCTATGTACTATTCGTATAGATATAATTGAATAAATAAAAGAAACAAATATACAAAATGAATGGAGATTTAAACTCTTGGGATAAATTTTGTAATTATCTTTGGTTTGATAAAAAATTAAATATATGGTTAGACATAAGCAAAATTAATTTCACAAGTAAAGAGATAAAAAATTTAGAAGAGAAATTTATAAATGTTTTTTCATCAATAAAAGAATTAGAAAATGGTGCGATATCAAATATTGATGAAAATAGACAAGTTGGACATTATTGGCTTAGAAATCCATCAATTTCTCCATCTTCAAAAATAGGAGATGAGATTAGCGCAGATATTAATGAAATCTCTGAATTTGGAAAACAAATTTTAAATGGAGATATTCAGAATAAGAATAATCAGAAATATACTGATGTTCTATGGATAGGAATTGGTGGAAGTGGATTAGGCCCATTACTTATTACAGAGTCACTGCAGAAATGTTCTAAAGGCTTAAATTTTTCTTATATCGATAATGTTGATCCTTTTTTAGTTAGCGAAAAGTTAGAAGAGTTATCTGAAAAATTATCCACAACATTATTTGTAGTAGTGAGTAAATCAGGTGGTACGCCTGAACCTAGAATTGCTATGGAAATTATAAAAAGTCATTGCGAAAACAATTCTCTTGAATGGAATTCTAATGCTATAGCTATAACTATGAAAGATAGTAAATTATTTAATAAAGCCACTTCTGAAAATTGGTTAAAAATATTTAATTTACAAGATTGGGTTGGAGGAAGAACAAGTATTACAAGCTCTGTGGGACTACTTCCATTAGCTCTTATTAATGAAAATATATTTGAATTTATTAGGGGTGCATCATTAATGGATGAGGCCACACGTACAACTGATTTTAAAAATAATCCTGCAGCATTATTAACATCTGCATGGTTTTTAACTGGGGATGGCGTTGGAAAGAGAGATATGGTCGTATTACCTTATAGAGATAGGTTACAGGTATTTAGTAAATATCTTCAGCAATTAGTAATGGAATCATTAGGTAAGAAATTTAATAGGAATGGTGAAGTAGTTAATCAAGGTATATCCGTTTTTGGTAATAAAGGATCTACAGATCAACATGCTTATGTTCAGCAACTGAGAGATGGAATTGATAATTTCTTTTGTATTTTTATTGAATTATTAGATTCTCCATCTACTAATATTTTTGATGATAAAGAGAATCCTAAAGAATATCTTTCTGGTTTTTTGCAAGGAACCAGATCAGCACTCTCTTGTGAAAACAGACAAAGTATCACTATCACATTAGAAAAATTAAATTGTTTTTCACTAGGTGCCTTAATCGCTTTATTTGAGAGAGCTGTATCCTTCTACGCAGAATTAGTAAATATAAATGCATATGATCAACCCGGAGTTGAAGCTGGAAAGAAAGCAGCCGCAAATATTATTGAGTATCAACAAAAAGTAAGTAATTTATTAGACGAAGGAGGAGAATATTCTATAGATGACATAACATCATTATTTGATAATTCAGTGAGTGAACCTATATTTTTCATACTCCGTGAAATGTGTTTCGGAAATGATGATTATTTAGTTAAGGGCGATTGGTCAAATCCAAATTCATTAGTTATTCAAAAAACAAATTCTTAAACAACAATATTCATAATTTTTCCTCTAACAATAATTATTTTTCTTATTTCCTTATTTTGAGTCCATTTTAATATGTTAGGTCTTTTAAGAGTAAATTCTTTAATTTGATCTTCACCCATATCATTATGAATATCAACTTTGTCTCTAACTTTTCCATTCACTTGTATTACTAGTTCATATGATTCTTCCTTTAGTGCTTCGGCATTAAATGATGGCCAGTTTTCTAAATGCACAGATTTTTTAAATCCTATAATATGCCATATTTCTTCTGCAATATGAGGTGCAAATGGAGCCAACATAATACAAAATGTTTTTAAAGCCTCAATTTTTAAATTATTGTTTACGTAATTAATTGAATTTGATAATGAATTATAAAATTTCATTAGTTCTGAAATCGCAGTATTAAATTGGTTATTTAATATGTCATTTGAAATTTCTTTTATAGCAATATTCATTGACTTTATTAAACTTTTTTCTTTATCTGGATAGGAATTAGATTTACTATTTATATCTTTTGCACAATTAATATAAAGCTTCCAAATCCTGCTTAAAAATCTAAATTGTCCTTCAACATCTGTATCTCCCCATTCCAAATCTTTTTCTGGCGGTGCTTTAAATAATATAAACATTCTTGCTGTATCTGCTCCATATTTTTTAATTACTGATTCAGGGTCTATTCCATTATATTTTGACTTAGACATTTTCTCGAAAAGAACTTCGAGTTTGGTATTGTCAATTGGATCTGTAGGATTTGATAGGTCAGTAATATCGGAAGGAGAAACATATTTACCCGTTTTATTGTTTTTATAGGCTGCGGCTTGAACCATTCCTTGCGTTAATAGTTTTTTAAATGGTTCATCAATTTCAAATAGTTTATTATCTCGCAAGGCTTTAGTGAAAAATCTTGCATATAACAAATGCAATATTGCATGCTCTACTCCTCCAACATATTGATCTACAGGCAACCACTTATTAATTTCAATCTTCTCAAATGGCATAGTGGAACATTTTGAAGATGGATATCTTAAAAAATACCAGGAAGAACACATGAAAGTATCCATAGTATCAGTTTCTTTTCTTGCTGCTATTCCACATTTTGGACATGTTGTATTTATCCAATTATTATTATCACCTAAAGCGCTAATCTTGTTAGCCGAGAATTC
This sequence comes from Prochlorococcus sp. AG-459-O09, assembly GCA_003211955.1. Classification (GTDB taxonomy): domain Bacteria; phylum Cyanobacteriota; class Cyanobacteriia; order PCC-6307; family Cyanobiaceae; genus Prochlorococcus_A. The sequence goes on along the minus strand of QCRH01000004.1, from coordinate 24,806 downwards.
TATATCTTTTGGTAATGCAACAGGTAATTCCGATTGGTTTAAAGGAACAGATCCACATTTTTTGCAATTAATGATGGGAATCGGACATCCCCAATATCTTTGCCTAGATATTAACCAATCTCTTAAACGATATTGAATCTTATTTTCGGCCCATCCATTATTTACTCCCTCCTCTGAAATTTTTAATTTAGCATTAGTATTTGCTATACCATTGTATTGATTTGAATTAATAAGATATCCATTTTCTACATAAGCATTATCAGGCTCGTTATGTGGTTCACTTTTATCTTTTATTATTACCTGTTTAATATCAATATTATTTTTCTTAGCAAATTCAAAATCTCTTTGATCATGAGCAGGCACGCCCATAACAGCGCCTGTACCGTATTCATCGAGAACATAACTTGCCACCCAAATAGAAATAGGTTCAGAATTAACTGGATTTATTGCTATTAAGCTAGTTTTTATTCCAATTTTTTCAAGTTCATTATTTTTATTATTTTTCAAATATTGTTTAAGATTTTCTATATCTTGTATGGTTTCCTGATCAGAAATATTTTTAATTAATGAATGATTAACAGAAATTGCTAAATAAGTAACTCCAAATAAAGTATCTGGCCTTGTTGTAAATACAGTTATTATCTTTTCTGGATTGGTATTGATATTGAAATTTATATTTGTGCCAATTGACTTTCCAATCCAATTATCTTGCATTATTTTTACTCTTTCTGGCCAGTAATCTAATTTTTCTAAATCCTTCAATAACTCATCCGCATAATTAGTAATCCTTAAAAACCATTGCTTTAATAATTTTTTTTCAACTACTGCCCCAGATCTCCAAGATTTACCCTCTGAGTCAACTTGTTCATTCGCTAAGACTGTATTATCTATAGGATCCCAATTAACTTCTGATTCCTTTTGATATACAAGACCTGCCTTGTATAACTCTAAAAATAGATATTGTGTCCAAATATAATAATTTTCATCACAAGTTGCAAATTCCCTATCCCAATCAACTGATAGTCCCAAAAGCTTTAATTGTGACTTCATATGAGAAATATTTTTTTTTGTCCAGACACTTGGACTAATTCCTCTTTCAATAGCTGCATTCTCAGCAGGCAAACCAAAAGCGTCCCAACCCATTGGATGTAAAACAGATTTGCCCTTAAACCTTTGGAACCGAGCTATTAAGTCTGTAATAACATAATTCCTAACATGTCCCATATGAAGATTACCTGAAGGGTAGGGAAACATTGATAAGGCATAAAATTTATCGCGATTCTCAGTTAATTCATCGGTTTTGTATAAATTGTTTTCTGTCCATGTTGACTGCCATTTTTTTTCTATTTCAGATGGATTATATAAATTGGTATCAGCCTCATATTGTTTATCGGGAGAAATCACTTAATTTTTATTTGTTAAATTATTATTTTAATATCCATTGTATAAAATAGAAATAGATTGTTAAAAGGAATAATTTATAATTAAAATTTAAAATATATTATCTACAAATGAAAAATATAACTTTTGAAAAATATCAAGGTAACGGAAATGATTTCGTAGTAATTGATTCTAGAGGAAATGATTTATATAAAAATTACAAGAAAAATAAAATATTTGATATAAAAAAAATTTGCAACAGGCAATTTGGTATTGGAGCAGATGGTGTGATTTTTATAGAAGAACCTAATGAAGATAATTATGCAAAAATGATAATCTTTAATTCTGATGGTTCTGAAGCCCAAATGTGTGGAAATGGAATTAGGTGTTTAGTTGAGTATCTCCATGTTAATGATTCAATAAATAATAAAAATATAGAATATAAAATTGAGACTAAAGCAGGTTTAAAAATTGCAAAATATATAAATGATGAAATTACAGTAAAAATGGGAGTTCCAATTTTAGAAAGTCAAAATATACCAACAACAATTCAAAATAAAATCAATTCAATTCCTTCACATGAATTTATTGAGAAAAATTTTAAAAATATAGGTTATGCCGTAGGAATGGGAAATCCTCACTTAATATTCTTTGTAAAAGACTTAGAGTCAATTGTTTTTTCCAGACTTGGTCCTATATTTGAAAAAAATGAATTATTTCCAGAAAAAACTAATGTTCATTTTTGTCAAATCTTAAATAGAGATAATATCAAAGTAAATGTATGGGAAAGAGGTGCAGGACCAACCTTAGCCTGCGGAACAGGTGCCTGTGCTATTCATGTAGCAGCTTATAAGTTGGGCCTTTGCAACTCGTTGACAATTGTTTCTTTGCCAGGAGGTAATCTTAAAATAGATTGGTCAAAAGACGATTCTGAAGTCATGATGACCGGTAATGCTAAAAAGGTTTTCTCGGGATCAATTTTAATAAATTAATGGAAAATAATTTTATATATTTAGATAATGCATCTACGACTCCATTATCTGAGAATGTTTTAAATATAATAAATTCAACTTATAAGAATTATTGGCATAACCCTTCATCAACATACGAGCTAGGGATAAAATGCTCTACATATCTTGAAAAAATTAGATCTAAAATTGCTTATATATTTGAAGCAGAACCAGAGGATATAATTTTTACATCTGGTTCTTCGGAATCAACAAATATTGTATTTAATAATATTTATGAGAACTTTAAAAATGGTAGAGTTGTCATCTCAAATGTTGAACATCAAGCAACAACTATTTGTGCTAATAAACTAAAAAAACAAAATTGGGATATTTACGAATGGAAGGTAAATAATGATGGAATTTTAAATATTGCTAATATCGATAAAATTTTAACCAATGATACTAAGCTTGTATCAATTATTTGGGGACAAAGTGAAATTGGGACAATTCAACCTGTTCAATTTATAGGTTCCAAATGTGAAGAATTAAATATAATGTTTCATTTAGATGGAACTCAAATATTAAGTAATGGAATATTCAGTTGGAAAGATCTTAAATGTGATTTTTTAAGTTTATCTGCTCATAAATTTGGAGGTCCAAAAGGTATCGGCATTCTCTTAACGAAAGAAAAGTCTCGAATGATTTTAAAAAATAAAGACATATCACTTACCCAGGAATATTCAATTAGACAAGGTACACAAGCTTTGCCATTAATTGCTGGAATGTATGAATCATTAAAGAATATTAAAGGAAAAATAAAATCATATGATCACAAAACAGAATTTCCTTCTAATAACATTAATAAACTTAAAAATTATTTTTTTCAAAAAATTAAGGATAATAATCATATAAAGATTACGGGCAGTATTAACCATAGGCTTCCAAATCATATTTCGTTTCTACTTTTAAATAAGCTATTTGATCCTATAAGAGCCTATAAGATTGTTAATTTCATGTCAGAAAATAGAATAGCCATAAGTAGTGGAAGTGCTTGTTCAAGCTCATCTGGGAAACCGAGCTCAACACTTAAAAATATTGGCTTAAAAGATGATGAACTATATTCCAATATTCGTGTTACTTTAGGTTCAATAAACAATAAGTCAGAAATAGATAAATTTTTAAAACTTATTCAAATATGTATTGACAAATTTTGATGGAAACAAATTACAGACTACCTAAAGATTTAAATGAATCTCTTAGAAATATGGAGGATGCAATTATTCCAAGTTTATTAGATTCAAATAAAAGATTTACTATAGAATTTAATTTTGAAGGATTGAAGTTTAACAGAATTGGAATAACAATTTACAAGATATTAGCTAAAAATAATAATGTATTCATAACATTTGCTGATCAAGGTGCTGTGGCTTTGGCTCAAAGAGACTATCCAGATATCAAAAATAAAATCTTTACTTTTAAATCATTTAATGAATCAAATAATATAAATAATATTAATAGTGTAATGATATCGATACTTCCTCAGCCATATGATTTTGATTCATTTGAACCTATGTCTGATAATTATCAAGGAACGCATTATTCATTAAATCCTAAATTTGAAGATGCCAATATTGGTATAGGAAGTGTTATTAGAGAGAGACGTAAAAACTTTGTCAAAACTTGGAAAAATATTTATTTTCTTCAGCCTTTAAATAAAGCTGCTCTTATGCATATTTATCCAAATAATTGGTTGCTTTTCAAAGAAGAAAACAAAAAATATTTTTTTAAAAAAGAATTTGAAATTAAACCCGATAATGAATCTATTTTTGTAAATTTATAGATTGAATGTGATTAAAAAAATTTATTCATTTTTCTTTATTATTCTTGTATTAGTAACATCTCCATTCTTAATAAGATATTTACTAACAAATCAGAAAATAAATATTTTAAATAGTATTTATTTTAATTTCCCTGGAATAATTACTAAAAATAAAAAATGTCCTACTTATGATGCTTTATTGAATCAAACACTAGATGATTCTTTTAGTGTATCAATTATCAATAATAATGGGACAATAATTAGTTCCTATAATGATGAAGTTCCAAGGTTACCAGCATCAAATCAAAAATTATTCTCATCAGCTTATGTTTTAAGTAAATATAAATTAAATAATAATTTAAAGACCTTTTTATTAAAAAAAAATAAAAACAATTATTATTTGCTCGGTCAAGGGGATCCAGATCTGAACTATGAAGATATAATCGAACTAATTTCAAATATTAAAGAAAATAAATCTATTAACTTTAATATTGTAGAAATTGATTCAAAATTAAATTGGCCTAGTGGTTGGACAAATACTGATAAGCTTTACGAATATGGATCTCCAATTACATCTCTAGCTATTGAAAGTAATCACAATAAATATGAAGATATTCATGCTTTAAGAAATTTTATTAAAAACTATTTAATAAGTAAATTTCCTAATTCAAAAGTAAATATAGATTTTTTAGATTCAGATAAAACATTTTATTTAAAAGATATTACAGAGATAAGTAAAATATATTCAACTCCAATTCTTTCATTATTAACTCTTACAAATTCTGAAAGCCATAATTTTACAGCTGAATCACTCTTTAAAAATGCCTCAAATACATGGAACGATAATGACTATATAAAATTGAAAAGATGGCTTGAAAATAAAGGCCTCCCAGCAACTAATGCTTACTTTGCAGATGCTAGTGGATTGTCTCGAAAAAATAGAATTACAACAAAGTTAGTTGTATTGTTTTTAGATAAAATGAGATATTCTAATAATTTTCAAGCTTATCAATCTACACTTTCAATTACGGGAATAAGAGGAACTTTAGCTAAAAGATTTGTAAATAGTGAATTATCTGGAAAGTTTTTTGGGAAAACTGGGACTCTTTCAAATGTCTTTGCATTATCTGGCTTTTTATATAAAAATGAAAAGCCAATAATTATAAGCATTATCCAAAATTCTAATAAAATTGATAAAGAAAAAGCATTTAAATTATTACGTGATCTTTATTACTTGAAATCTTGTTAATAAAAATATTATTTAAAATATTCTTTTAAATCCCTCTCAACAAAGGAAGGTACCATGTGATTAATTTCACCACCAAATTTTGCAACTTCTTTTACTAAAGAACTACTAAGAAAACTATAATTTGTATTTGTGGATAAAAATATAGTTTCAATATCATTATTAAGAGATTTATTTGTATGAGCAATCTGAAGTTCATACTCAAAATCACTCATTGCTCTTAAGCCTCTAAGAATAAGATTAGCTTTTAGATCATTTGCACAATCAACAGTGAGTCCTGAATAAGAAATAACTTCAATATTAGATAAATGAGAAAGAGAATTTTTTATTTGTATTATTCTTCTTTCAAGATTAAATGTTGGAGTTTTAGAAGTATTTTCTAAAACAGCAACTACTAGATTGCCAAATATTTTTTCAGCCCTTTCTATTAAATCAATATGCCCGTTTGTTAAAGGATCAAAAGTCCCTGGATAAAGAATTTTCATGAATTTATTATGATCGAATAAGAAATTTAGTTAAAATAAGATTATTAGATAAATCAATTATGACATTAAATCAAGAAGCAAAAAAAATCTTATTAAGAAAAATACCTCACGGATTATTTATTTGTGGTGTTAGAGACGAGGATAAAAATGAAGTGAATGGATTTACTGCAAGTTGGGTGACTCAAGGTTCCTTCACCCCACCATTAGTTGTAATGGCTGTTAGAGCAGAGGGTTCTAGTCATGAAATAATAAAGTCCACCAATAAGTTCTCAATAAATGTGCTCAAAAGTGATCAAAAGGATCTAGCTGCTGTTTTCTTTAAACCTCAAAAAGCATTAGGAGGTAGATTTGAATCTGTTGAATTTAATTTAGGTGAGCTTGGATTGCCTATTTTAGTTGATAGTGTTGGTGGAGTTGAATGTAATGTTGTTGGAAGTGTTATGCATGGAGACCATACCGTTTTTGTGGGAGAGGTTGAATCTGCTTATCTGAATAATGATGTTGACTCACTAAATTTATCTTCAACTGGCTGGAATTATGGAGGGTAATTATTATAAATGAGTAATTCCTCTATCGAAAAAATAGATAACAAATATAATTTTAAAATTGAATATAAATTAGTTAATAATAAGGAGTTATTAAAATCAAGATTATCCGAAATTCCAAAGTCATCTGGTTGTTATCTTTTTAAAGATATTGATAGTAACTTACTTTATATCGGTAAATCTAAAAAACTACGTAGTAGAGTAAGTAGTTATTTCAATAATTATTCAGATTTAACGCCCAGATTAAGTTTGATGGTTCGTCAAATAACTGAAATAGAAATAATAGTCACAGATAGCGAATATGAAGCATTAAATTTAGAGTCAAATTTAATTAAAACAAACAAACCATACTTTAATATTCTTTTAAAGGATGATAAGAAATATCCATATCTTTGTATAACTTGGAGTGAAAAATATCCTCGAATATTTATTACAAGAAGAAGAAGAAATAGAAATAATTTAGATAGATATTATGGACCTTATGTTGACGTCGGATTATTAAGGAGAACATTATTTACGATAAAAAAAATATTTCCACTTAGACAAAGACCAAGGCCAGTCTATAAAGATAGAACTTGTTTGAATTATTCAATAGGAAGATGTCCAGGTGTTTGCCAAGAAGTAATATCATCTGACGATTATAAAAAAATAATGAAACAAGTATCTATGATATTTCAGGGAAGAAATGATGACTTAGAAATATTTTTACAAAAAAAAATGCTGCAGTTTTCAAATGATTTAGATTATGAGAATGCAGCAAAAATAAGAGACCAAATTTCAGGTTTAAAATTATTAACTGAATCACAAAAAATATCAATACCAGATTCTTCAATTAATAGAGATATCTTTGGAATAGTTTCAGAAAAAAATGTAGCTAGTATACAAATTTTCCAAATGAGATCTGGTAAGCTCATTGGGAGAATTGGCTATAGTCAAAAATTAAATAATGAAGATGAAAATCTCATTCTACAAAAGATATTAGAAGAGCATTATATGAATGTTGAAGCTGTAGAAATACCATCAGAAATTCTTATTCAATATAACCTTCCAAAACAAGCAACCATAGAGGATTGGTTAACGGATCTAAGAAAAAAGAAAGTAAAAATCTTAATCCCAAAAAGAAATAAAAAACATGAAACTGTAGAAATGGTTTTAAAAAATGCGAAATTGGAATTAGATAGAATAATAAATGGGATACAAGATAATGAATCATCAATTGAGGATCTTGCCCAAATACTTGAATTAAGCGAACAACCTAAAAGAATTGAAGGTTATGATATAAGCCATATTCAAGGTAGTGACCCTGTAGCATCACAAGTCGTTTTTATTGATGGGATTCCTTCTAAACAGCATTATAGGAAATATAAAATTAAAGATCCAAACGTTGTTGTAGGACATAGTGATGATTTTGCTTCGATATATGAAGTAATACATAGAAGGTTTAAAAAATGGTCAAGATTTAAAGAAAACGGAGGGGATTTTTTAATATTAAATGATAAAACGAATAGTAAATTAGACAATGAACTTCTATCAGATTGGCCTGATTTAATAATGATTGATGGAGGAAAAGGACAGTTAAATGCAGCTATTAAAGCATTAAAAAATTTAAATCTTGAGGAAGAAGTAACTATTTGTTCATTAGCAAAAAAACATGAAGAAATATTTATTCCAGGCTTTACTAAGTCTCTTGATACTGACGAAAATCAAAAAGGAGTTCTTCTATTAAGAAGGGTAAGAGATGAAGCACATAGATTTGCATTATCTTTTCATAGAGACAAAAGATCTAAGAGAATGAATAGATCTCAATTGTCCCAAATCAGTGGATTAGGACCATCAAGAATAAGAGAATTGCTTGAGCATTTTAAATCAATAGACGCGATAAGAATAGCTAGTAAAGAGGATTTATCAAAAGTTAAAGGACTTGGAAAAAATTCAGTAAATGATATATATGAATATTTTAACGAGTTATAAATATTAATTAATTTTTGAAAAATAGATTTCTTGATATTGTTAAATATAACTATATTAAAAATATATATATTTTTAAATTAATCTAGTAATTTGGCAGCTGAAGCATATCTCTGGTTTAAATCACTTCACATTATTGGTGTAATCATTTGGTTTGCGGGCCTTTTTTATTTAGTAAGACTTTTTATATATCATGAAGAATCTAAAAATATGGATAATGAATTAAAAATTGCCTTTAATAAACAATACACCTTGATGGAAAAAAGGCTGGCGAATATAATCACAACACCTGGGATGATATTAGCTTTAAGTATGGCTATATGCATGGTAATTATGCAACCAAGTTGGTTAAGTGAGAAGTGGTTACAAATTAAAATTTCTTTTGTTTTAGGATTAGTAATTTATCATTCTTACTGTTACAAAATAATGTATTCATTACAAAATGGTACTTCAACCATTTCAGCAAAAAACCTTAGATTATTAAATGAATTGCCTACTTTGTTATTATTTATAATTGTACTTTTAGTTATTTTTAAAAATAATTTTCCAACTAGTGTTGCTACATGGAGCGTAGTTGGACTAATTATTTTCATGTTGGCTTCAATACAATTATATGCAAAGATTAGAAAGAAAAATGAAAATACATTAAGTAATGAATAGGGAAGACTTAGTAAAATTAACCTCCAATATTAATAAAAATAGTTGTCCTAAAAATATTAATTTTCACTGTCATACAAAATTTAGTGATGGAAGTCTAGAACCATATGAACTTTTAGAACAAGCTTATAAAAATAACTTGAAATTTTTATCAATAACCGATCACCATACAATTAAAGCTCATGAATATATAAAAAAAAATAATATACTCAAAAATTATCCTAAAGATTCTTTTACATTAATTTCGGGAATAGAAATTAATTCTTTGATTCTGGGATGTTTAGTACATGTAATTGGATTGGGAATAGATATAAAAAGTAAATACCTAAATCCCTACATCCTTGGAGAGTCTCCAATAGGTAATGATTTAAATATTAAATCAGTTATTAAAGCAATAAATTTAGCTGGTGGTTTATCATTTCTTGCACACCCAGCGAGATACAGGATTCCCTTTTATAAATTAATTCCAGAGGCCAAAATACAAGGTATTGATGGAATAGAGGTTTGGTACGATTATGAACTTAATGAAGTATGGAATCCTAGTTTATTTGTTTGTTCAGAAATAGATAAATTAGCAGATAAATATTCAATGCTAAAAACATGCGGAACAGATAGTCATGGACTTTCACTATTAGGTAGATAATTCAGAATTCGTTTTTTTCAATTATTGAATCAGTATTAATAATTATGTCCTTTAAATTTTCAATGACATCTGATGAACAATTATTCCACATTTTTCTATTGACAATTTCAAGTAATCTTTGTGCAATATCTCTTAAAGCCCATGGATTATTCTCTAGAAAGAAATTCCTAAGATCTAGATCACATAACCATGATTTATAAACTTCCTCATAACACCAATCTGAGACTACTTCAGTAGAAGCATCAAAAGCATATAAGTAATCTAGTGTAGCTGAAAATTCAAACGCTCCTTTATAACCATTATCCTTCATTCCATTTATCCATTTAGGGTTAAGTATTCTTGATATAACAACTTTATTAATTTCATCTTGTAATTTTGAAATTTTAGATAATCCAAATTTTGATAAATCACCATGATAAATTTCAGGTAATTTACCGCTCAATTTTTTTACTGCTGAAGATAATCCACCCTGAAACTGATAATAATCATCAGAATCTAAAATATCATGTTCCTTATTATCTTGGTTATGAACAACTAACTGCACTTTTTTAAGAGCATTTTCTAATGAATTTTTATCCTCTATAGGTTCAAGATTTTCACTGTAAATCCACTTACTCCAATTAAGAAAAGATTCTCCAAAATCATCAATATTTTCCCAATTAGAATTTGAAATTAGTTCTTGCAGACCAGCTCCATATGAACCTGGCGCTGACCCAAATATACGATTAATTGAACCACCATCCCTTGATGCCCCAGCAAGAGGGTTAAATTTATCATCCTCATTAAGATTAGAAACAAGATTTATTGCTTTAGAAGTTAATTTAACTAACTGTGGAAATGCATCTCTAAACATTCCCGAAATCCTTAAAGTAACATCAACCCTTGGTCTTTCGAGAACAGATAAAGGAATGATTTCTAGATCTACTACTCTTCTTGAAGGCCCATCCCAAATAGGCTGTACTCCTAATAAATATAGTATTTGACAAATGTCTTCACCACCATTTCTCATTGTGGATGTTGCCCATACAGATATGGCTATATTTTTTAAATCTTCTCCATTATCTTGTTTGTATAAATTAAGTATTTGTGAAGCGGATTGACAACCAACACTCCATGCTGATTCAGTTGGCAGTCCTCTCGAATCAACTGAAAAGAAATTTTTACCAGTGGGTAAAGCTTCAGTTTTACCTCTCGTAGGGGCTCCAGATGGACCACTTTTTACATATTGTCCATTTAACGAATTAATAAATGATAATTTCTCATTATATGAAGAATTAATGATTGGATATAGAATCTCTTTTTTTAATAATAAAAAATACTTATTATGTTTTTTTTCATTAAAGAAATAGTCTATTATTTTTTGATTTTTACATTTTTCTAGATATTTTATATTGGTATTCTTTTTGTAAAAAAACAAATATATTAAATACTTTGCTTGTTGTTCCAAAAAATCAATAGCCATTCTAAAGTTTAAAATGTTTTTGTTGGAAAAAGTCAATAATATTTTTTTATCCTTTTCACTTAACTTTTGATCATATTTATTTGTCCAAGGATCCAAATCTAGTTTTAAATGTTTTGCTATATATTGAACAATCCCAATTCGATTAGCATTTGGTACTCTAGCGATACACAAGAATAAATTTATTTCATTAATGTCATTCTGCCTATTACCAAAAATATGCAAACCTGTCCTAATTTGAGATTCTTTAATTTTGCAAAGAAAAGAATCAATCTCTTCAATTTGATTATTTTTATTATATAAAGTGATTTCGTTAAAATCTTTTTTAATTAATTCAAAAATGGATTTTTCTATAATTTCAATCCTATTAGAATCTAATAATTTTGCTTCAAAATATTCGTCTATATAATTTTCTAATATTGAATATTTTCCATATAATTCTGACCTATCCAAAGGAGGGGTTAAATGATCAATAATTGTTGCAGCAGTTCTTCTTTTAGCTTGGGATCCTTCTCCTGGATCATTTACGATAAAAGGATATATGTTTGGTATTGCTGGACAAATAATATTTGGAAAACATTTATTACTTAGACCTATAGATTTGCCAGGTAACCATTCAACAGTCCCATGTTTACCAATATGGCAAATAGCATTTGCGTTAAAAACTTTTTCAATCCAAAAATATTGTGCTAAATATCTATGGGGAGGTGGAAGATCGGGAGAATGAATATCTCTATCAGTGAAAGCGTCATAACCTCGTTGAGGTTGAATCAATAAAGTTATTTTTCCAAATCTAATACCATTTATTGAGAAGCCTTCATTGTCAAGATCGATCGCTTCTGATGGTTTGCCCCAACGGTTAACAATAATATTTTTTGGTTCAAGTTCTAAATAATTCCAATATTTTAAATATTCACTAAGTGGCAAGTAATCTAAAGGTTTATTATTTTGAGATTCAAGATCATTAGTTCTAGTTTTTATAAGTATTGACATTAATTCCGAAGAATCTTGAGGATAATTAAAAGATCCAAGATCATAACCTTCTTCTTTTAACCAGTTAAGAATATTTATTATCGAAGATGGTGTATTAAGACCAACACCATTACCGATTCTTCCATTCTTTACTGGATAATTACTTATTATTAAACAAATTTTTTTATCAAAATTATTAAGTTTTTGAAGTTTCACATAATTTGTTGCGAATTTTGAAATCCATTTAATACCTACTTGATCAGCTTTGTAACTGGTTATTTCACTGTAGAGTGTATTTTTTTCAGAAATTATTTCTTTAAATGCTGAAGGACAGGTAGTAATCCTTCCATCAAATTCAGGAATAATTATTTGCATTAATAAATCAGATGAATTCATTCCAATGGATGAATTTAACCAATTTTTTCTTGATCTATTAGAAGAGAGAAGCTGTAAAATTGGAATTTTAAGAGAAGTAAAAATATTTGTAGAATTTTCAATTAATTCGTTATTTTTGATTTGAGATGAAGAAAATGAAGTTGTGGTAATTATTAATTTAATATCTTCCTTTTTAAATATATCTATTAATTTCTTTTGAATAATATGATCTTTTAGTGTGGAAATAAATAACGTTTTAGGCGATAGTCCGCATCTTCGTAGCTGCAAGTTAAGTTTTTCGTTTACTTCAATTTCATTAGCCAAAAAAAGTGATTTATAAGATATTATTCCTATCTTTTCGCCTTTTTCAATTTTCCAATCATATAAATAAGGATCTGCATAAAAACTAATATTCAAAAACTCGTCAGGAATTAATGTTTCATTTACCTTTAGATAATTTAAACAATTAAGAAATTTTCTATAATTGTCCATTCCTCCCGATCTTAGTAATCTAGAAATATTTAATGCAATATTTTTATCTATACTACTTATTTCACTTAAGGAAACTTCCTGATCAACAGTGCCTGATAGGATTAGTAACTTCCTTTTTTTATTGACTGCTTGCCAATTTAAAAGTTGTTCAATTCCATAGTTCCATGTACCTTTATCTCCAAAAATTCTTAGTATGACAACTTTTGCATAATTAATTGTTTTTAATAAATAATTATCAATTTGAGCTGAGGAATTTAAATTAGAAATTTCTAAAGCTCTTACATTATTTTTTAATGAAGCAAATTCCTTTTCTAACAATAAGTTTGATATGAGATTTAAATCAGCTTTGACACTTGTTATAAAAATAAAATCTGCCGCTGGTTGCTCAATTAAATCATCCTTATTCTTTTCATTTCCTGCTATATTTAATATCCTGTGCATTTTTATATATATATAAGGTTTAGAATACGTAAGTAGGATAAAACAAGTTTACCTTAATTAAATAAATTGAATATGCATGAATTTCTTCCATATGCCTGGTTCGAAGGTAAATGTATTCCATTTAAAGAAGCAAAAATATCAATAGCTACTCATGCACTACATTATGGTACTGCTGCATTTGGAGGAATGCGAGCGATACCTAACCCTACAAATAAAGAAGAATTCCTTTTATTTAGAACTGATAAGCACATAAAAAGATTATCTCAAAGTGCAAAATTACTCTTAACTGATATTTCTGAAGAATATATTTTTAAAGCCTTAGAGGAAGTTATAAAAAGAAATAAGCCAGAAAAACCTATTTATATTAGACCATTCGTATATACAAGCGATTTAGGTATAGCTCCAAGGTTACACAATATTGAAACAGATTTCTTTATGTATTGTATTGAACTAGGAGATTATCTATCCCCAGATGGAGTTTCTTGTAGAATGAGTAGTTGGACTAGACAAGAAGATAGATCTCTCCCATTAAGAGGAAAAATAAGTGGGGCTTATATAACTAGTTCTTTAGCTAAAACAGAAGCTAGTTTATCGGGTTTTGATGAAGCCTTGTTATTAAATTCAAGTGGTAAGGTAAGCGAAGCTAGTGGTATGAACTTATTTATTGTAAGAAATGGAGACTTAATCACTCCTGGTGTTGATCAAGATATCCTTGAGGGGATTACTAGAGCTAGTGTAATTGAATTAGCAAAATCTTTTGGAATAAATGTAATTGAAAGGCCTGTTGATAAAACAGAATTATTAATAGCAGATGAAGTTTTTCTAACTGGTACAGCAGCAAAAATTACACCAGTTAAAAAAATTGAATCAAGTGAATTAAATGGTGAAAGACCAATAATGAATAAATTAAAAAGTAAGCTTATAGAAATAACAGAAGGTCGTTCTCAAGACTATGATAATTGGGTAACAAGAATTTCACTAAAATAAATTAATTTTTACCTAAAAATGGAATCTTTCAGAAACTATCTAAATAGAGATGAAAAACCATTAATTATTTTTGACGGAGGTACTGGAACATCTTTTCAGAACTTAAATCTTACTGCAGATGACTTTGGAGGAAAAGAATTAGAGGGATGTAATGAGAACCTTGTTTTATCATCGCCAGAGGTAGTTGAGAAGGTTCATAATTCATTTTTAGAAGCAGGTTGTCATGTTATAGAAACTAATACATTTGGAGCCTCATCAATAGTTCTTGATGAATATGATATTGCGGATAAGGCTTATGAGATAAATAAAAATGCGGCATTCATAGCAAAAAAAGCTGCTGCCAAATACTCATCAGTTGATAAACCAAGGTTTGTAGCAGGTTCAATTGGGCCAACAACTAAATTACCCACCTTAGGACATATAGATTTTGATGAATTAAAGCAAACATATAAAGAACAAATTTATGGTCTTATAGATGGAGGAGTTGATCTTCTTTTGATTGAAACTTGTCAGGATGTTTTACAAATTAAATCTGCCTTATTAGCATCAAAAGAAATTCTTGTAAGTAAAAATATAGATATCCCTTTAATGGTATCTATAACAATGGAAACAACAGGTACTATGCTTGTTGGATCTGATATTGCATCTGCATTAACAATATTAGAGCCATTTAATATAGATATCCTTGGACTTAATTGTGCAACTGGTCCAGAGCAAATGAAGGAACATATTAAATATTTGTCTGAAAATTCTCCCTTCGCTATAAGCTGTATTCCCAATGCAGGTCTTCCTGAAAATATTGGTGGTGTAGCTCACTATAGATTAAAGCCAATAGAATTAAAGATGCAGTTAATGAATTTTATATATGACTTTAATGTTCAATTAATAGGTGGATGTTGTGGGACAACACCTGAACATATAAAATACCTGTCTTCAATAATCGATGAAATTATTGATAATGAAAGGACTAACAACAATGGTATGAATAATTCAAGCGGTTTTATTCCATCTGCCTCATCAATATATAACTCTGTGCCATATAAACAAGACAATTCAATTTTGATAGTAGGAGAAAGATTAAATGCAAGTGGATCGAAAAAGGTAAGGGAGTTATTAAATAACGACGATTGGGATGGCCTAGTTGCAATTGCCAAGCAACAACAAAAAGAAAATGCTCACGTTCTTGATGTAAATGTCGATTATGTAGGAAGAGACGGGGTGAAAGATATGAAAGAAATAACTTCAAGATTAGTTACCAATATAAATTTACCATTAATGATTGACTCTACAGATGCTGACAAAATGGAAAGTGGATTAAAGTCAGCTGGTGGTAAATGTATTATAAATTCAACCAATTACGAAGACGGCAATGAAAGGTTTGATCAAGTACTAAATTTAGCTTTAGGGTATGGTTCAGGTCTTGTTGTCGGAACAATTGATGAAGATGGAATGGCAAGGAATGCAGAAAATAAATATAAGATTGTCAAACGAGCGATTAATAGAACTAGAGAATGTGGTTTGTCAGATTATGAGCTATTTTTTGATCCATTAGCTCTGCCAATATCTACAGGGATAGAAGAAGATAGATTAAACGCTAAAGAAACTATTAGTGCTATATTAAAAATTCGTGAAAATTTCCCTGATATTCATATCATACTTGGGATATCAAACATTAGTTTTGGTCTTTCACCATTATCAAGAATTAATCTAAATTCAATATTTTTAGATGAATGCATTAAAGCAGGATTAGATTCTGCTATCATCGCACCAAACAAAATTTTGCCATTATCAAAAATTTCTGAAGAAACTAAAAAGCTTTGCTTAGATTTGATTTATGATAAAAGAGAATTTGAAGATGATTTTTGTATTTATGATCCATTAGTAGAATTAACAAAGGCTTTTCAAGATTTATCTATTCAAGATTTCAAAAAAGCATCTTCAGTAAATAAAAACCTAACTCTTGAAGAAAGTCTTAAAAATCATATTATTGATGGAGAAAAAATAGGATTAGAGGATCAATTAAATAAAGCGTTAAAAAAATATAAACCTCTTGAAATAATTAATACCTTTTTACTAGATGGGATGAAAGTTGTAGGAGATTTATTTGGCTCAGGTCAAATGCAATTGCCATTTGTACTCCAATCCGCTGAAACAATGAAATTTGCTGTTTCAATCTTAGAACCATATATGGAAACTGTAGATGAAAAAATATCAAATGGAAAACTCTTAATTGCAACTGTCAAAGGCGATGTTCATGATATTGGAAAAAATTTGGTTGATATAATACTTACAAATAATGGTTTTGACGTAATAAATCTTGGAATAAAGCAAGATGTTTCAGCAATTATAGATGCACAAAAAAAGCACAATGCAGATTGCATCGCTATGAGCGGATTACTAGTTAAATCAACTGCTTTTATGAAAGATAATTTAGAGGCTTTTAACAATGAAAATATTAGTGTACCAGTAATATTAGGAGGTGCTGCCTTAACCCCAAAATTTGTAAATGAGGACTGCAGCAAAATATATAAAGGGAAAATATTGTACGGAAAAGATGCGTTCACTGATCTTAAATTCATGAATGAATATATGGATAATAAGAAAAAGGGTAATTGGTCAAATACAGAGGGTTTCATTAACAATGAGGGTATAAATGTTAATTTAGCTTCATCAAAAGCCAACTCTCAAGCTGTTAAAAAATCAATATCCATACATACCGAGACTTCCAAATTAAATTTAAAAGAAAAGTTTATAAGATCTAAATTTATAAATGAAGAAGATCCAATTCAAGCCCCTTTCTTGGGAACAAAAGTCTTGAACGATGTTGATATAGATTTAAATAAGTTAATATTTTATTTAGATACAAAAGCTCTATTTAGCGGGCAATGGCAAATAAAAAAAGGAAAAAACCAAAGCGTAGATGAATACAATAACTATTTGGATTCATATGCTAAACCATTGTTAGATAAATGGTTAGAGATAATTATTGAGAAAAAACTTATATCACCCAAAGCAGTTTATGGATATTTCAGATGCGGGAGAAAAGATAATAGTATTTTCTTATTTGATGAGAAATCGTTAAAAAAAAGTTCCCAATTTAATTTTCCACGACAAAAATCTGGGAATAATTTATGTATAGCTGATTTTTATTGTGATTTGAATAATGATAAACCGATAGATATATTTCCTATGCAGGCAGTAACGATGGGCGATATTGCTAGTGAATATTCTCAAAAATTATTTAAAGAAGATAAATATAGCGATTATTTGTTATTCCATGGACTTACAGTGCAATTAGCTGAAGCTCTAGCTGAGTATGTCCATGCATTAATTCGTATTGAATGTGGTTTTAGGTCTGAAGAACCAGACAAAAATAGTGAAATACTAGCTCAAAAATATAGAGGAGCTAGATATTCTTTTGGTTATCCTGCATGTCCAAAAGTATCTGATTCAAACATACAATTATCATTGTTGGATGCAAAAAGAATAAACTTGACCATGGATGAATCTGAACAACTTCATCCAGAACAAAGTACTACAGCTATCATTTCACTACACTCAAAAGCTAAATATTTCAGCGCTTAAGCTAGATTTTTAGTTGTTTTCTAAATATTCAATAATTTCTTCCTGTAGTTCTTCCATCGTTTCATTATCACCCAGATCAAGTCCCTCACCTGCAGCATCCTGTGTTAACTCAAGATAATATGAAGCACCATCACTAGATAAAAATTCTAATGCGGAAGTTTCACCACTAACTTTAAAAGCTTCATAAAGAGCTTTAAATGCTATGTTTTCAGTAAAGTCCCAATCCATAATGAAAAAAACCTTATTAGAATTATTACCTCCTTACCCCCCATACTCGTCAACCTTTTTTAAAGAAATGTTGGTGTTTTATTATTATTAAAAAAATCTATGACCATAAATAATCAAAATCAGTTAAATGTCCTTGGAGAAAAAATTGAGATTTGTAGTTGCGCACCTATGACAGGGTGGTTCAGGGATGGATTTTGCAACTATGACAAAAATGATGGAGGGAATCATTCCATATGTTGTGTAATGGATGATAATTTCCTGAAATATAGTCAATCACAAGGCAATGATTTAATAACTCCCATGCCTATTTATTCGTTCCAAGGACTAAAGGATGGTGATCATTGGTGTATTTGTCTTGATAGGTGGAAGCAAGCATTATTAGACGGTCTTGCACCAAAAGTCATACTAGAATCAACGAATATTGTAGTCTTAGAATCAGTACCTCTGGAAAAATTGAAAGAATATCAATTTAATAAAAAGTAATTACAAGTTTATTTTTTTTTTTAAAATGAATACGATAAATTTTTTAAAATGAGTTTTGAAATATATTGGAAAAAAGCACTAGAACAAACTCGATTATCAATTGATGATGAATCTTTATATCCTCTCAAAACTGATATTATTACAAGAGATTTATATGAAAAAGACGACTTCATAATAAGGAAACTCGATACTTCAAAATTTAATAAAAAAAAAATTTATGGTCCTAAGCAAAATCCGTTTTGTCCTTGGGAAAAGATACTAGAAATTGATAAAATTGGTGACAATCATCAACTAATATTAAATAAGTACCCTGTACAAAAAGGTCATATTTTACTTATTACAAATGAATGGAAACCTCAAAATGGATGGTTAGATATTAAAGATTGGAGAGCGATCCAACAAGTTAATAAAGATACTAGTGGATTATGGTTTTTCAATAGTTCTCCAATTGCGGGAGCAAGTCAACCTCACAGGCATTTTCAACTTCTGCGTAGATCTAAAAGTGAGATATCATGCCCTAGAGAAGAGTGGTTTTTAGAGATGAACTCATATCAAGATCTAGATAGTAAGCTAAAAAAAAATATTATTGTATCCAAATTTAATTTTTTAGAAAATCCATCATGTCTTTTAGAATTTTACTTAGAATTATGCAAGAAATTAGGAATTGGGGACCCTATAATTGATAAGAAACCGATATATCCTTACAATATTTTAATAACTAATAAATGGATAGCTATTATAAAAAGAAAAAATGATCATATTCATGGTTTCAGTATTAACGGTTTAGGATTTGCAGGATATCTATTAGTAACTGAAAATTCAAATATTAATTATTTAAAGAAATTTGGCCCTGAAAAACTTCTAGAAAGTTTTGTTTGAATACTAGTTAGTTACTTCAACTTCCCTATCCCTGCTTATTTGGCTTTCTAGAACTTCTATAGATGCTGTTACGGAGGCAATTTTACGTTCAAGTGAATCCTTAATATAATTGAGCATTTCTAATTTCTTATGTTGATAAAAACTCCTTTTTTCTTTAGATGACTTGAAATTACAATTAAACATTTTTTAATTTATTATAAAAAGATACTTGATTGACTTGTGACATAAAAATAAATTGGTTTTAATTTAAAAACAATATTCTGTATGGACTTTCAATTTTTTTTTGAATAAAATTAAGTAAATTCCATACTATTCAAGAAAATATTATTGAATATTCCTGAAAATTCAAATACAAAAAGAATTTCAATTGATTTACCTGAGGAACTAATTTCCAGGTTTGATCAATTACGAAAAGAGTGGGGATTTAGAGCAAGAGGACCTGTAATAGAAAAGATACTTAAAGAAATTCTTCAAGAAGATGATTTACTACCTAAGAACCAACAGCAAGAAATAGACTTTAACGAGAAGAAGAATAATGGAAATTTAAATATTGATGAAGATACAGCATTGGTATTAATTAAATCAGACGTTAAAAAAGAAGTTAATGAGATATCTTTGAATAAAAGATTTACAAATAACAATCAATATAAAGAAAAAGCCAACTCAAAGATAAGCCTTCCCAATTTTGTTGAAAAAAAAGTAAAGAATCTAAGAAGAAGTATTAATAGTGAAAAATTAAAGGAGAATATTAATGATATTCAAATTAATACAATTAAAGAAACTGAATTAATAAAATGTCGAATTGAGTTAATAAGTCATTGGAAAACCTTATATGGATCAGTTCCTAATGATTATGTAGTAGAAGCTTCGATGGATTGGTTTGAAAGGGATATATGGCCAAATCTTGATGGAACTGAAAATCTACCCTTTACGTGGAGTGCAGCCAATAAATTAATGTCAGAATTATGCCCATTTTGGATAAAGAAAAATCCATCCCTTGAAATTGTTTTATTAATGATTGGCGTTTTAGAAGACCCTTTTGCTACATCAGATCTGATAAATAGAATACCAACACTTATGAGAAGGTTTGTAAGTAGATTTAAGCGAAAGAATAGATCAAATTCATTTGAAACCTTGGACTCAACAATGACAGTATATGGAGCACTTAAATTATTGAATTTATCAACATCGGCAGGATCAGCTCATACGCTCCGTAAAATTAGGGATGCCTATAAATCAAAAGCCTTAGAGACGCATCCAGATGCTGGAGGATCAACAGATCAAATGAGAAAATTAAATGAAGCGTATCAATTGCTAAAAAATCTATATAGAAATTAGTATACCAATTCTCAAATAAGACTAAATATGAGTCTAATTAATAGTCTTATATAAGAGATCTGTTAAGTTTAAAATTTTTAATTTTCATCAATTATTTTATTCATATTTATGGAAACAATAATTTTGTGTAAATGAAATTAAAAAATTAACTTTTAAAATAAAAAATAGCATGTATAGTACATCTTATATGAGACTTATAATAAGTCTATTATATAGTCTTATTATAGATTAGTAAGATAAACTAATTTACCCATACGCAATCTAATTAATGCTTGGGAGAAATTAAAAAATGAATAATAAATCAATAAATTATGTCCTTTAAATGTCCAAGAAATTAATGATGGCTAGAAAGCCTTGCTATTAGTGGCATTAATGTCTTACCGTACTGCCTTAAAGACAGTACTACTTACTTTGTAGCTTTTGCATGGCAGTTTGTTTATCAATACTAGGCACATCACTTAATCCGTTAGCATCAAACCAAGGAGCGCTAGCCCAGTTAAACCCTTTCCCAAAAGTATTATCTGGTGCAGTTATATACCAATGACATGAAGCATCTGGTACGTCAACAGCACATTTTGACCAATCATCTGACCACTGAGGAACTTGTACCCACAGTACTGAAGAAAGTAATAGAGAAAGTAAGTTAATCATGAACTATATAATACAACATTAATTAGTTTTTTATGATTATTACCTATCTTATATAAGAATTATACATAGACTAGTTTATAGTCTCATATAAGATTTATAATACAATTATTTCCTCAGTTTAGTATTAAAACATTTTTCAATATTAGAAATGATATTTGAATGTATTGATGTAATGTCCGAGTCCAGTAATGTTTTATCTTTATCTCTATAAGATAATCTAAATGTATAACTTATATGATCATCTCCAAATTTAGTATCTTCAAAAACATCAATTAAATTTACATCCTCCAAAAGATTTTTTCCTGTTTTTCTTATCTTTGATATTATTTCGCTAATAAAAAATTTCTTATTGAATACGAAATTAATATCCCTTTCCATTTTCGGAACAATTGGGTATTGCTTATATATTGGAATCCATTTATTTTTTCTTGTACTAGCTCGCAAGAGGTTTGAGACATTTATGCTAAATAAATAAACTTTTTTTAGTGATTTCTTTTCTAATATTAGTTTGGGATGTATTTCACCAAAATAACCTGAATCCTTCCCTTCAATAACTAATTTCGCTGTTCTTCCAGGATGAAGAAAATCAATTGAATCAGTAGGTTTATCCTCAATTTTTATATTCAAAGATGATAAAGCCTCCTTTAACTTTCCTCTTGCCTGATAATAATTAAGATCGTTATCCTTAACCGAATTTATCCATTTTCCAAATTTTCTATTTCCATAAATCGCACCATTAAGAACTTCTTCTTGAATGAACTCAGTTTTCTTTTGAAAAATATTTCCACTTTCAAATATATAACAACTTGCTTGTCCAGCTTTTATATTACGGTTAACTATCTCCAAATGTTCTTTCCAGATATTATCTCTAAGACAGCTTGTTTCTAATAACAAAGGATTAGAAATCTTTATAAGTTTTTCTTTTTCTTCAGGAACTAGAGAGTAGCTTAGTACCTCGTTAAAACCGTTTTCTATAAAACCATTTTTTACTTTTCTCAATGCCAACTGTTCCGATGACAATTTTCCAGGCTTAATTGGATTAGGAAGGTTTAAGTCGAATCTGTCATACCCTACTAATCTCGCTATTTCTTCAATTAAATCTATTTCTCTTATTAAATCATGTGATCTATTAGGAATTACTGCTACATCCCAGCCATATTCTTTATTCCTTAAAGTACAACCTATGAGTGTTAATTTATCAACTATTTCATTATCAGATAAATGTCTTTTTTCAAATTGATCGTTAATTATTAATGGACCAAGAATTTTATGTATTCGATTTCTCCGTAGTTTAATAAATATATCCTCATTATTTTTTAAATTGGAAGTATTGATGATTGGTGAATTAATAGAAAAATATTCTTCTAAAAGATTAATTGCTCTTGTTACTGCACTTATTGTATTTTTTGATGAAATCCCTTTTTCATACCTGCTGCTAGATTCTGTTCTTATGCCAACCGCCTTTGAAGATTTTCTTATAATCACTGGATTAAAAACAGCGCCTTCAAGGTAAATAGATGAGGTAGTATTAGTTACAGAAGTCTCTAAACCACCTATCACCCCAGCAATAGCTACCGGTTTATCACCACAAGTAATAACTGTGATATTGTCATTTAAGTCGTATTCTTTACCATCTAAGCAAATAAGGCTTTCGTTATCATTGCCTTTTCTTACAGAGAAATCATCTGGAGAAACTTCTTTACCAATTAAGTTTGTTAGTTTATCTTTATCAAACGCATGCAAAGGTTGGCCTTGTTCTAATAGAATATAATTTGTCAAATCAACAAGAAGATTAATAGACTTTATACCTGATTTTTCTATACGATCTTTAAGCCAATTTGGCGATAATTTCTCTCCATTTACTCCATCAATGCAGCTTATTGTATAAATGCAATTCGATTCTATAGCCTCTGGACAAAGTTTAATTCCTTTAAGTAAATCAATATTATATTTATGGTTTAATTCTGGAATATTTAATGTGGATTCTAAAAGGGCAGAAATTTCGCGGGCTATTCCTATAACAGACATTCCGTCAGGTCTATTAGCTGTAATGGCTAAATCATATATAAAATCATTTAATTGAAGCAAGTCAGACCCTGGAGTACCCAATTCATGTTTTAAGGCTAAATCTTCATCAATGATCTCTATCCCTTCGCTAGAGTCCTCTAAACCCAGTTCCTGTAGTGAACATATCATTCCTTCACTCATTACACCTCTAATTTCACTTCTTTTAATAGTTAAATCAACAGCATTTAATTTCGCGCCTACAGTAGCAACATAAACATAAATATTTGGTTTAATATTGAACGCACCACAGATAATTTGTAAATTCTTTGAAGTACCAATATCGACTTGGCAAATTGAAAGTTTGTCAGATCCTTCATGTTTTAAAACAGATAATACCTTACCTAAAACAACACCTTTTACATTTTCTGAACAATCATCTAATGATTCAACCTCAAATCCGCCAATAGACAATTTCTCAGAGAGATCTTCAGGAGTAGAAGTAATTTCTACTAAATTTTTCAACCAATTTTGAGAAACTTTCATATATATTTTTTAATCAATGATGATAAAAGAAATTAGTATATCTTCAAAAAAGTTTGTTGAAGATGTACAATAGAAAATTATACAATAAAGTATTAATTAAAATGGCTAAAAAAGGGACAAGAGTTGTAGTTACCCTTGAATGTACTGAAGCAAGGACAAGCACAGATCCTAAGAGATCAAATGGTGTCTCAAGATATACTACTGAAAAGAATCGTAGAAATACAACTGAAAGATTAGAACTAAAAAAGTTTAATCCTCATTTAAACAGAATGACAATTCACAAGGAAATAAAGTAATCAAATCAAATTCAATCATGCCTAATTCAATTTTTAAAAAACAATTATCACCTATCAAACCTGGGGATCCTATTGACTATAAGGATGTAGAACTACTAAAAAAATTCATAACTGAAAGGGGTAAAATCCTACCAAGAAGGATGACAGGATTAACCTCTAAGCAACAAAGAGATCTTACATTAGCTGTAAAGAGAGCCAGAATTGTAGCTCTTTTACCCTTCGTAAATCCTGAAGGATAATTTCATATTGAATATAGTTGGCACTATAATTAATATCTCAAATATTTGAAAGATTTAACTAATTTAAAAACATATATTATTGACTCTGATGATCCACATGAGGTTGATGATGCTATTTCAATAGAAATAAAAGAAGGA